>JBAUIH010000345.1:0-4319 GCA_049682755.1 Candidatus Aminicenantales bacterium | reverse complement strand
CTCATATCCCGGTATTCGGCTCCCGAAGAAGAGCTGGCCGGGCCGCAGAACATCGATCACGAATCCCTGATCAAGCTCCAGGCGTTGGGCTATATCGGCGCTTTCCACGGCTCCTCGGTCCAGAGGGCGGGACGCGACCTGGCCGACCCCAAGGACAAGATCGAGCTCTACAACGAGATCAAGCTGACCCAGTTCCTGGTCACCGAGGAAAAGCTCGCCCAGGCCGAAGAGAAGATCCGGGCCGTCCTGGAAAAGGACCCGACCATCCTGGAGGCGCGCTACCTGGCGGGGAATATTTTTTCCAAGCAGAAAAGATATGAAGAAGCCTTGCAGGAATACAAGAGCGCCCTGGAAGTCAGGCCGGACTACTACGAGGCCGTTTTCGGGCTGGCGCTCGTCTATAAAGAAACGGGGAAACACGATGAAGCCGTCCTCGGGTTCCGCCGCCTCATCGACCTCGACCCCAAGGACACCAAGCCCTATTTCCACCTGACCGAGGTCTATCAAGACATGGGGGATTTGGAGGAGGCGCACCGGTCGATCCGGACGGCGGTGGAGATCAACCCCGAGTCCCGGTTTCTCCGCAACCGGCTGGGAGCCGTGCTCCTCGAGCTGAAAAGGTACGAAGAGGCGGAGAGCGAGATCCGGGCCGCCCTCGCCGTGGAGTTAAGCCAGCCTCTCCTCAACGCCCACTTCAACCTGGCGCTCATCCATGAGGCCCGGGGCGAATGGGACGCGGCGGGCGCGGAATACCGCCGGGAACAGGAAACGGCCCCCCATAATTACCGGCCGGATTTCAACCTGGGGCTTCTGCTGCTCAACGCCAAACAGCCGGGCGCGGCGGAGGAGGAGTTCAGGAGCTGCCTTTCCAAGAACGAGGATTTCGCACCCGCCCATGTCTTCCTGGCCAAGGCCCTGATGGACGCCGGAAAGGACTTGAGCGAGGCGGAAGCCCTCGCCTTGAAAGGTTTGGAACTCGGCCTCGACCGGAACACGGAAATCTTAGGGCACTTCGTCCTGGCCGATATCTATAACCGGCTCGGCCGGCCCGGAGAATCGGGCCGCCATGTCGAGGCGGCCCGGCGGCTTCAGCGGGAAGCTAGAACTGGAACTTGACCCCGAGCTGGAACCTCCTTGGGTAGGGAATCCAGCCGGTTATCTTGTATGTATCCCTCCAGACGTCATTCGAGCGCCAGCGGGTCACCGCGTCGTCGTTGAGGAGGTTGAAAACGTCCCCCATAATGTTGATCCTGGCGGTTTTGTAGATGTTAAAGGATTTTTCCACCCTGAGGTTGAGGAGGTGTTGGTCATCGTGCCGCTCCTCGCCCTTGGGCTCGGCCTGGATCTTGACCGTTCCCGGCTGGTTGAGGCCGGGGATGCGCACGAACTTCAAGGTCGGGCGCCCGGTCTGGTAGAGGTAGTTGGCGCTGAACAGGATGTCAAAGGGGAAGTTGTAGCCTACAGAGAGCTTGATCATCCAGCGCTTGTCCAGGTTCAAGGGGCCCTTGGCGTTGATCAATTCATTGGGGTCGGCCCCGTACTGACCGGTGTACCAGGTCAGCGATTGGCTCATGCCGTAGCTTCCGGTCGCCCGCGAGCTCAGGTTCAGGCCTTCTGCCTTGGACCAGGTGACCGAAGCGTTCAGCAGCCAGTTGTTCGCGTACCTCTTGTTGAGCTCCAGGATGACGCCGTGGTAGGTCTGGCCCCATCCCTCCGGGTTGGTCAGCCAGTATTCGAAATCTCCGCCGACCCAGTCATAGACTTGATACGTTTGACCGTTATCCTGGGAAACCCGGGTCACCTCCTCGTAGACGCCGCCCCGGTCCTCGTAGCCGAATGGATCCTTGCCGCTCTTGTAGATATAGGTCGCTCCCAGAGAGAGATTGGCGGCCAGCTCCCGCGTCAGCCCCAGTGAGAACTGGTCGTAGTACGGGTTCTTGATCTCCGGGTCCATGGTGTAGCCGGCTTCCGCCGGGATCTCATAGACGTATTCCCAGTCTTCGCCGTTCCACCAGTAAATGTAGAGGGTCGGCGCGTTGGGCCCGGGCCATTCCCAGTTGGCGATGTAGGGATAGACGTAGTAACGTCCGAATGAAGCCTTGAGGAGCGTTTTCTGGTCGGAGGTCAATTGGTAGGCGAGGCCGATCCGGGGAGAGAGCGAGTTCCAGACGATCAGGTCGTCGATGCCGACCCCCATCTCGCCCGTCTCCTCGAAGTTGCTCATCAGCGGGAAGGCGGGGATGTAGGCGTTGTGGTGGTCGTAGCGGAGGCCGAAGTTGATGGTCAGCCGGTCGCTGACTTTCCAGGAATCGTCGATGAACCCGCCGACGTTGACGACCGTTCCACCGTAGCGGTTGGTATCCTGGACGTATAGATAGTAGGGCTCGCCGGCGTAATCGTAATAGAATTTGCCGCCGCCATAGCCGCCGTAGGTGTCGCTTGTCCCGCGGTTGAATTGAACTCCGACTTTGAACTCATGGTCTCCGGCCAGGAAATCATCCGCGAAATGCGTGGCGGTCAAGTTGACCTGATTGCGGGTAACCTTATAATACCAAGGCCACCACTGCCCGCCGGAGGAAACTCCCGTCGCCCCGTCGTAGTGGACGGGATTGTGGATGTCACTCTCGGGGCCGAACGCCGGGAGATAATCATTGGGGCTGTAATAGCCTGAATACTTGGCCTCTAAGAAAGTGTTGTTACTGATCAGCCAGGTCCACATGCCGGTCCAGATATTGACCAGGTCCGTCTCGGCCGAGATGGTCTCGGGCAGGTTGTAAGGATCGGCAGCACCGGCCCAATAGTCTTTCTGGCGGTTATACATGAGGACCAGCCTATGGGCCTTGGAGATTTGGGAGGAGATTTTGAAAAACTGCTCGTTGTGAGTCCCCTTATAAGGGTACTCCGGGTCGTCGCCGAAATCGGAAGCCTGGTCCAAGTTGTTGTTGTAAATACCGAAGAACCAGATCTTATCTTTCAGTATCGGGCCGCCCAGCGTGAAAGCATAGTCGTACCATTTGACCCTGTTAAAGGAATAAGCGCCCTCGCCGGTGTCTTCAACGTAAGGTATCGGGTTGTTGTCCCCGGTCAGGCCCTTGTATTGGCCGTAGTAGCTCGCGCTCCCCGAGAAAGCGTTTCCTCCCGACTTGGTGACGATGTTCACCACCGCTCCGGAAAAATTCCCGTATTCGGCCTGGGCCCCGATGCCGGTGACCTCGACTTCCTCGAACATGTCCGGCACTGGCCAGGACCAGGCTGTTCCGATCTCCGGATTGCTCAGGTCGACCCCGTCCACGTACATGGCGTTTTCCTCGGAGTTGGAGCCGTAGGCCGTGAATCGGGAGGATGCTTCGCCATGGCTGGTGGCGAAACCGGCCGTCTGGTTGATGATGTCGAAATAGGTCGAGCGGTTAAAGGGGAGCTTTTCGAGCTGGTCCTTGGCGTAGGTCGTGGACACCCCGGATTGGGTCACGTCGACCGTCGGAGACGCCGCCGTCACGGTCACTTGCTCTTCCAGGGTGGACTGCTTGAGGACGATGTCCTGGGTGACCGTGCTGTTCAAGCTGAGGATGAGATTGGGCTGCTCGACCGTCTGGAAGCCCTCCAGCTTGAAGACGATCCTGTAAGTCCCGGGCCGAAGGTTAGCGAACCGGTAGAAGCCATCATCGGAAGTGACCTGGGAATGGACCCCGCCCATCAGGGCGGGACTCGAGATCTCCACCGTGACGCCGGGGAGCCCAGCTCCCTGCTCATCGGTGACGTTGCCGATGATCCTTCCCGCCGTGCGCTGGGCCTGGAGAAGGCCGGCCGTCAGCACTAGGCAGGCCGCGATGACCAAGATGCGTTTCAAGAACCTGTTTTTGAGGCCCATGTGCCCTCCTTGATGGGATTTAGGATGGCAAGATTGCGGGGCGCTGAAATGAAATTCCAACCGTCAGCCGCACTCTCACGACGGGAAAAAACATACGATTGCGCCGTTTTTCCGCTGAATCATGATCGTATCAATGCCCTATTTATTTCCAGAAAGGGCGAAGTTGTCAATTTTTTTTTGCGCCGCCTTTCTTGCTTTTGGGGCCGCGAGGAGCTATCTTAAAGGATGACACTCGGCCGCAAGATTATGGAGAGATACGACGTGATCAAGTCCAGAGGGGAACAATGAAAGGACATCTCATTATCGCTGGGCTGTTCATCAGCGTCCTGATTATGCCAGTCTACGCCCAGGAGGATATCGGGAGGGGACGGATCACCGGCACGGTTACTGACGAGAACGGAGCGCCCCTCGAAGGGGCGCTGGTCGTTGCTCAAAGCACGCGGAGCGAGAC
>JBAUIH010000344.1:0-18060 GCA_049682755.1 Candidatus Aminicenantales bacterium | reverse complement strand
GATTTGAGCTTTGCCGAAGGGAAGGGATCAAGTTCATCGTCTCCGGAAGTCTCACCAAGGCTGGAGAGACTTTCATGGCGGACGTAAAAATCCTCGATGCGGAGACAAAGAGGCTGCTTAAGGGTATTCAATCGAGAGGCCGCGGAGAAGACAGCATCCTGGAAACCCAGATAGACCAACTCAGCCGCGAGATATGCAGCGGCCTGGGCTTGGCTGAGGACAAACTGCAAACTGCGCCGCTCAGGATAGCAGACCTAACGACGTCTTCAATCGAGGCCTACAATCATTATCTCCGGGGAGTGGATTTCTATTATCAATACAAATATCCTGAGGCCAGGACAGAGCTGGAGAAGGCCGTCCAGATTTACCCTTCCTTTGCTTCGGCATACAGGTACTTAGCCGATGTCCTCAGATTTCTTGGAGACCACGAGGCCAGCCAGAAAGCCATCCAACAAGCAAAATTGCTTTCCGATCGGGCCACGGAAAAAGAAAGAGTCTATATCGATGTCTCCATATCAATGGCCAAAGCAGAGGGGTATAAAAGCCTCCCTGCTTTGGAAGGACTCGTTAAAAGATATCCGAAAGAAAAAGAGGCCCATTGGCAGCTGAGTCTGCTGGCCATGAGTCTCGAAGACTTTGAGAGGGGAATCAAAGAGTGTGAGATTGTCTTGGAGCTCGACCCGGACTTTGAGGAAGCCTATAATTTTCTCGCCATATTTTACGGTCTTCTGGGTGATTTTGAGAAAGCCCTCGACATGGGCAAAAAGTATGCTTCTTTGCTTCCCAACAACGCCAATCCACTTGACACGATAGGGGGCACGTATTTTTTCTGGGGAAAGCTAGATGAGGCGATGGCTCATTTTGAGAAGGCCGTGGCTATAGGTCCCAGCTTATTTGGAGTGTATTATGGTCTTGCCTATATCAGCGCTCTGAGAGAGGACTATCCGGGGGCGGTGACCTGGGTCAACCGCCTTCTCAGAAGAGATATTCCCCCAGGGATTCAGGCAGATGCCATCGCTTTTAGAGGATTTCTCGAGCTCTGGATGGGCAGGATTGAACAGTCTCTTACCGATTTCAGGAAGTCGGCCGAACTTTATAAAAGCGTCGGCAATCAGGAAATGGCCTGGCTGGCGGGCTACGGCCAGGCCGTTGCCTACTGTGAAAAAGGGGAATTTAAGCTCAGCCAAGAAATCCATAGAGAGGCTGTCGAGTCGCTGACAAAAACTTCCAACAGCCAATTCCTTCATTACGCAAGAGCCAACCTGGCCTACAATCTCGGCTGGATCGAGCTCATGATGGGACGACCTGAGTCGGCCAAGGCTCGACTCGAAGAAGTGAAAACAAACCTTTCCGGCCTCTCTGGTCCCAGGCCTTGGTTTATTTCTCCGCTCGTTTCCCCGAAAGGACTGAAAAACAAGTGGGGCTATCTCTATAACCTCCTCGAAAATGAGATTGCCGTCCGCCAAGGGAAGGCGGACATTGACAAAATCCTGGAGGCTTTTGGAGATGAACCGGATTATTTATCGGGTTTCACCAATTACTGGCTTGTCATTCAGACCGTGGATTATCTGAATTTTCCTCCTCCGTTTGTCAGGGATATCGTGCCGCGGGCTTATATTCAGAATGGGGAGTTGAACAAGGCGCTCGCCGCTTACGAGCGTCTGGCGACCTTTAACCCGCAGGGCAGAGACCGCCGCCTCATCCATCCACTCGTTCATTACCGGCTGGCTAAACTATATGAACGGACGGGTCACAGAGACAAGGCGATTGCCCGCTACAAAAAGTTTCTTGACCTCTGGAAGGATGCCGATCCGGGCCGGCCCGAGATCGATGATGCCAGAAAACGGCTCGCCGGCTTATCCCGCTCTTTAGATATTGGTAATTGATTCGGCCTCTTTCGATAAACCCGAACCCGAAGAATTATATTTCAGACGATGCAAGATAAAAAGCCCGTATTCCTCCCTTGCGTCCGGACTCGCTTTCCTGAGAGCGGAGCGAATTACGCCTAAAATCTCATCGTAAACTTGAACTGAAGCCACCGCGGCAGCTGCCGGCCCCAGACCTGCCCGAATAGTTCCGTATCTTCTTTGACGAAGGAAATCGGCCTCTGGCTGTTGAAGAGATTATAGACATTCAGCCCTAAGCCCAAGACGAACCCTCTGCGCAAAACAAAATCCTTTTCAATCGAGAGGTCCACATACATGTGGGCGGGAGTCGTCCTCCCCCCGCGCCCCTCAGGATAAATCCCAAAAAGCCCGAGGGCTTGATATAGCCCTTTTTTCTCCCAGTGATAGCCGGAAAGATATTCGATGCCCGCGGATATATTGAATCCCAAGGGAGCCATATATGTAGCCAGAATCTTGATCTGGTGGTCCACGCTGTAGGGGAGGAATCCATACCAGCCTTCATCGCCCACTCCAACCCCGCCTGTTCCCCCAAAAAGCCAATCGATAAGCTCTTTGTCCGGTTCTCCTTCAGGTACATAAGCGTGGTCGCCAAAACAACCATATTCATAGCCATTACCGCCACCGCCTCCCCAAGTTAACAACTCCCATGAATTGCCCGGGCTTGTTCCTTTTGCCTGCGACCATGTATATGATGCATTCAGCATGAATTTATTGGCAATCCTCCCATTCAACTCGACTTCCAGCGCCCTGTAATCCCTCCTCTTCAGCTCGAAATTCCCATAGACCCACTTTATCAAGGTTTCCGGGTCATACAGGGCTAGATCGTCCGCGAGGTTTTTCGAATAGGAGTAAACCCCCCTGAATTTAAGGGCCCAATTATTTCCAAGACGCCGGTCGAATTCCAAGAGGAATTTGGAATTTTTATTGGGTTTAAGATTGGGATCGACCTCCAGAGGCATGCCTTCATTGCTTTGCTCAAAGATAAACTCCCAATTCGAAGGATCGCCAAGTTGAATTTCCGCGGGGTCGACGCCTCCTGTCCAATTGTAAAACCTGACGCTGACGGACATATGTCTGTTGAAGATGTTTAATGTTTGGGCCGTTTGGGTGCTGGCGAATTGACCATAGCTGAATTTAAGGATATTGTCCCCATCACCCAGAAGGTCAAAAGCCAGGGAAAAACGAGGGCTCAGGAAATCACCAAGCCCCCAGCTCCAGACCGTTTCTCCCACGTCATTGAAGATTTTCTGCGTTTCAGCCCTCAGCCCCATCATGAGCGAGAGCCGGCCGATGGTGAACCTGTCTTTGATGTGAAAACCGACTCCCTTTGTCCAGTTTTTGCTGTCACCCGGACCGTACTCATATAACCCGTTGGGAATTCCAGGAGATATCCAGGTGATGATAGTTCCGTCGTCGAATCCGTTTCCTTTCCAGGGATCGAAATCGGACCCGGTCCACTTGTTTTGGCCTTCGTAACGATTGTCATAGTAAATGAATCCCGCACCGAGTTCATGATCTCCCCAGCGACCGAGGTCGAGATACTGAGTGACCTCCAGGTTGAAGTCTGACCTCCGTTCAAGATCGAATTGTCCCCAGGGACTATTGTTCGTCGTCTGGACGATGTCCAGCCAGGTATAGCTCGGGGGCCCATAATCGCCGTCGAGCGGCTCTTGGGACGACTTGCGCCTGTTCTGTCCCCAGGCTGCCGTCAATAGGGTGCCTTGGGAAAGGATTCCCCTGTAGTTGATCCGGTAGGAGTAGTCTTCATACTCGGTCTTCTCATAAATCTCGGGGAGCCCGATTCCGCCGGTTTGACTCAGGAATTTGTCCAGCGTCCCGCTCAGGGAAAAAGTATGGTTCTTTTGTGGTGTGTAGGTCACTTTCCCGAAGATGTTATTTGTGCTGAACCGCCTACCTCCCGGAGGGATGGTCAGCCAGCCGATGGACTGTTGTTCTGTATCGTCAAGTGACCTGTGGAAGTTATTCGATACGAAGAACCAGAGCTTGTCCTTGAGGATAGGCCCCCCCAGGTTCCCGAAGAACTGATGGAGGGACGTATCAGGCTCGGACACCACGGCCAACTGATCCTGACGTTGGGCTCGCAGGTGCCAATCCCTGATAAGGGTTCCGATTTCTCCATGGAAGGCGTTCCCCCCGGACTTGGTGATGACATTGATGAACCCTCCCGGGGACTGGCCGAGGTCGGGATCAAACCCGTCGGATATGATCTGGACTTCTTCCCAAGCATCGTAGTTGATCCTGACGCCGGGGTCATTGTCCTGCACTCCTTTCGTGGAAAGGCCGTCAATGAACCAGTTGTTGCCGGCATCACCTTCCCCCCTAAAACTGGGAAGCCCCGTTCCCGTTCCCGTAACAGTGCTGGCTCTTACGCCCGTGACTCCGGGCGTGAAAGAGACGACCTCCTCGATCGTTCTCGCCTGGGATGGGACTCTGGCCAGGTCATCACCCTTCAGTCGGTAGCTATTGTCCGCATTCACCTTATCGATGAGCGGATTCTCGGCTGTCACCGTGACCTCCTCTGATACGGTGGCCATCTTAAGAGCGACAGAAACGCTCAAAGTGAAACCGAGACGGACATCATTTTGCGTGGTGGTCAACTTCTCGAAGCCATCAAGCTCGCAGGTCAGAGAATATGATCCAACAGGAAGCAGGGGCAATCGAAAATCCCCGTCAGCATCGGTAACGGCGTTCCGAATCCCCTGAAGGCTTGGGCTCCTGGCTGTTATGGCGACTCCCGGGAGCCCTTCGCCCCGGTCACCTTTAACCTTGTGCCGAGGATTTCACCGGTCTGCTGGCCATAGGCTGAAACGCAAATTATAAAAAACGCAGCCAACTGGATTCCCCAAAATTTTATCTTTCCCATATACAGACCCCTCCTTTCAGACTAGGTCCCTAACATATAGATATGACTAGGTCCGAAAACTCCCTGGAATGAAAGCGCGGCGTAGACACGGGCCAACCTCCCGTTTTCACGACGGTAACCTCTTGTCTGGTTAGAATATATTCAGGCAGAAGAGGAAATGTCAAGAAATCGTTTTTAAGCCGGCTAGCGCCAGTTCTTGTTTGTAGCCCACTTGACATTTGTCGTAAATTAACATTTAATGTTAGCAAATGACAGAATACAAACAGAGAGAGATCTCTTCCGTCATAGGTCACGCCCTGGAAAATATGCCCGTGGTCGTGCTTGCCGGAATGAGGCAGACAGGCAAAAGCACGCTGCTCTTGAACCAGCCAGAACTCAAAAAAAGAAGATATCTCAACTTTGATGATTTTGCGGTCCTCGAGGCCGCAAGAAACAACCCTGAGGGCCTCATATCCGGCTCCGGCCAGTTCTCGATCGACGAGGCCCAGAAATTCCCGGAGATTCTCACCGTCATTAAACGAGAAGTGGATAAGGACCGAAAACCCGGGAGGTTCCTATTGACCGGCTCGGCCAATTTCCTTTTGCTCAAGGACGTCGCCGAGAGCCTGGCCGGCAGAGCAATATATCTCACCCTGCAGCCGTTCACCCGGAGAGAAATCACGGCCACAACGGACCGGACCCCCGGGCTAATCCATTTCCTGGAACACGGTGAATTTCCCACCGAGCCGGCCCCTGCGATTCTCTGGACAGAAATTCTCAAGGGCGGGATGCCATCCGTTTGCCTAGGCGAAGCTCCCGACTATCGGCTCTGGTTCCAGGGATATGAACAGACTTACCTCGAGCGGGACATTCGGGCGCTCAGCCAGGTTGCCGACCTGGTGACATTTCGCCATCTTCTGCAACTTGCCGCTCTGCGAAATGGCCAGGTCCTGAAGCAGAGCGAACTGGCTCGCGACGCCAAGCTAAACGTTATGACGACTTCCAGGTATCTTTCGTTGATGGAAATATCTTTTGTTCTTCGCCGGCTGCCTCCCTTCCTGCGCAATCCGTCCAGCCGTTTGATCAAGTCCCCGAAACTCTATTTTTCCGATTCCGGCTTGGTCGCGTATCTGAGCTCCCATAAGGATGCGGTCCCATCCGGACCGCTTAGCGGAGCGATTCTGGAATGCTACGTACTTCAGAACCTGGAAGGAATAGTGGCTGTCCATTCATCCGGTGCATGCATTTTCTATTGGCATATTCAGGGACGTCATGAAGTCGACTTTGTTGTGGAAACAAGCCGGGGCTTAATCGCGATTGAAGTCAAAAACAGCAGTCGCTGGGAGGATAGAGATCTCTCTGGTTTGAGAGCATTTCTGAAGGACACCCCCTCCTGCCTGGCGGGTATTCTAGGCTATGCGGGCAGCCAGACGGTGAATCTGGGAAATAATATCTGGGCCATCCCGATTCCATTGCTGCTGAGCTAGTCAGAGGATTTCGAGAGGATCATCAAAACAAATGAAATTGAGGCGAATTCGGTCGTCGATTTCTAGGTTGACTGTCTAGACTATTCCTTGATATTCTTTTCTCAGCCAATAAAAAGGGACCGTCCATGGCCACCAAGTGCCCGAAATGCCAGTTTGAGAATACAGCCGACTCCAAGTTCTGCAAGGAATGCGGGACGCAACTTATCGCTTCGGAAGGTCCCCTAGTCTCCAAAACCATGACGCTGGAGACTCCTGCCGAGGGTCTCACCAGGGGCATCCTTTTTGCCGCGCGGTACGAGATCATCGAGGAGCTGGGCACTGGGGGGATGGGGAGTGTCTATAGAGCAGAGGACATTAAGATCCGGCAGGAAGTGGCGCTCAAGCTCATCCGCCCGGAGATCGCCGCAAGCCGGAGGACGATCGAGCGCTTCCGCAATGAGATCAAAACGGCCCGGATGATCGCCCATCGTAACGTCTGCCGGATGTTCGACCTGGGGGAGGAAAAGGGGGCGTATTTCATCACGATGGAATATGTCTCCGGCGAGGATATGAAGAGCTTCCTCAGGAGAGCGGTGCCGCTGAGTGCTGCTCGATCTGTCTCCATAGGGAAACAGATCTGCGAAGGCCTGGCCGAGGCCCACCGGTTAGGGGTTGTCCACCGCGATCTGAAGCCCGGAAACATCATGATCGACAAGGAGGGAAACGCCCGGATCATGGACTTCGGGATCGCCCGGTCGATCGCGGAGAAGGGGATAACGGGCACCGGAGTCATGATCGGGACGCCGGAGTACATGAGCCCAGAGCAAGCTGAGGGGAAAGAGGCGGACCAACGTTCAGACATCTATTCTCTGGGCGTCATTCTCTTCGAGATGGTGACGGGCCGTCTTCCCTTCGAGGGGGAAACAGCCCTGAGCATCGCCCAGAAGCACCGGTATGAGCCGGCATCCGATCCCCGGACTCTCAATCCCCATGTTCCCGAGGACCTCGCAGCGCTCATACTCCGCTGCCTGGAGAAGGACAAAGAGGCGAGGTATCAAACCGTGCCCGAAGTGCTGGGGGATTTCGAAAAGATCGAACAGCAGATCCCCTCGACCGACCGGGTCACGTCCACCAAGAGGCCTTTTACCTCCAAAGAGATCACGGTCAAATTCACCGTGAAGAAGGTATTGATCCCCGTTCTGGCTGCTGGATTTATCATCATCGCTGCTTTCTTCGGCTGGCGGCTTCTGTTTAAAAATACACCCCCTACAGCGCCAAAATTGGATAACTCCATCGCCGTCCTCCCTTTCACCGACCTCTCCCCGGAAAAAGACCAGGCGGTCTATTGTGAAGGCATCGCCCAATGGATCCTCGACTCCCTGAGCAATGTGAGGAGTCTTCAGGTTCTGGCCAGGTACTCATCGTTCCAGTTCACAGCTCAGGACGACCCGCGCGAGGTCGGGAAAAAGCTGAACGCGGATAAGATTTTAGCGGGGAGTCTCTGGAAATCCGGGGACCGGCTCCGGATCACTGTGAAGATGGTCGACGCGGCCACGGGGATTCAAGACTGGTCAGAGCCTTTTGATGGAGAGACGAAGGAGGCGATCTTCGACATCCAGGACAGGATTGCTTCAGCGATAGTCAGCCGGATGAATGCCGAGCTCCTGGGTGAGGATAGAGAAAAGTTGGAAAAGCGATACACAAGCGATCCGGAGGCTTATGATCTTTATCTAAAGGGTAATTACGCAGAGAATGGTATAACTGAGGATTATTGGCTCAGAGCTGTATCCTTCTATCTTGAGGCCGTCCAGAAAGATCCGGATTTTGTCCTTGTTTATATCGCTTTGGCCCGCTGCTATAAAAAACTCGCCTTCAATACCGACGGTCAGCCCAAAGAAAAGAATTATAAGCTGTCAAAAGAAGTTCTGACCAAGGCTTTCGCCCTCGACGATAGCAATGGAGAGGCTTTCGCCGTTCGGGCGGCGCTGAAGTTCTTCTATGAAAACGACCTCTCTGGGGCCGAGCGCGATTACCAGCGGGCTCTTCTACTCTCACCAAGAAATCCGATCATTCTTAGAGATGGTTTTGAATACCTGATCATAAAAGGAAGGATGGAAGAAGCCCTATCCGCAGCGAAACTACTCATTGAAGTCGACCCTTTGGATCCTTGGGGGTATCATTCTCTAGGCCAGGCATACTACGGATTGCGTCGTTATGACGACTCGCTCAGCGCTTATCAACAAGCTCTCAAGATCAATCCGGAATGGTTCGGCGCCCAAGGCTGGAGCGTTTTTACCTATCTCGCGCAGGGACAATACGAAAAGGCCCGCGAAGCGGTTAAACACCTAGAACACCGATCGCAGGATAATTATGTATTTCTCATGGCGGTCATAGAAGGGTCCCTCGGGAATAGGGACGAAGCTGAAAAATATAAAAAGGCCTTGGATCATTGGTGGGAAGAATATAACGTGCCTGTGGAACGCATTTATGATGCGGCCTATTATGCTGCCTTGGGAGACCGGGACCGGACCCTTGAAAACTTGAACAAGATTCTTGCTGAAAATCCGAACCGTCCCGTGCGTTTTTTATACTGGCATTTTTTCGACAAGTACCGCTCCAACCCTGAATTCATCGCTTTTTTCAAAAAGGCCGGGTTTGAGATGAAATAGAAGCATAAGTGCGCTTCTCTGAGTATCTAGAATCTGAACGTAGCCTTAAACTGGAGCCAGCGCGGCAGTTGCCTCCCCCAGACCTGGCCGAATAAATCCGTATCCTCTTTAACGAAGGAAATCGGCCTCTGGCTGTTGAATAGATTGTAGACATTTAATCCTAGGCCCAGGACAAGCCGTCCCGGTAAAACAAAATCTTTTTCAATCGACAAGTCCACATACATGTGGGCCGGAGTCGTCCTCCCGCCGCGGCTCTCGGGGTATACGTAATATCCCCCGTAGCCCTCGGAGTATCCTTTTTTCTCCCAGTGGTAGCCAGAAAGATATTCAATACCCGCGGATATATGGACTCCGTAGGGGGCCATATAGGTGCCCAGAATCTTGATGACATGGTCTATACTGTAGGGCAGGAATCCGTACCAGCCTTCATCGCCGACACCGCGTCCGCCCAAACCGTGGAAAAGCGTATCGATGAATTCTTTGCCCGGTTCCCCTTCCGGCACATAGGCGTGGTCGCCAAAAAGTCCAATATCATAGAAGCCGCCGCCGATCGCCTGCCAGGTGCCCCACTCCACCCAGTTACCCGGGTTTGTCCCTTTGGCCTGGGACCACGTGTAGGCGGCGTTCAGCATAAATTTCCCGGCGATCCTCCCGTTCAACTCGACTTCCAGCGCCCTGTAGTCCCTTCTCTTCAGCTCGAAATTGGCAAACACGAACTTCACCAGCGTTTCTGGATCATACAAGGCGAGATCCTCCATGAGGTTTTTTGATGAGGAATAGACTCCTCTGAGCTCTAGGGCCCAATGATCCCCGAGGCGACGGTCGAATTCGAGGAGAAATTTGGCAGTTTTGTTAGGCTTGAGGTCAGGCTCAACTTCCATGGGTGAGCCCTGGGGGCTTTGCTCCCAGACGAACTCCCAGTTCGCAGGGTCCTCCAGATCGGCATATGTAGGATCGGTCCCGCCTGTCCAGGCATAGGATCTCCAGGGATTAAAAAAGTTTTGAGTGAAATATGAAAGCAATTTTGCCGTGACGATCGTGTTGGCGAAATGCCCATAGGCGAACTTGAGGATGTTCTCCCCATCTCCCAGAATATCGAAGGCCAGAGAAAAGCGCGGACTCAGGAAATCCCCCAACCCCCAGCTCCAAACCGTCTCTCCCATATCATTTAGGATTTTTTGTGTCTCTGCCCTCAGCCCGAGCATGACCGAAAACCGGCCGATGGTGAACCTATCTTTGATGTGAAAACCGACTCCTTTCGTCCGGCTCTTGGTATAGCCCTTGCCAAATTCATATAAGCTGGCGGGAATTCCTGGGGATATCCATTCAATGGAAGCGCCGTCATCGAAACCGTTCCCTTCCCAGGGATCAAAATCCAAACCGGGCCACGTGCTTTCTCCTTCGTAGAGGGTGCTAAAGGAAATGAATCCTGCCTCGGCTTCGTGATCTCCCCAGCGGCCGAGGTCAAGGTATTGAGTGATTTCCAAATTGAAGTCTGCTCTCTGTTCCTGATAGAATTGTCCCCAGGGAATATTGTTGGTAGTTTGGGCGATGTCCAGCCAGTTATAACTTGGGGGGCCATAATCGCCGCTCAGGGGATTTGTTGAGAAACTCTGCTTGTTTTGTCCCCAGGCCGCAGTCAGAAGGGTGTCCTGAGAAAGAATGCCTCTGTAGTTGATCCGGTAGGAATAGTCTTCATACTCGGTCTTTTCGTATGTCTCAGAAAGCCCGATCCCGCCTGTCTGATTCAGGGACTTGTCCAGCGTCCCGGTCAGGGAAAGGGTGTGATTCTTCTGCGGTGTAAAGGTCAATTTCCCGAAGATATTGTTCGTGTTGAACCGCCGGCTTCCAGGCGGGATAGTCAGCCAGCCGATAGAATGCTGTTCCGAATCGTCGAGCGTTCTGTGGAAGTTGTTCGAAATGAAGAACCAGAGCTTATCCTTGAGAACTGGCCCGCCCAGGTTCCCGAAGAACTGATGGAGGGAGGTGTCGGGCTCGGAGACGACCGCGAGTTGATTCTGTCTTTCTGCCCGCAGGTGCCAATCCCGGATCAGGGTGCCGACCTCTCCGTGGAAGGTGTTCCCCCCGGACTTTGTAACGATATTGATAAATCCTCCCTGGGATTGGCCGAGGCCGGGATCGAACCCGTCGGAGATGATCTGCACTTCTTCCCAGGCGTCATAGTTGATCCTGACGCCCTGGTCGTTGTCCTGCACCCCTTTCATGGAAAGCCCGTCAATGTACCAGTTGTTCGCGGCATCACCCTCCCCACGGAAACTGGGAAGACCTGATCCCGTCCCATTGACCGTGCTGTCCCGCACTCCCGTAACCCCGGGCGTGTAGGCGACCACCTCCTCGATCGTCCTCGCCTGGGAGGGAATCCTGGTGAGTTCGTCGCCTTTGAGCCGGTAGCTGTTGTCCGCGTTCACCTTGTCGATGAGCGGATTTTCAGCCGTCACGGTGACTTCCTCTGAAACGGTGGCCATCTTGAGAGTGACGGAGATGCTCAGGATGAAACCGAGGCGGACTTCGTTGTTGAGAGTGGTCAGTTTCTCGAACCCGTCGATCTCGTAGGTTAGAGAATACATTCCCACGGGAAGAAGCGGCAGTCGGAAATCCCCGCCCGCATCGCTGACCGCGCTCCGAATCCCTTGGAGGCTGGGGCTTCGGGCCGTGATAGCGACACCCGGAAGCCCCTCACCCTGTTCGTCCGCGACTTTGCCCCGGATCTCTCCGGTCTGCTGGGCCAACGTCGGGATAGAGATAATTCCTATCAGTGCCAGCACGATTCCCAAGAATTTCATCTTTCCCATGCTCCGGGCCATCCTTTCCGGCTTTATTCCCCACACAGAAATGTGCCTTGGCCGTAAAAATCGTAGGAATGCAGGGGCGAAATGAAAGCAGGCTTCCCTGCCGTCTTCATGCTGATAACCCTTTTCTGGGTAGAATGTACTCAAGCTCAAGAGAAAAATCAATATTTTTCTGTCGCGTCTTTGGTATTGATAGAAGATCACAGAATAAAAGAAAATCCGTGGCCATCCATACGACGTACTCCAGGTTGCGTTCTCGACATCGTGCTGGACGCCGAGAGAGACCCATTCTCCGGACTCGGAAAGCCCGAGCCTCTCAAGTACCTCGGTCCCGATTTCTGGTCTCGGCGGCTGAGCCTCGAGCACCGGGTCGTTTACGTCGTGCAGGCCGACCACATCATCCTCCTCCAGGCGCGGTATCATTACTGAAGACAACTTAGCCCGGTCTTGCTTTCCCTATATTGTTGCTAACCCATTGATACACTCCTGATGGAAGGGAGCAAGCATAAGGGTTTTCTTCGCAGGGGCGATCAGTTCACCTGCCTGCCCGGGCCTTAAGAAGTTCCTCAAAAAGACGGCTGACGTGGTTTCTGCGACGGACGGAGCGGATGCGCCGGATGATTTTTCTCGCCTCCTCAAATCTGAACCCCTTGGAAAACTCGAGTTCGGGGAGAGCCCGGAAAAGGCGCGTCCGGGCCGGGCTCAAATAAAGGAAATCGATCAACGCTTTTTCCGGCGTGGCGATCTTCCCGGCGCCTTTCACAGCCGGCTCATACCCGAAAAAGAACGAAGCTTGGACATGATGGACGGACACCGTCCCCAGCGGGGTTTGATGCCTGCTTGTCCGGGCAGGGGAAACGGCATAGAGAATGGATGGAATTTGAGAAATCGTGCCGTGATGGGAGAGCGCCGATTGGAGGGACACATAGCTTGGATAGGGCGCCGTGAGATATTCCGGAAGGGTGAAGAGTTCAACCCGGTCCTTGAAACCCCATCGTCCCCGCGCCAGGCGGAGCACATGCCCGGCCTCGGCCAGCCGGGCGAGCAACTTGCTGGCGTGGGCATTCGCGATGCCCAGGCGCGCCGCCGCATCCGAGGTATGGAACGCCGGAACATTCATTCTCAGGAGCCGCGCATGGACGTCCACAAGTCTCATGTCGAACCCTCTCCGAGCGCTTCGATGAGCCGCCATCTCATCGCGTCCCAGGCCTGCTCAGAATTGTAATGCTCCTGGATATCGGGTTCCAAGTATGACACCACCTGGCTTTTGAATTGTCCAAAATCCATGGCCAGGATATTCTCCTTCGCTTGAGCAAGATCAGTCTGTGCCTCGGCTGGGGGGAATGCGGCGGGTTTCAGCCCCGTTTCCAGGAGAAGATGAAGGTCAAAGATGTCCCTGGCTTGGGGAGTTGTCCGTGAGAGAATGGCGCCGATTTTCTGCCTCCAGACAACCGTTGCTGGATAGTGATTGACCATCAAGGGGGGGATTTCGTATCGCCGAATGATCTCCGGTGAAATGGGTTCGAAAACGCTGCCTGGCTCCAGCCCTCTCCGTGAAAACTCGACTTTGGTTGGGACGGGCTGCTCGAGGCCGGGGACCGACAAGCCAAATTTCCATCTCTGCGTCGTTTCGGTCTGTTTGTGCTCTGTCTCGTGTTCAATGGCGATGCCGCGGACCTCGAGAACCGTCCTGAAAGGCCTTCCCGAAATGATGGCGTTGACTCTTTCACGCAGAACATCAACAGGTATAGCCTGAATGTCCAGATCCATGTCGTTGGAATATCGAGGGCTTCTGAAGAAGAACCTCAGGTTGCAGCCGCCTTTCAGAGCCCATTTTTGTTTGTCCAACTTCCGTCCGAGGTGGCCTAATAAGATCAGATGGAAGACCTCTATGGATTGTTTAGGAATCAGTGAAGCCATTTTGGTGAGCCTCTAAACATATAGTACATGTTATAGTCATATATGTCAATTATGCGTATTATTAAAACGGAGATATTCCTTCAAGCTTTTCCCCGTATTCATTTTGTTATTTCCGGAGGATTCTATCGCCGCTGCTGCGGTTCATCAGGTCAACGACTTTGTCTTGATCGATCTCGATGCCGAGGCCGGGGCCGGCGGGCACATGGGCGAAGCCGTTTTTAATGCGCAGCGGTTTTTTGAGGACGTCGGCCGTTAGAAATTGGGGGCCGTTGAGGGCTGCCGGTTTCTTAAGGCCGTAAGCTCCATAGAGGCAGAGCGAGGCGGCGAGCGAAATGTCCGGGTCGGTGAGGCCGCTGCCCAGCCACATGAGGCCGTGCGCGAGGCAGATCTCGATCTGACGGAGGCACGAGGCCAGGCCGCCGCAGCGGGCGGGCTTCATGGCCACTCCGTCGAGCAAACCCAGCTTGATGAACTCCTCGAGATCGGAGGGCGAAATAACCCCCTCGTCCATCAGGATCGGGAGGGCGCCCTGCTTCTTGAGGGACTGGTAGCCGCTGATGCGGTTCGGCCGGAGCGGAGCTTCGAGGACATCGACGCCCGCGTCGGCCAGGAGGGGAGCCGCCCGGAGCGCTGTCTCTAAGTCGTAGCCGCCGTTGGCATCGGCCCATAGAAATGTCTCAGGAGCAAGCCGGCGAACCTCCTGGGCCAGACGGACATCAAAATCGGGGTCGGGCGCGACTTTGATGTTGAAATGGCGGTAACCGCGCTTTTTCCCTTCATCCATGACCCGGTCGATGTCATCGAAATCGGTCACGTTGACCGTCCAGCTCAGGGGGATGGACCCGCCGCCCGTTTTTCCCCACAACTCGGCTAAGGATTTTCCTTGCAGCTTGCCCGCGAGGTCGTGGAGGGCGAGGTCGATCCCGGCGCGGCTGATGGGCATCCCGGTCGTAAACCCGGGCGCGATCGTCTTGTCCATGGCGGCGTGGGCGGCACCGATATCCAGAGGATCCCGGCCGATGAGAGCGGGAGCGAAGTATTCCCGGAGGACCGCCACGGATGTCTCAAGTGTTTCATAGCTCCAGGTGGGCATCGGGACGGCCTGTCCCCAGCCGATAGCCCCATTGTCGGCCGTGATTTTGACGATCACGGCGGCCCGCCCGGAAGAGCCGCGCGGACCGGCGAAAAACTTGAAATATCCCGCTGTCGGATAGACCACAGGGAATAACTCGATCCGGTCGATTTTGACTTTGGCGAACGCTTCAAGCCCGCGAGCGCGCGCGATCCTCCAGGACATCCCTGCGGCTGCTTCTGCGCTCAGGCAATGAGGGAGACCCCAGGCAATGCCTGCCGCTGCTCCCGCCGCGCATTCAAGGAATTCGCGCCGTCTCATCGCAACCGTCTCCCGCCGTGTTACCGAGGCCAATGACGCTCAATAAAAAGCGCGTACCGCTCTGCGACCCGGCCGCCCTTTAAATCGCCTTTATGAATAAGGACTCCCACTCGCTGCGTCATCGATTCGCCTTTTTTCAGTGTGAACGGCTTACCGCTCTGCACGTCCGGCCGCCGCGGACCGAAGCATCCGTACTCGCGGGTCAGCCAGCGGTGTTCTTTTCCGTCCGGCCACTGGAACACGGCAATGCCGGCTATTTCGCCGGATACAGTATTGGAATAATCGATCCACCGGGCCGCCTTCATATTGGTTGCTTCTTGGCCTTTCGCTCCGGTGTCGCTGAGGATAACGCCGCCGTTCTCGCCGCTCCATTCTCTCACGAGGCGAAGATAAGGCCAGGCGTAATGGACATCATCGCTGACGAATTCGACATCGCCATAGGCGCCGGTCAGCGTGAAGACCAAGTCAAGGAAGTATTCGCCGTCCCCCAAAGCATATACGATCAGCCGGCGCTCTTCTTTCAGGATAGGCAAATCTCCGCCCATCTCCCAGACGAGCTCGGCATCGACCGCGGCCATCCTGTCTTTCGCTTCCAGACGCGTGAACTTGATATGACGGATGTGGTCGCGAAACGGCGGCTCGAAGATATTTTCGCCGGTCTTCCTGCCTGAATAAAAGGCGTTGTACAAGCTGACTTCGCGGCCGCCGTTGAGCCGAACCGTGTCGGCGAACCAGAAGGAACGGTGATGAGGATATGGTTCTGTCTGTTGGACCAGCATGTTCTTTCCGCCGGGGCTTCGGAGAGGCCAGTAGTGGGGAAGGTCGAGCGCAGAGGCGTACTGGTAGACTAGGGCTTCGCGGCCGTCGATGAGGATGTGCAGGCGGCCGGCGGCATCATCGCGGCGGAGTTCAGCTTTAGGTGTATCGGCTCCTCGCAGCGGGAGCCACACGACCATTGCCATAAGGATATAGCGCCCAACGGCCCTTCTACAAATCATTATGAAATCTTTCCGGGGTTTAGGGCGTCCCGCTCCACTCTTTGCCATTTTTTCAGTCCGTTAACGTATCAAAAAGCCATTGCGAGAGAACGGAGCGAGCGAAGCGATCTCAAACAGTCACGACGAACAATGCACGACCACCTTCGCAGTTTTCCGAGATCACCGCGTCGCTTAGGTCCTCGCGATGACTTCATGGCATCGCGCCGCACTTCGAGATTGTTTGTTACGGCAAAAGGCGATTGTGGCACATCCAATAATGCAGCCGGATTGAGGATGAGACGCGAAATGCACTCCGACACGTCTAATGGGCATGTCTCTCAGACGGTCCAGGGCTCTCGGTGCGGGTAATCCAGCCAGTTGTTCGCTTCGTCGTCGCCGATAAATCGCTCAGCCGCCGGGTCCCAGCACAGCTTTCGTCCCAGCTTTATGGCGATATGGGTCAGGACGCAGATGGTGTTGGAGCGATGACCGGCCTCGACAGGGGCCACGGGTTCTTTGCGGCTGCGCATGCATTCCAGGAAGTTCTTCATGTGGTTGCCGCTCCGGTAAAGACGGATCTCGCCCTCGCCGGGCTCCTGCCTCAGGAGGGCCGGATCGGAGGCCGTGACCTCCCCGCGCTCGACGAAGACCCAGCCCTTGTCCCCTTCGAAGCGCACTCCGGCCGGGTCGCCTGTCTCCTGGATGAGGCGAACTCCGTTGGCGTAGAGCGCCTCGCACCGGAAGGTCGTGTGGACATTGAACAGCCCGCGGTCGGGGAATTCGGCCTGGGCCTCGAATTCGACCGGTCCTGTGTCGTCGCTGCCGTTACCCCACTGGGCGATGTCGTTCATATGGGAGCCCCAGCCGGTGATCATGCCCCGGCAGTATCCTTCAATCTGGAGCCAGCCGGGCCGCGAATAGTCCATCTGAGGGTGCACCCGGTCCTGGCTGAACGGCGCCGGCGGTGTCGGGCCCAGCCAGAAATCGTAGTCGAGGTTTTTGGGGACGGGCATCTCCGCCGGGTCGCCGGCGCCCTGGTCCTCGGGGAGCCAGACGCGGATCGTCTGGAGCTTCCCTATGCGCTGGTTACGGACGGCCTCGCAGGCCATCCGGAAGTAGATGGACGACCGCTGCTGCGAGCCGACCTGAAGGATTCGGTTGTTTTTGCGGACCGCTTCGACCAGGCGGCGTCCTTCGACGATTGTGTAGGTGAGGGGTTTCTCGAGGTAGATATCCTTGCCCGCCTTGGCGGCGGCGATACCGTGAGCGGCGTGCCAGAAGTCCGGGGAGACGATCAGGACGCCGTCGATATCCGGGCGGGCGAGGAGCTCACGGAAATCACGATAGGTGTCGATACCCTTGTAGTTTGTTTTGCCGACCTCTGCGGAGTAGATCTTTTCGGCCAGCCACTGGGCGTCCTCGAGACGGTGGGCATCGACATCGCAGACGGCAACAACGCGGGCGCCGCTCTCTAGGCCTCGGTAGATGAGTTCCTGCATATCGCCCTGTCCCTGGCGGCCCGTGCCGATGACGCCTAAGAGCATCGTGTCGCTCGGCGGCGTTTGGGCGATCGTCCGGAGGGGCAAAATGGCCGGTGCTGCCAATGTCACTCCGGCGGCCTTAAGGAAATTACGGCGGGTCATTCCGGTGGGGGATTGTGTTCGAGGCATCCTTCGCTCCTTCGCTTCAAGTTATCATTATGACGAGGAGACTGTCAACGCGCCTAGAATTGGGGACAGTATATCATTTTCCCCCTTCTCTTGAGCTGGCCTTATTTTGAAATCTGGAAATTGATATACTGTCACCGGATTTGAGAATTTATAGGAGTCAAAAAATGCTTCAACGGCCCATAAAGCGGCTTTTCTTCTTTTGTGCCTCTCTCTTGCTGATGGCTTACGTTAGTCATGGTGCGTCTATTTCATCCTGCGGTGCGGTAGCGTCAAGGGATGTCATTGAGGAACTCCGCAAACCCGGGCTGGTCCGCATTCCGGCAGGTGCTTTCCAGATGGGTGATAACCTCGACGATACGGACTATGCCCTGCCGGTGCACACGGT
>JBAUIH010000343.1:0-9722 GCA_049682755.1 Candidatus Aminicenantales bacterium | reverse complement strand
GGCCAAATACTTGGCCAGTCCGAAGTCCATGACCTTGGCGTGGCCCTCGGGGGTCATCATGATGTTGGCGGGCTTGATGTCGCGGTGGATGAGGCCCTTCTCGTGGGCCGCCCGGAAGGCCTCGGCGATCTCGGAAGCGGCTTGGAGGGCTTCTGAGGCAGGGAGGGGCCCCTGTCGGATCCTGTCGCGCAGGGTCCGGCCCTCGACGAGCTCCATGGCGAAGAAGAGCTTGTCCTCGACCTCGCCGACCTCGTGGATGCTGCAGATGTAGGGATGGCTGAGGGCGGCGGCCGCCTTGGCCTCACGGACGAAGCGGGCCCGCATGGACGGGTCCGCGTAGGTCGCTTCAGGCAGGAACTTGAGGGCGACTTTTCTGTCGAGCGAAGTGTCCTCGGCCAAGAAGACCTCGCCCATGCCGCCTCGGCCGAGCTCGCGGAGGATGGTGTACTTCCCGGCGATCGTCCGGCCGGGGGCCCACTTTGAGGTTGGTGGCGGGACCGTGATCGTCTTCGAGCCTTCCATGGTCGTTTCCCTGAAGCCGAGTTAAGCTAAGGATATCAGCAGACGGATACCGCGTCAATGCCGACTTCAGACAGGAGTTTTGAGGCTTAGACCTTTTCATCTACGCAATCGCACTCGAACAGGCGACATATGGAATTAAGATTACGTTTTCCTCTTACGCACCTTTAATCAAAACGCGAGATTTTGAGTTCAATTGACCCGAGGGCCAACAATCTGTTATGAGTGATTCTATTCACAGATATCGATGATGAGAGGTCAGGGATGAAGAATCCAATAAAAACAAACGACATGCCCGAAGTGAAGATCCCTTACGTTTGTGAGCGCGATATCGATTTTCTACTGCTAGGGGAGCTTTCCTCCTCCCCGGATTTCATCTCGTGGTTCGCGGAACGGGTCGGAATTTCCGCTCCCGTTCAACTGTTATCCGCTGGCTGTTCCATAACAACGCAGACGGGAGAGTCGGACCTGGAACTCTTCGTGAAGAAGGGATCTGAGGTTCATGGGATCCTTATAAACTCCGTGGGATCGGAGATACCATCCTAATCAAGAATAAGCATGTGGCTCAGAGCACAGATCTCGATGAGCCTGTGCCAGTCGGTCGAGTTACCTGCCAATCATTTCCGGATGACGGCGCGCGACTTGACACTTTTCGGGCTCCTCTACCGTTCACTCGTAGCGAAGCGAATCCACGGGATTGGCCAGGGCCGCCCGGATGGACTGAACGCTGACCGTAAGCAAGGCGACGACAAGAGCCAGTCCTGCGGACAACACAAAAATCCAGGCCGTCAGGTTCGTCCTGTAGGCAAAATCCTGGAGCCAGTTTTTGGTGATCCAGTAGGCGAGGGGCCAGGCGATGAGATTGGCGATGAGGATGAGCAAGGCGAACTGCCTGGTCAAGAGGAGGAGGACCTGGGGCGCCGACGCTCCCAGCACTTTACGGATGCCGATCTCCTTGGTCCGCTGTTCCGTGATAAAGGCGGTTAGGCCGAGAAGTCCGAGACAGGCGATGGACACGGCCAGAAGGGAAAAGATCAAATAGATCCGGCCGGTTTTTTGTTCAGATAAATACACTCTGGCGAAGTGCTCATCGAAGAACTCGTACTCGAAGGCCTGCCCCCCGGCATACTTTTTCCAGGCTTGTTCGATAAGAGATAGCGTTTCCCGGACGTCGGCGGTCGCTATCCGGACGGACAGGTACTGACCACGGCCGTCCCGACCCAAGGGGTGGATGAGGAACGGTTTGATCGGATGGTGTAGGGACTCGAAGTGGAAGTCTCTCATGACTCCGATGATGGCATAACTCTCTTTGCCCTCGGTGAGCAGCTGGCCGACGGGGTTTTCGAGGCCGAGGATCTTCACCGCGGCTTCATTGAGGACAATGACCCGGCTTTCATACTGGGCTTCGGCAGGGAAGAAAATCCCGGCGGCGAGCTCGACCTTGTAGGTGGCCAGAAAGTCCGGGTCCGCCCACATCCTCCAGATGAGCTGCTTCTGGTCTTCCGGCCTGCTCGCAGGAACGTAGAGACCGTCTCCGAAGGAAGCCCCCATGAGCTCTGACGTATTGGCCGCGCCGGCGATGGCGGGGAAGCTCAGCAATTCCTGCTTAAAAGCCCCGAATTGCTTTCCCAGGTCGCCCACCTTGTGGATGATCACGACCTGGTCCCGGTTGAATCCCAGGTTCCTGTTCTGGATATAGCGGAGCTGCCTGTAAACGACGAGCGTCCCGATGATCAGGACGATGGATACGGTGAACTGGAAAACGACCAGCAAGTTCCGCATCCAGGATTTCCTGCCTCTTGCCGAGGATTCTCCCTTGAGAACGGCAACCGGGTGGAAGGCCGAGAGATAGAAAGCTGGGTAAACACCTGCAAGGAGGCCGACAACCAGGCCAACACCCAGAAGGAGAGGCAGGGTCAGGGCGTTGGTCAAGTAGGGGATGTGCAAGTCCTTTCCGGTCAGGTTGTTGAAAACAGGAAGCAGCAGTTCGATGATAGGCAAGGCCAGAACGACGGCCAGGATGCTCAGGAAAAGGGCCTCGGAGACGAATTGTCCCTTGATCTCGTTCGCGGTGGACCCGACCGTCTTACGGATGCCCACCTCCCGGGCCCGCGTGGCGGATTGGGCCGTAGATAGGTTGATGAAATTGACACAGGAGATGAGCAGGATGGCCAGCGCGATGGCCGAGAAGATGTAGACGTAGGAGATATCGCTGTTGGCCTCGATCTCGTGCTGAAGATGGGAGTGGAGGTGGATATCCGTCAGGGGCTGGATGTAGTAAGCGAAGAATCCGCCGGAGGCGATGAATTCCTCGGGCGTTACGCCCAGGGCTCCCTTGACCTGGGGATAGACGTACTTCTCGATGAGGCTCTGCATCTTCTCCTCGAACTCCCGATGCGAAACGCCCTCCCTCAGGACAAAATAGGTGTAATCGTTGTTGCTGATCCAGTTCTGGTTGCGGCTGTATTCGAACGTGTTCATCGAGCCCAGCAGATCGTAGTGAAAGTGGGACGTGCTGGGGACATCCTCGATGACACCGGTTACCAGGAAATCCTGGCGCCGGTGGGCGTTCAGGGTTTTGCCGAGGGGGTCTTCCGTTCCGAAATACTTCTCGGCCGCTGACCGGGTCAGGACAACCGAGTATGGTTCGTTCAAGGCCGTCTTCGGATCCCCCTTCAGGAAGTGCGCGGTGAGGACATCGAAAAAGGACGGGTCGGCGAACCAGAAGCGCTCCTCGCTGAAGGCCTTGTCTTTGTAACGAACGAGGGGGACGCCGAAGCGGTGGAGCCTGGTGGAAGCTTCGACCTCGGGGAACTCCGTGACCAGCGCTTGGGCCATCGGAGTGCAGGCGGCTGCGCCGTAGAATTCCGTGTTGTTGGCGACCGCGCGGACGTTGACACGGTAGATCCGATCCGCTTTCTCGTGGTATCGGTCATAGCTCAATTCATCCTGCACAAATAGGGCGATCAGGATGAAACCGACGATGCCGATGGTCAAGCCGGCGATGTTGATCAGGGAAATGCCCTTACGTTTCTTAAGGTTGCGGAGGATGATTTTGAGGCTGTGGGCGAACATCCTTTTTCTCCAAGCTGAAACAGCGTTATTCCCTTAAAATTAGATTGCATATTTCATGCCAATATGGTTGATCCTGGGTGCCTGGGGACTTCGCGATCGCCCCCCTGTCCGCCGAGCGGACAGGGGACGTCCGCTTATGGACATGGTTCCTAGCAGTGCGCGCGGGCCCAGGGCAGAGAACCGCCGTTTCGTCGTTGGCACGGGAATTGCAGAAAAAAGTATCCAGGCCGGTGCTTTTCCGGCCTGTTATTGAAAGCAGGAATTTGGAGACCTCGGATGAAAAGCGACCTCAAAATAGCCCTTCGCAATATCCGCTGCCATAAGTTCATCTCCCTCGTCAATATCCTCGGGCTGGCCGTGGGAATGAGCGTTTGTCTCCTGATGATGGTCTATGTCGTCAATGAAACGCGCTACGAGGATTTTCAGGAGAACGGAGACAGGATCTACCGGATCGCCCTCGAGTGGGGACAAAAAGGCAGCCGGATGAAATTCGCGGGGACAATGCCCGGCCTGGGGCCTGCGCTGGCGACCGAATTCCCGGAAGTCGAGAGCGCCGTCCGCGTCCGAGTTGACAGAAATGTCGAGCTCCGCTCTGAGCCGTCCGCCGAGTCCTTCAGTGCGGATACGGTCCTCTATGCCGATCCCGATTTCTTCGAGATATTCTCCTATCCCCGGAGGCCGGGATTTCAGCGGGATCCCTTGAAAGAACCATTTGTTGTGGTTCCCAGCGCGTCTTCGGCCAGGGCCGTCTTTGGAACCGAAGATGCCGTCGGCCGCACCATCCTCATCGACGACCGGCCGTTCAAAGTCACCGGGGTTATGGATGATGCTCCGGCCAATGCCCACCTCCGGCCCGACCTGGTCCTTTCCTACGCCACCAACGAAGCCCTCGAAGGCCGTCCGGACTCGGGCTGGTCGAATTGGGGGATGGACCGCACCTATGTCCTTTTCCGGGAAAAGCCGGACATCCCGGTCTTCACGGGCAAGCTCATGGATCTCCTTAAGAGAAACGTCGATCCCGGACTGGCCGATATGATGGTCTTCCACCCTCAGCCTCTCAAAGGCCTGCACTGGATCACGGATTTCCGGGGCGATGTCCACCCCCGCGGGAATCGGGCCTATTTCAACATGTTCATCTGGGCAGCCGTGCTCGTCCTTGCCGTGGCCTGTTTCAATTTCGTCAACCTGACGTCCTCCCAGAACCTGGGAAGGATGCAGGAGGTCGGAGTCCGCCATGTCCTCGGTGCTTCCCGGAGCCGGGTCATCGGGCAGTTCCTCCGCGAATCGCTGGTCACGTCGGCGGCGGCGGTCGTCATCGGCGCGGCCGTCCTGCAGCTTGCCTACCGGCCGATGATGTCCTTTATCGGCGCTCCCGTCGTCCTGACCAAAGCCCATCTCCCTTACATTATGGGCATATTTGCCCTGGTTTTCCTGGCCGCCGCGGCCGCCGGTCTCGTCCCGGCCTGGACGATGGCACGATATAAGCCGGCGGAGATCATGGGTAAAGGAGGCGGACGGGCGCGGCCTTCCTTTCCGCTCCGCAAAGCCCTCTTCGCCCTTCAATTCGTCATCACCATCATCCTGATCATCGCCACCCTGGTCGTCTATCGGCAGATGAAGTTCGTCCTGGATTCCGACCTCGGCTTCAATAAAAACAACACCCTGCTCATACCCTATTTCCGGCCTGATTCGCGGGTGCGCGATCGCTACGAGGTCATCCGGCAGGAACTGGAAAGAGACGCGTCCATCCTCAGCGTCGCGGCCACTAACACCTCGCCCGGGGTGAGCAGCATGTCCAATATGATGGTCTTCCCGGGGCAAACGGACCTCGCCTCCGGCATCACCATGCAAGCCCTGAGCGTCGATTACGGCTTTATCAAGGCCCTGGGCCTCGAGCTTGTCGCCGGGCGGAATTTTTCCCGGGGGATGGGCAGCGACGGCGATGATGCCCTCATCCTCAATGAAAGCGCGGTCCGCGTCCTCGGATACGACGAGCCGATCGGCGCCCGACTCAAGATACCGCGGGGCGAAGCTCTCCGCGAAATGTCAGTGATCGGAGTGGTCAAGGACTTTCACGTCCAGCCCCTCCACCACAAGATCAACCCGATGGTGATCACCCTCCGGCCCGAAGGAGGGATCGCGACACTCGTCCGTTATCGCGCCGGGCAGGAGGGGACCGCATTGGCCTTCGTCCGTAGGACTCTGGCCGAGCTTGTGCCCGAGGAGAAATTCGATGTCCGCTTCCTGGACCAGGAATATGCCAAGGGGTATCTCTCGGAGCAGAAGACGGGCATGCTGCTGGCGGCCTTTTCCCTGCTTGCGGTGATCATTTCCAGCGCCGGCCTGCTCGGTCTGACCGCCTTCACGATCGGGAGACGGGTCAAGGAGATCGGGATCCGAAAAGTTCTCGGGGCCTCGACATCACAGGTCGTTTTGTTGCTGTCGAGCGAGTATCTGTTGATTGTGCTTGCGGCCAACCTCATCGCCTGGCCGGTCACCTACTATGTCATGGGCCGCTGGCTCCAGAATTTCGCCTACCGGATCAATCTTGGTGTCTTAACGTTTATCCTGGCGGGGATGATCGCCCTGCTCATTGCCCTGCTGACGGTGAGCTTCCAGGCGGTTCGGGCCGCCCGGACCAACCCCGCCGACTGCCTGCGGTATGAGTGAAAAATTGAGGCCACAGCGCCTGGACTGAAGGCAAAGAGAAATAATCCTTGTTTCCTGATATTCTCTGGGCTGTCCTGACAACGTTCCGATTCCTGATAACAAGGCGCTGATTCATGCTCGGAATTTCTGAGTTGAGAATTAAGTGGGTTGATCAGACGAATTCTTCTTCTTCATTATAAAATATGCTGAGCGGGTGCGCTGGGGATTATTCCTGGTCATCTCGATTTCCCTCTGGTCGACATCCAGCAAGGTTGAGAGCTTCGGATCAAGGGGCCATTTGGCCCGGATTTCACGAATCTTTTTCTCCAGCGGAGTGAAGTATTCATCCCACCAGATCTTTTCGTCCAGGATGAATAAATGAAGCAGGTCGTAGCCTTGGGCTGGAATCTGGTTCGTTTTCTCCTTTAAATCTCCTTCCTCATCGTGAACCACAAGGAAACCGCCGGGCTTTAGGAAGCGCTGCCATTCCCGGAGGCCTGTCGCAAAGCCGATCGCGAAGATGGAGCCTTCCGCCCAGATGATATCGAAGCTTTTTTCTGGAAAATCCATCTCGAACATCGAACATTGCAGAGCGGACACTCGGTCCTTTAGCGCGCTCTCTTCGATCTTTTTTTTGAGCCTCTCGACGAGCGCCGCGTCGATGTCCAGGCCGATGACATATCCTCCGCTCAACCTGGCCAGTTCCATGGTCGGGACGCCGGAGCCGCAGCCGATATCCAGGATGCGCGGCTTATCCAGTGCGGGAAGCACTCGGTAGGCTTTTCTAAAGTGCTTGAGGAAACGTCTTCTCAGGCGGTCCTTAAAGACCTGATATTTCTCTTCGCCGGTCATTGATTACCTTGTTCGCATGGGATGACGATGATTATACCCAAGTATGCCTGCGCAAATAAACCTCGATCCGAGAATTCGGAACGCAGAAGGTCGCCGGGGAACGGATGCTTCTACGTCCGTGATAGTAAGCTTGGGGGTAGGGAGCCGCCCGAAGGCCCCCGTAGCGGAGGGGGGACCCATCGTCGCGATGGGGGGAACCGACGGGACTGGTTCCCCCGGGGTGCGAGGGGAGAGGGCGGCTCCCTGCCCCCAAGCCAATCATTGAGAAAGAGATGCAAATCCAGCGATCGCCCGGCTTTACATCGGCTGATGAATATAATACCCTCTAGCTTCTGAGCGGTCGGTTGGACAAGATGACGATTCGCGGAAGGCGCCCATGCTGAAACTGAACCTCATCCATACGGTCGCTTTCTCGGGGATCGTCTTGTTCATCGGCTACGGTCTCCGCCGGCTCATCCGTCCGCTCGAACGCGTCAACATACCGGCTCCCGTCGTCGGCGGCCTGCTCATCGCCTTCATCACCCTCATCGCCCGCCGCTTCAACTTCACGTTGTTCGAGTTCGACACGACCCTCCGTGACCCCCTGATGATCGCTTTTTTCACGACCATCGGGTTCGGAGCGAGCATCTCGTTCCTGAAAAAAGGGGGCCGCCATGTCTTTGTCTACTTTCTGGCGGCAACAGTGTTCGCGATAGCCCAGAACCTCTGGGGAATCGTGATCGCCCTGGTGGTTGGTGTTAAGCCTCTGATCGGTGTGATGGCCGGTTCCGTATGTCTGACCGGCGGCCCAGCCACGGGCCTGGCCTTTGCTCCTCTTTTTGAGAAGGCGGGTGTGACTGGAGCGGCCACTGTGGCCATCGCGGCGGCGATGTTCGGAATCGTCTCCGGCGGCCTTGTCGGAGGACCGATCGGGACGTTTCTGATCGAACGGCACAAGCTGAAGAAACCGCTGGCCAAGGAGAGGCGGCCCAAGGTCCTTACCGCTGATGATATTGTTGAGGAGAAGATGGGTGAACCGGCGGTTAAGGCGCCGGCCGATGAGGACAAAGAAGCCTACGTCCTGCTCAAGAACCTGGTGGTCATCCTCGTGGCCATGTGGGCCGGGGCATGGCTCAGCGGGCAGTTCACCCGGCTGGGGATCACACTCCCCGCCTATGTCGGGGCCATGTTCGTCGCGGCCTTTATCCGCAATATCGATGACCTGACGGGCTGGCTGAAGCTTTCCCAGCGGACGATCGATGACCTCGGTCACGTCACCCTCTCCCTCTTTCTGGTCATTGCCCTGATGACGCTGAAGCTCTGGGAGCTGGCGGGACTCGTTCTTCCGCTCCTGATCATCCTCGTCGGGCAGTTGATCCTGGTTTCAGTGGTCAGCGCCGGCCCGATTTTCAGGCTGATGGGGCGTGACTACCAATCCGCCGTGATGAGCGTCGGATTCTTCGGTTTCATGATGGGCACGATCGCCAACGCCATGGCCACCATGACGACGATCGTGGAGAAGTACGGCAGTTCGAAGCATGCCTTTCTTGTCGCTTCGATGGTCGGCGCCTTCTTCATCGACTTCACCAACGCCGTGATCATCACGGTTTTCCTGAATATCTTGAAATGAAGGATCCGGTTTGCCGGCAAAACCTTTTGGAGGCGTCATTCGTATTATTGCCTGACGGGAAAATTTGACTCAAAACGGAGGAAACATGGTGAAAAAATCTTGGGGAATCCTGGGTGCACTCGTGCTCATCCTTGGGATGGCTGTTCTTGTTCAGGCGGCGGCCGGGATCGACACCAAGGACACGCGCCTTCTCATGCAGCCGGCGATCAGCCAGTCGCGAATAGCTTTTGTCTATGCCAATAACCTCTGGGTGGCGGATCTCGACGGCGGGAACCCGAGGCAGCTCACCACCGATATCGGCGTTGAGTCCAGTCCCGCCTTTTCGCCGGACGGGAAATGGATAGCCTTCAGTGCCCAGTATGAGGGCAATCTGGATGTCTATGTCGTCTCGGCCGGGGGCGGCATCCCGAAACGCCTGACCTGGCACCCCGCTGCCGACCTCCTCCAGGGATTCACGGCCGACGGGACATCGGTTCACTTCGTTTCGACCCGGAGCATGGCGACGCCCGGGAGCCTCAAGCTTTTCCGTGTTTCCGTCCAGGGCGGGTTTCCCGAGGAATTCAAGATCCCTTCGGTCCGGCGGGCGGCCTTTTCTCCCGACGGTCAGTTTATCGCCTATAATCCGCTTTCCGATGCGTTCACTCAATGGAAGCACTACCGGGGCGGCCGGGTTTCGGAGATTTGGATGCTCAAAGTGAGCGATTATTCGGTCGAAAAGATCCCCCAGCCAGAAGGCCGCTCGAACGACGTCCAGGCGATGTGGTTAGGCGATAAAATCTATTTTCTCTCCGACCGGGCCGGTGAGTTCAACCTGTTCGTCTATGACACCAAGTCCAAGGCGATCGGCCAGTTGACGAATTTCAGCGACTTTCCCATCCTCAACGCCTCCATCGGCGCTGGCAGGATCATCTTCGAACAGGCCGGTTATCTGCATCTCTTTGACCCGGCCTCGGCCAAGTGTTCGAAACTCACCATCGGCCTCGCCGCCGACCTCCTCGAGCTCCGGGAACGCTATGCC
>JBAUIH010000342.1:0-22268 GCA_049682755.1 Candidatus Aminicenantales bacterium | reverse complement strand
ATGTTGACCACTTTGGCGAGCTTCCCCGGTTTGATCGGCAGGACCCCATCATTCTTGAGTAGAGTCATAGACTCATCGGCCACCTTCTGGACGACGGCTAGATGTTCCGGCGTGCCGACCAGCGCATTGACCTCCTCCTCGTCGACAAAGCGGTTCTTGTGGAGGTTGAGGCGCGCTTTCCAATAGAGGAGCTTGTGAACGGACTCGTCGATCCGCTCCTGGCCAATCTCGCCCGACCTAACGGCCTCCACCAGCCTCCGGATTGCCGCGGCGGGGTCCTTCGGCTTGAGGATGATGTCATGTCCGGCCAGGACGGCCTTGACCGTCACATCTTCCGGCCCGAACCGGCTGATGACCTGGTCATACCAGAGGTCGTCGGTGGTCAGGATCCCCTTGAACCCGAGCCTGTCCCGGATCCAGTCCGTGGCCAGCTTCTTCTCGACGCTCGCCGGGAGCCGCGAGCCGTCGGCAACCGATGGCACGGCGATGTGCTCGGTCATGATGAAGGTGACTCCGGCGTCGACGGCCAGCTTGAAGGCACGGAATTCCTGCGCCTCGACGTCCGCGGCCGGTTTTTTGATGTAGCTGAAAGCCGGGAAGTCCGGCATCGGCTCGACATCGCCGCGTCCGGGAAAATGCTTGGCCGAGGTCAGCATCCCGTTTTCTGTATAGCCGCGGACATAGGCCCTGACCATCCGGCCGAGGAGGTCGAGGTCGCCGCCGAAGGAGCGAACGCTCTCCGCCGGGTTGTCAGGACGCACCGAGATATCGACGACCGGTGTATAGGTGAGATGAATCCCCATGGCCCGGCCTTCGGTCGCGCCGATCTTGGCGGCCTGGTACATCAGATCTTCGCTCCCGGCCGCCGCAAAGGCCATGTTGGCCGGAAATTCGCTCGCGCCCGTCACCTGCTGACCGGGACCACCTTCAAAGTCCGCCGCAATCAATATGGGGAGCACGGCTTCCCTCTGGAGGCGGTTGAGGAGATGGGCGACGTCGCCCGGGGTGCCGCCGTAAAGCACGAACATGCCCACACCCTGGTCGCGGGCGAGCCGCACCCACCGCTCGAGCCGGGGATCGCTGTCTGTGATATAGCCTCCGGTGATGTCGGAGCAGATCATCTGCCCGATCTTTTTCTCGAGCGTCAATCCAGCCAGCGTCCGGTCGGCCCATTCCACCGCCTCATCGTGGGTAGCTTTGGCGGGAGCTTGCGCGCTTATGGAGGCCCCGGGCGGCCAGGCCAGGAAAGAAATGATAATGGCGAATCCGACGATGAACCAATTTCTTTTCTGATTTCTCATTCCTTCCTCCATAACGTCTCCAGCCTCAACCTATTTTCCGGCCATCTTATTACGGAAACACCCCTCGTTCAAGAAATCAGGCATCTCATGACGATTGACAGTCATCCCCTGGAGTGATATGAAAGCGGATAAATATTGAGATAGGACAATCCATGGAAAGAACACGGTTCTTCATGATCCCGGCTTTCGCCATCCTAATCTCATCCATTCCTGCAGTTGCCCAGAAATCGCCGGGGTCCCCCGCCGTGCTGAGCATCCGGGAGCGGGCCGCGCTCACCCTCCAGATCACCCAAAAGCGGCTCGATGTGCTCGTTCCCAAAATGATGCGCGAGACCGGGTTCGACATGTGGATCATCATCGGGAACGAGGACAACCACGACCCCATCTTTGAGACCATGATGCCCTACGAGAACTGGAACCCGATCACCCAGATCATCGTGTTCTTCGATCGCGACCCCGAAAAAGGCGTCGAGCGCCTCAATGTCTCCCGCACGGATACGCAAGGGCTCTTCAAAAACGTCTGGGACGCCGCAGCCTGGGACACCCAGAAGAAAGAGAGCCAGTGGGACTGCCTCGGGCGGATCGTCCGCGAGCGCGACCCTAAGAGGATCGGCATCAACGAGGGGGAAGTCCAGTGGGCGGCGGGTGGTTTGACCGTCGTCCTCAAGAAAAGGCTGGTCGAGGCGATCGGGCCGAAATACGCCTCCCGCCTCCAGTCGGCCGAGCCGCTGTCGACGCTCTGGGCCGAATGCAACCGGCTGCAGGATGTCTTTTGCGGTGAGTTCAAGACCGGCCTCGCCGGGAACGAAATGCTGGCCAACATCCTGAAGAAGGCCAAAGAGTTGGGAATCCCGGGGCCCCGGGTGTACTCGCATTCGCTCGGCTATTTCCTCCACGAGCCGGGGCCGCTCATCGGGCTCCCCTGGGAGCAGGTCAATAATCCCGGCCGGGGCGACGTCAAGCTCGTCCCCAACAGCTGCTTCACCGTTGAGCTGAGCGTCACGGCGCCCACCCCGGAATGGGGCGAAGGCAAGGAGTTCCGCCTCCCCCTGGAGCAGGCTGTGGCCTTCACGGAAGACGGCATCTTCTTTCTCGACGGCCGCCAGACGAAATTCCACCTGATCAGGTGAGTCTTATAAGCCCAGCTCTTTGAGGAGGAAATCCGCCCGGCCGAATTTCTGGGTCACCCAGAGGACATAGCGGATGTCCACGGCGATCGAGCGGCTGTATTCCTCGCTCCAGGCGTAATCGTTGATCGTGGCCTCGTAGGTGCGGTCGAAATTGATCCCGACCAGCTCACCCTGCGCATTGATCACGGGGCTTCCCGAGTTTCCGCCGGTCGTGTCGGTGTCATAGAGGATGCAGACGGGGACATCGTGGAGCCGGGGGTGTTCGAACGCGCCGAAGTCCCGCGTCTCGAACAGCTCGGCCAGTGCCGGCGGGGTGTCAAAGGGCTCCCGGCCCGTCGTCTTTTCAATGACTCCCCGGAGCGTCGTGATCGGCGCGTAATACACGGCATCGACCGGTTCGTACCCTTTGATCCGGCCGTAGGTCAATCGCAGCGTACTGTTGGCATCGGGGATGAAACTTTTTCCCAAGTAGAGCTCCTTCACGTCGCTGAGCCGGGCATAGAGCGGGTCGAGGGTGCCGCGGCGGGCCTTCTGTTTTTCACGCACCTCCAGGACTTCAAGGTACAAAGCTCTGGCCAGGTCTAGAAACGGGTCCCGGACCGCGGCCATCTGCTCCGGGGTCTTTCCAAGCAGTTCCTCCACAAACTTGGCATCGTTCATCCTTGAGGTTTCATAGGCTTTGTTCAAATAGGCATCGATGTCGCCCTCGCCGAGGTCTCCTTGAAACAGTTCGTCAACCGCCTTGATCCGCTCCGGCTCCTTGAGCCTGGAGGCCCGGAGAAGCAGCTCCTTGAAAACGGCCTTGTCCGTGGGCTCGTAGAAGTTGCGGAGGCCGAGCAAGAGGCGCTGCCTGGTGCGCGGGAAATTCCGGTCCATGTAGGCCGATTCGCGCTCGAGGTCCGGTTTCTGCCGCTCGATCGCCGCATCATGAACCGTGGAAGCGAACCCGAGCAGGTTCACGGAGCTGCCCAGGTATCCCAGGACCGCCTCGTAGTCATAGCTCTTGCGATTTTCTTCATACACCGCCGCGATATCAGCCAGGATCGTCCTGTAGCGCTCCCGCTGCTTTGGATCGGCCTCGATGAACCGCTGGAGGGCCTTCTCATCCTCGCGCCTGCGCTCCACCAGGCCGAGCCTCTTCATCCCCTTGAGCTTGCCGCGGTAGTTCTTCATCGTGTTGGCCAAACCTTTGATGCGCGACGCGTGGAGAAGCGCCACACCGCGGTCCCCGGCGCCCATCTTCTCCATGAGGTCAATTTGCCAGGCATGCCAGTCGACGACATGGGGCATCCGGACCTCTTCCTCGTAGGCTAGGAAACTGGCAGCGCTGTGCCGGTAGGTCCGGCCGGGATAGCCCAGGAGAAAGACAAAATCGCCTTCATCGACGCCCCGGGGCGCAATCCGCAGAAACCGCTTGGGCCTAAAGGGAACGTTTTGGGTGGCGTAATCGGCGGGCGAGCCGTCCGGAGCCACATAGGCCCGCAGGAAGGAAAAATCCCCGGTGTGCCGCGGCCACATCCAATTGTCCTCCTCGCCGCCGAACTCGCCGATGGAACGGGGCGGGACATAGACCAGCCGGATGTCTTTCAAATACGTGTAAATAAATAAGATATAGGTCTTTCCGGTGAACATCTCGGACACTTCGGCCCGTTTGCCCGGACTGTCCTTCTCCGCCTGAGCTACGATCTCCTTGGTCCTTTTTTCGATGGCCTTCGTGCGGGCCGCATGGTCCATCTCCGGCTTGACCGCGCTCAGCACCTCGGCCGAGACGTCCCGAAAGGACTCGGTGATGCGGGCCGTCATTCCTTTGGCCTGGATCTCATCTGCTTTCGTCGGGGCGAGAAATCCGTTGCGGATGTAATCGTTTTCCTTGGTGCTCGCCGCCTGAACGGCGCCGAAGGCGACGTGATGGTTGGTCACGAACAGACCGTCGGGCGAAACGAACGAGCCCGTCGCCCCGACGCTGACGATGGCGAAGATCAGGCTCCGGTCGGTCGAATAAATCTCGGCCGGGTCGATCTCCAGGCCTTTCGAGCGGAGGTCGAGCTTCATGATCTCGCTGATCGGAAACATCCCCTCGTCCATGGCCGCCGCGAAAGCGGGGGAGAGGATGAGCCCGCAAAAAAGCAAACCCGCGGTGATTCTCTGAAACATCATGATCTCCTTCCGAATGGGTTCAAGAAGATATTACACCAACCCGGGACCCAATGGGAAGCGGCAGCGCCGGGAGTGCAAGTTCCTTTGATTACAAGATCTCGCGCCGGGCGCCGCGGCGCCGGGTGACCTTCAGCTGGTCGAGGAGCTCGAGCAGCGGGATGGCGTACTTCCGGCTCAGGCCGGTCAGTTGTTTGAAATCGGCAACGGTCAGCTCTCGTTTCCCCGAGGACCTCACCTGAGCAACGACTTCATCCAGCCAGCGCGAGTGGATGAACAGGCCGTCCGGACCCTGGATGATTTTTTTTCTCTCGGTCAGGACAGAAAGCAATCTCTCCAATCGTTCCTGAGATAAGCGGAACCGGCCGCGGATCTCGCTCAGCGAGACCGACTGGAATTCGTCCCGGTAACACATCTCCTCGAGCTGCTGCAGGATCTTCTCTTCCTGGGCGGAGAGGGTCGCCCGATGAGCGGACAGCATCAGCCGAGTCCCCTCTGATGTCACCTTGCCCGCTCTCTCCAGCGTCCTGATGACCAGGAGGAAGATTTTTTCAGAAACGCCGAATCTCTTCTTGATTTTTTCCATGAGGACGCCCTTCTGGGCGGGATGAACTTCATGGAATTTCTCCAGGTAAGCAAGCACTTTCTCGCTGAGATAATCAAAACTTTGTCGGGAAATTAAGAACAGGGGCGAAAAGGCGAGGATCTTGACCTTCCCGTCCTCCTCCAATTTTTCTCCCAGTCTCTGCAGACTTTCCTCGCTCAGGTCGCAGAATTCATGGATGTCCCGTTCGTGAAGGCCCCGGACGCCTTTTTTCCGGCAGAGGGCGTCCAGCATCTCCACCTCGCCCCTGGATAGGGCCAGAAGAAAATCCCAATCAACCGCCTTCTTCGGCTTCTCCTCCTCAACAAAGCCCGGGTTGAGGATCGTCCCCCGGCCGATCCGCACGTTTTTTTGAGCATCCAGGACGGCCAATGTGTCTCTCCACTTGAGCATCAGGGGACGGCGGACATTCGCTTCAATGAAAACCTGATTCGGCTTGGGTTCGGGCCCGGGACCGTAAAGACGGATAGAGGCGGCCTCTTTCTGGTCCCGGAGAAGGACCAAAACCTGGTTAGGAAGCGGCGCTCCTGAGCCATCCAGAGCCAACAGCGCCTCGAAAAACGCCGTCCTCATGACGATTCTCCCCGTCCCTCCCGGCTCAGCACCAGGGTCATCCGGCGAAGCTGCGGATCGACCGCCGCCAGGATGACGGTGACCCGCTGGCCGATCTCGAACCGCCTGCCGGAGCGCCGGCCGACGAGCTGGTGTGTTGACGTTCGGTGAAAATAATCCCCTCCGAGATCGGGAAACGGGATGAGCCCGTTGACAAAGAAATCCTCGAGCTCGACGACCACACCGGCTTTGTTGATGTCGACTATGAGCCCGGGAAATTCCTCGCCGAGTTTCCCTTTCAGAAAACGGAAGATGCGCCATCCCACCAGCTCTTTCTCGGCCTCGTCGGCTTTCCTCTCTCTTTCAGAGCAGTGGAGGGCCAGCTCCGCCAGGCCGGCGAGCGTCTCCTTTTCGCCCCGCAGCTCCGCCTTGAGGGCGCGGTGGACGATGAGGTCGGGATAGCGGCGGATCGGAGACGTAAAATGAGTGTAATCCTCCTTGGCCAGGCCGTAATGGCCGGTATTCTCGGCCGCATAAACGGCCAGCCGCAGGGCCCGGAGGACATGTTGCTGGATGACCTTCTCCCCGGGCTTTCCCTCGACCTGTCTCAGGGTTCTCTGCAGGTTTTTGGAGGTTGTTTTCTCAGGCTTGGGAAGGACCCAGCCGAAATGATCGAGAAAATCCGCTAGTTCCTCGAGGTCGGCCCGGCCCGGCGGAGGATGAACCCGGTAGAGAGACGGCCTCCCGGTCCGGTCGAGATATCCGGCGACAGCCTCGTTGGCCGCCACCATGAACTCCTCGATGAGATGGTGCGCCTCGTTCGCTTCGAAGGCGGCGACACTCTGAAGCCGGCCATCCTGGTAAACAAGTTCGGGCTCGAGGAGGTCGAAATTCAGGCTACCCTGTTCCTCTCTCCTGGCCCGGAGGATCGAGGCCAGCTCCCGCATCAACAGGAAATCGGGGACAAGCGCACGGTAGCGGCGCCGCTCCTCCACATCTCCCTGGAAGATTTTAAACACCGATGTATAGGTCATCCGTTCGACCGTCTTGATGACCGAAGGATGGAATTCGGCCTTGATGATCCGGCCTTTCCCGTCGATCTCGAGAAGGGCGGTCACGGTCAGCCGCGTTTTCCTCGGCCGCAAGCTGCAGAGGTCGTTCGAAAGTTCCTCGGGGAGCATGGGCAGAGTGAGCCCCGGGAAATAGACGCTCGTCGCCCGGAGACGGGCGTCCCGGTCCAAGGCCGAGCCGGGCCGGACATAATGGGAGACGTCGGCGATGTGGACGCCGAGGAAAAAATGCTCGGAAGGGAGCTTCCTGATGCTGACGGCGTCGTCGAAGTCCTGGGCCGTCTCGCCGTCGATCGTCACCGCTGTCCAGTCCCGGTAATCGACCCGACCTTCCTTATCTGGGGCCGAGATTCGGCGCCGCGTTTCGCGGGCTTCGGCGGCGCCTCCGGGAGAGAAATCGGTCTCCAGCCCGAACCGCTTGATCACCACCCGCGTATCGACGCCGGGATCGTCGGGCCTTCCCAGGACCTCCCGCACGGCCAGGGTATCCCGGTCGGCTTCGACGATGACTCCTGGAGACAGATCGAACGGCCCGGTCGTTGCCAGCGGGATTTCTTCCGCCGGCGAATCAAAGGGCGCAAGGTACGGTCGTCCGTAGCGCTCCAGGAAAACGCCGAGCAAAGTCTGGCGCCCTTTTTTCAGCAGGCGGGCGACCTGTCCCTCGGGCTTTCCCTTCTTGCCCCGCTCCCTGACCGTGATCTCGACACGGTCGCCGTCGAGCGCTCCCAGGGAATGTCGGGCCGGGACGAAAACATCTTCGCGATCCCCGCCCTCCGTCCGGACAAATCCGTACCCCCGGCCGGAAGACAGGAATTCTCCCCGGAGGACGGTCTTGTCCGGGAGGGAAACATAATGGTCTTTCTTTTTATAGACTCGCCCTTTTTTTTGAAGGGTCTTGAGCGCCGCCCTGAGCCGGGTTTGGGAGCGGCCGCGGAGGCGGAGGAACCCGGCCAGTTGAGGGAAGGACAGGCCTCCTTTTTTCTCCTTGAGCGCGACCAGGACGGCGTCTTCCAACATCTCAATAATAAAAAAGGCTCAGATAAGGAATCCGGAATCTCTCGCGCCACTGCTTGATGAGCTGGATGCGGGATATTTCCTCGACAGGCGCATCCGGAGGCCCGGGAAATCCAGGCCGGACGGCAATCTCCATCTTGCCCCGTTCGTCGGCCTCGGCCGCCCGCAGGATGAGCGTCTCGACTTCCTCATCCAGGCGCTCGAGCGTATCCTCAACAACGTTTTTCCGGGAGACGGCAGCCAGGGCCTCTCGATAGACTTCCCGGAGAAATTCTCCTTCGGGGGGCAGGCTGTCGAGGAACCTCCGGACTTCGAATCTGACCTTTTTTCTCTTCTCGTCTCTGGAACTGTCTTTCCTGTCGCGGCCGACCCGGCGATCCCTGAATTCGGCATGGGCTTTCGTGACTTCGGTCCGGCAGGAGGAGAGCGAAAACATCCTGCGTCCCCGGGCCCGCTGCGAGCAAGATCGCTCGAAGGCCCGCTCAATCCCCTCCAGCACGACTTGCAGGGGAATCCGCGCCTCTTCCCAGGAAGAGATCGTGACCATGTCTTGCGAGGAGAGGACATACGGCGCTCCCCGCCGGGCGAAAAAAGCCCGGGCGATCTGCTGGTAATAATGGCTCTGTTTTTCTCTTCGGGACATGGGCGCGCTCGCTCCCTCCGCTCTTCGTCTTCAGGCCGCCGGCTTCTCCTCCCGGTTCCGCTCGAAGACGATCCGCAGTCCTTCCAGGACCAGGTGCGGTTCGTGGTGATGGGGAATTTTTATGTCCGGACCGAGCTGGGCGGCAAAGCCTCCGGTGACAATGATCTTCGGCTCGGCTCCAAGCTCCTTGGCGATCTCGGCGATGATAGTGTTGACCAGACCGATATAGCCGAAAAAAATACCCGACTGCATGCTGGCGACCGTGGTCTTGCCGATAGCTTTCTTCGGTTTGACGACCTCGATCCGGGGCAGCTTGGCCGTGCGCAGGTAGAGGGCCTCGGCCGAGATCTGGATGCCGGGAGCGATCGCTCCCCCCAGGTACTCGCCTTTGGCCGTGATGGCGTCAAAGGTCGTCGCCGTGCCGAAATCGACGACGATGCAGGGCCCGCCGTATTTTTCAAAGGCGCCGATCGAGGCCACCACCCGGTCCGCCCCGACCTCGCCGGGATTCTCATACAGAATGGGCATGCCGGTCCGGAGACCCGGCCCGACGATGAGGGCCTTGAACCCGAACAGTCTCTGGCTCAGGGCTTGAAAAGCGGGTGTCAACGGCGGCGCGACGCTGGAGATGATGACTCCCCTTATGGCCGCCGGGTCGACGGCGGCGAAGCGCAACAATTCGAGGAGCATGATGCCGTATTCGTCGGCGGTTTTCTCCCGCTCCGAGCGGACGCTCCAGCCCCGGAACAGCGTCTTCCCCTCGAACAGGCCCAGGGCGATGGTCGTATTCCCGATATCAATGGCCAGAAGCATGGTTCACCTTTCCTCCGCCAACGCGTTCATGGGTTATTTATTATAATCGATCGCGATGATTTCTGCCGGGGACAGCAGCAGGGCCTCTCCGTCCCTCTCCAGTTTCAGCCGCGCCCGCGAGTCGATCCCGCGGAAGAGCCCGGACTGCGTTTTCCCCTCCTGGCGGACCTCGATATTGGCTCCCGTCGGGATCGCCAATTTCGATTCATAGGCCTGAACGATCTCTTCCCACCGTCCCCGGGTAAAGGCCGCATACCAGCGCTCCAGCCTCGGCCAAAGCGCGGCCTCGAGCGCCGACCTCTCGACCTCCCGGCCCAGGGCGATCCGGAGCGAAGTCGCCGTCGACCGGAGAAGAGGGGGGAAATCGTCTTTTCTCTGGCCGACGTTCAACCCGATGCCGAGGACCGCATGATCCACCGTATTCCCCAAAAAGTCGGTCTCACAGAGGATGCCGCCGAGTTTCCGGCCGTCCCGGATGATATCGTTCGGCCATTCCAGAGCGGTCTCCAAACCCGTGATCTCCCGAATGGCTTCGACGCAGCCGACCCCTGCGGCCAACGGAAGAAGCGACAGGTCCGAGCGGCGCGGCCGCAGGATGACGGAAGCGTAAAGGCCCTGTCCGGGAGGAGAATGCCAACTCCGCCCTTTGGTCCCCTTTCCCTCCGTTTGCTCATCGGCCATGACCACCGTGCCTTCGGGCGAACCCTCCCGGGCCAGACGCCTGGCCAGATCGTTTGTCGAGGAACAACTCGAAAACCACAAGACGATCGCTCCGATGATCATGGAAGCCCGGCTCCGGCCGCCCGGACGGCATCTACTTCTTTTCTTTGTCGAGCCATTCTTTGAGATCAGACCGGAGAGACGCCTTCAGCCGCTTTTCGAGCTCACGCTCGACCAAAAGGATCTCTTCACGGAGCAGGATTCTGACCCTGTCCTCGAGGTCCTCGCGGGACCGGGACGAGAGAGGGGGCGGGATGAATTCTTCTTCTTTGAACAATGACAGGACCCCGGCCGAGGGGACATCCTCAATCAATGATTCTTCGGGAAAGGACGGCGGGACCTTGTTGCGGTCGACAGTCTCCCGCACGAGCCGGACCAGCCGCTCGGAATCGAAGGGCTTCTGGATGATCGCGTCGCACTCCAGGCCATTGAGCTTTTCCCCATCCAACGGTTCAAAAGCGTTCTTGATCAGGATGAGGACAACGTTCCTCAACTCCTTCCGGCTCCGGAGATAATGTCCGACTTCATAGCCGTCCCGCGAAGGAAGGTTCGGGCTGAGAAGGACGGCGTCCGGGTCGATGCGGCCGAGCGCTTCGATCACCTGAAGCCCGTCTTCGATAGTTTGGACTTTGAATTCCGGTTCCGCAAAGGCCATCTGCATGACCTTTTGGACGGACGGGCTGGGATCGGCCAGGATCACTTTGTACGGCATGGCGAATTTATCGGGGACGTCCTTAATTATCCTTATTCCCCCGGATCTGTCAACGTGGGCTAATACTCTATGAAGACGGAGTTGTCTCCCAGGAGCCGCTCGACGCCGCGGGTGAGCTCTTCCGAGGGAGAGACGCTGTGCACCTCGATGGACTGGGCGACGACACGGTAGGAATGAGGTGTTTCCAGCTCGAAAAAGATGGGGCATTCGCCGGGGTATCTCTCGAGCAGCTTTTTGAGCTCGATGATGACCGATTCCTCCAGGCCGGGAAGGAAAATCCGGAGGATGACCTTCTTGGCCTGCTTCTGGAATGCAGCGCTGAGAGGCATGACTTCGTTGAGGCTGATGCGGCGGTTCTCGCCCTCGCCCATGAACCGCCCCTTGACCCAGACCGGGTTTCCCTCCCTCAGGCATTCAGAGAAGCGCTTGAAGCTGTCCGGGAAGGCCACGACGTCGATCCGTCCACTCAAGTCCTCCAGAATGAAGGCGGCCATGCGTTCGTCCTTCCGGGTCTTGACGAACCGGATGGCACTGATGATCCCGGCCACCCGGATCTCGCTGTTGAAGTCCTTCTCCTCGTCGAGCTGGTTGATCGAATGGGAAGTCAGCTTTTTGAGCTGCTTCTCGAACTGAGCCAGGGGATGGCCGGTGATATAGAAGCCCAGCGCATCCTTTTCATAAGAGAGGAGCAGGGATTCGTCCCACTCCCGCATCTCTCTGACCTCGGCGGGGATATCCGGGGGGGCGAGTTGGCTCCCTCCGAAGAGAAGGCTCTGCGGCGTCTGTCTCATCTTCTGCAGTCCATGGCCGTATTCGATCAGGGTGTCGATCAGGTGGAACGACTGGGAGCGCCGCCAGCCCAGCGAATCGAAGGCGCCCGCTTTGATCAGACTTTCCAACACCTTCTTGTTGACCGTCCGGGGGTCCGTCCCGGCCACGATCTCGAAGGGCGAATGGAAGCGGCCCCGCTTCTCTCTCTCCCGCAAAACCTCCCGGGCGGCTGTTTCGCCGACGTTCTTGATGGCCGCCAGCCCGAATCTGACCTCGCCGTTCTTCACCGTGAAGCTGAAATCGCTCGCGTTGACGTCGGGCGGAAGCACCCGGATGCCCATGTTCTGGCACTCGTTGATGTACTTGACGACCTGGCTGGTCGCTCCCCGCTCGGCCTCGGAAGTCAGAAGGGCGGCCATGAAATGGGCCGGATAATGGGCTTTGAAGTAAGCCGTCTGGTAGGCGAGGTAGGCATAGGCCGCGCTGTGCGACTTGTTGAATCCGTACTCGGCGAAGTGCCTGATCTGCTCGAAAAATTTGTTCGCCTGGGACGAGCTGATGCCTCTTTTTTTTGCGCCCTGGACAAACCTCTGCTTCTGCGCCTTCATGATGCTGGTGACCTTCTTGCCCATGGCCTTGCGCAGGATGTCGGCCTCGGCCATCGTGAACCCAGCCAGTTCGGTGGCGATCTTCATGACCTGTTCTTGATAGATGATGATCCCGCGTGTCTCCTTGAGGATGGGCTCCAGCTCGGGGAGCTCGTAGGAGATCTGTTCGGGGTGGTTCTTCCGCTTGACGAACTCGGCCGTCATCCCGCTGTTGAGCGGGCCCGGGCGGTAGAGGGCGTTGAGGGCGATGAGGTCGCGGAACATCTCCGGCTTGTAGTTGCGCAGGAGATCTTTCATCCCCGGGCTTTCGAATTGAAAGACGCCGTCGGTGCTGCCGGCCTGGAAAAGGGCGAACGTGGCCGGGTCGTCCAGCGGGATCGTCTTGATATCCACCTTCTCGCCCAGGTTCTTGGCCACGAGCTCGATGGTATCCTGGATGACCGTCAGGTTGCGCAGGCCCAGCAGGTCCATCTTGAGCAGGCCGATCGCCTCGATGTCCCCCATGGCGAACTGGCTGGTGATTTCGCCCTTGACCGACTGGTAGAGGGGCATGAACTCGACGAGCGGCCGGGGAGTGATGACGATCCCGGCGGCGTGAATGGAGGGATGGCGGACCTGGCCTTCGAGGTTCCGGGCGACGGCCAAGAGATGAGCGATCTTGGCATTCTTGTCGCGCAGCTCCCGGAGCGGCTGGATTTTGTCCAGGGCGCCGTCGATGGTCGAATCCGGGCCGATCGGGGGGATCATTTTGGCGATCCGGTCGACCTCCGGCAGGGGAACTTCGAGGACGCGGCCGACGTCCCGGATGGCGGCCCGGGCGGCCATCGTCCCGAAGGTGATGATTTGGGAGACATTCTCCCGCCCGTACTTATTGGTCACATAATCGATGATCTCGCCGCGGCGCCGCCCGCAGAAATCGATGTCGATGTCGGGCAGGCTGATGCGCTCGGGATTGAGAAAACGTTCGAACAGGAGATCGTACTCGAGCGGATCGATCTCGGTGATGCCGAGGCAGTAGGCCAGGCAGCTTCCGGCGGCCGAACCCCGTCCCGGGCCGACCGGGATGCCCCGGGACTTGGCGGTCTGGATGAGGTCCCAGACGGTCAGGAAATAGCCCTCGAAACCCATCCGTTTGACGAGCGCGAGCTCGCGCGCCAACCGGTCCTCATAGTCCTCACGGGAATGCATGAGCTCGCCCTTCTCCCATTTGGGCCGGAGCTCCTGCTGCCGCATCGCGAACCCTTCCTTAGCGACAAAGGCCAGGTATTCGTCCAGCGGAAGATCGCCCGGGGCTTTGAATTGGGGCAGGAAGTGGCCGCCGGAGGGAAAATCGAAATGGCACTGGGAGGCGATATGGGTAGTGTTCTGGACGGCCTCGGGGAACTCCTTGAAGAGTTCGGCCATCTCCTCGCCCGATTTGAAATAGAACTCCTGCGAACCGAAGCGGATGCGATCCGGATCGTTGAGCTTTTTGTTGGTCTGGATGCAGAGGAGGATATCGTGGCTTTCGGAGTCTTCCTTGCGGAGAAAGTGGATGTCGTTGGTGGCGACGAGGGGAAGCTGGAGCTTCCCGGCCAGCCGGACAAGTTTGGGCAGGACCACCTTCTGCGCCGGGAGGCCGTGGTTCTGGAGCTCGATGTAAAAATTCCCCGGGCCGAAGTATGAGGAATAATCAGTGGCGGCCTTTGCCGCGCCCTCCTCGTTCTCTCTCTCCAGAAAATAGGAGACTTCGCCCTTGAGGCAACCCGAAAGCCCGATCAGCCCTTCGGTATGCCCGGCCAGCAGCTCCTTGTCGATGCGGGGACGGTAGTAGAATCCTTCGAGGTAGGCCTTGCTCAGCAGGAGGCAGAGGTTTCGATAGCCCTTTTCGTTCTTGACAAGCAGCAAAAGATGGTAGTGGTGGGGAGCGCGACTATCTCCAGTCTTGTCGAAGCGGCTGCGGGGCGCGACATAGACCTCACAGCCGAGGATGGGCTTGATGTCACGGGCCTTGGCCTCTTTGAAGAAGGTCACGGCTCCAAAGATGTTGCCGTGGTCGGTCAGGGCGACGGCCGGCATCTTGTTTTGGTAGGCCGCCTCCACCAGGGCGGCGGTTTTGATGGCGCCGTCCAGGATGCTGTATTCGGAATGATTGTGCAGATGGATGAACGAATGTTCCATTCTATTCCATATCTTTAGACGTTTATTCCCATTCGATCGTCGCGGGCGGTTTTGTGGTGATATCGTAGACGACCCGGTTGACCCCCTGGACCTCGTTGACGATGCGCGTCGAGATCCGGGAGAGGGTCTTCGCCTCGGCCGGATACCAGTCGGCGGTCATCCCGTCGACACTCTGGACGAGCCGCAGGACGATCACCTGGTGATAGGTCCGCTGGTCGCCCATCACGCCGACCGAGCGCACCGGCAGGAGCACCGCAAAAGCCTGCCAGAGTTTGTGGTAAAGCCGGGCCCGCCTGACCTCCTCGAGCAGGATCGCGTCGGCCTCACGGAGGATGGCGATGCGCCCGGGCGTGACCTCTCCCAGGATCCGGACGGCCAGGCCCGGACCCGGAAACGGATGCTGGGCGATGAATTCGCGGTCAACGCCGAGCTCGGCCGCCAGTGTCCGCACCTCATCCTTGAAAAGCTCGCGCAACGGCTCAACGAGCTTGAAGCGGAGCCCCTTCGGAAGCCCGCCGACGTTATGGTGCGATTTGATCGTGGCCGACGGGCCTTTGACCGGCGCGCTTTCGATGACGTCGGGGTAGATCGTTCCCTGGGCGAGAAAATCGACCCGGCCGATCTTCCGCGCTTCGGTCTCGAAAATCTCGATGAAGGTCCGGCCGATGATTTTGCGCTTCCGTTCGGGAGAGACCACACCGCGGAGGCGGCGCAGGAAAACGGCCGAGGCATCGACACCCCTGACCCGGAGATGAAGTTTTTTCCGGAACTCCTCCATCAGCCCTTCGTACTGGCCCTTCCTGAGGACCCCGTTATCCACGAAGATGCAGGTCAGGCTCTTGCCGACGGCGCGGTGGACAAGAAGCGAAGTGACGAGCGAGTCCACGCCGCCGCTGAGCCCACAGATCACCTGGCCGCCGCCCACCGACTGCCGGATCTCGGCGACCTTTCTCTGGATGAAGGACTTCATGCTCCATTCCGGCTTCAGCCCGGCCAGGAAGAAGAGGAAATTGGCCAGGACGGCCCTGCCCTGATGGGTGTGGACGACCTCGGGATGAAATTGAACGCCATAACATCCCTGCGCCGGGGCCTCAAGGACGGCCACCCGGGTGTTGGCCGTCCGTCCGCTGATCGTGAATCGGGGCGGAACCTTTTCGACCCGGTCGCCATGGCTCATCCAGACCTGTCCCTTGTTCTTGATTCCCTTGAGCAGCCCGGAGCGGTCGCGGACGTCGAGTCGGGCAATGCCGTATTCCCGCCTGGAGGAAGGCACAACCTTCCCGCCGAGAAGACGGGCCATGAGCTGGACGCCGTAGCAGATGCCGAGGACCGGGATGCCCAGGCGGAAAATCTCCGCCGAAACGACGGGGGCGACCTTTTCATAGACGCTGCGCGGTCCGCCGGAGAGGATGAGCGCCTTGGGGTCCTCTTTTTTTATCCGGGCAAGCGGTGTGTCATAGGGGAAAATTTCGGAGTAAACGCCCAGCTCGCGGACCTTGCGGGCGATGAGCTGGGTGTACTGCGACCCGAAGTCGAGGACGAGGACTTTGTTCACCCACCGATTCTAGCAGAAGAATTTTCAGGACACAACATCGCTTTCTCCGATGAAAGCGTCTCTTTCTCCATGATTGCATTGGGCGCAGGAAGCCGCGCAATATCATGATCACGGATTTGGAGATTCATCCTTCTCCAATTCACGGGCAGCGCCATATTTTTTCACGACAACGGCCGGCACTGAACAATTCGGCAATTGATATCCTCTCCTCGATTTCAATAGAATGGGTCCATGAGCGCTGACGATCCGGTGCGGATTCCGATCGACGGAGTGCTCGACCTCCATGCCTTCCGGGCGGAAGAGGTCAAAAACCTGGTGCCCGAATACTTGGAGGAATGCCGGCGCCGGGGCATCCATCAAGTCCGGATCATCCACGGAAAAGGAACCGGAACGCTCCGCCGCACCGTCCAGAGCCTGCTCCAGAAAAATCCTCATGTGAAGAGCTTCAAAACGGCCGACCTCGGAGGAGGAGGCTGGGGCGCCACCGAAGTCATCCTTAAATAGGGGACAGTATATTGTGTCCCAATTTATAATTGGGGACAGCATATCATTTTTCCCGTTCTTACGTATAAATGAATACCGCTCGCACCGGAAGAAATGAAATGAGGAAATTGATATGCTGTCCCCAAACAGAACTGGAGGTCAGATGAAGGAAAAGACTCGGATCGGGCGCAGGAATTTCATCAAGAGCACCGCCATCGGGATCGCCGGCGCCGCTTTTCCGGCAGTAGAATTACGGGCCGAAGCAAGCGCGCAGACATCGCCGCCGACAGAAGGGAATCGCCTTAAAATCAAGGAATACCGGGTTCTCGGCCGGACCGGCTTTAAAGTCTCCGACCTGGCCACGGGCTATATCCAGGACTTCGGGGTGTTCAGCACCATGCTGGACGCCGGCGTCAACTGCATCGACACCGGAGAAAGCTATCCGGGCTCTCACAAGCTCATCGGCCGGGTGCTCAAGGGAAGGGACCGGAAAAAAATTTTCCTCACCTCCAAGATGCTGCCCGAAGGCGATGTCACCCGCGCAGGCTTCCTCAAGAGGGCGCGGAAATGCCTTGAGGACTTAGAGACGGACTATTTCGATTGCATGATGCTCCACATGCCGGAGCGCGTCGAGGTCCTCAAGACCGAAGGATTCCACGCGGCCATGGAGGAGCTCAAGGCCGAGGGCCGCGTCCGTTTCGTCGGGATCTCCCATCACGGCTCATTCTGGTACCGTGACCCCGAGGAAAGCATGGAGAGAGTCCTTCTGGCCGCCGTCGAGGACGGCCGTTTCGACGTCTTCCTCATGGCCTACAATTTCCTCCAGATGGACAAGGGAGAGCGGGTGATCCAAGCGGCCAAGGAGAAGAAAATCGGCATCACCCTGATGAAAACCAAGCCCGTGGGGACTTATGCTGTCATCAAATCGAGGATCGAACAACTCGAGACAGAGGGAAAAGAAATCGACCCGCTCTATCGGGAAGGCTTGGCCAGATACAAGGACATTGCAGAGAGGGCGGAGACGTTCATTAAGAAATACAACCTTCAAAACCCCGAAGAGATCAAAGAAGCCTCTCTCCGCTTCGTCCTCGGCAATCCTGATATCCACACGGTCTGCTGCTCCGCCAAGACCTACGCCGAAGCCGAACAGTTCCTCCGTCAATCGGGCTCGCGGCTGAGCGCCGAGGATGGACTGACCCTGGCCCGCTACAGAGAAGCCTGCGGCCGGCTCTACTGCCGGCACGCCTGCGGCCTCTGCGAGCCCGAATGCCCTCGCGGCGTACCGGTCAACACCATCATGCGCTACCACCATTACTTCGCCGCCCAGGGACGAGAAAAAGAGGCGATGCTCAAGTACGCCCATATCCCCGGTGTCAGGGCCGAAGAATGCGGCCACTGTCCGGGATATTGCGAAAAAGCCTGTCCCTACGGAGTCCCGATCCAGGGAATGCTTCTCATGGCGCATCACCAGTTGACTCTCGCTTGATTAAACGCCCTTGGCGCCGAGAAAAAGAAAGCGAGCGCTGGGAACTGCGCGCTCCCTGCCCCCAAGTCAACCACGGCGAAAGAGACGCGGCTCCGGACGATCAACCTATTGTGTCATCGCGCTTATTTCGGTATAGTGGAAAGTCATGGACTGGGAAACTCTGGCCAAAGAATTGTCGGTCGCGACACCCTCAAAGATCGTCCTCCTCGTCCTGGACGGCTTGGGTGATCTGCCCGTCGAAGGGAAGACGGCCCTGGAAACGGCCCGGACTCCTCACCTCGACCGTCTGGCGACCCGGGCGGCCTGCGGACTGACCGACCCCGTCTTCCGCGGCATCACGCCGGGGAGCGGGCCATCGCACCTGGCCCTCTTCGGCTACGACCCGCTGCGCTATCAGCTCGGCCGCGGCATCCTGGAGGCCCTCGGCTCGGGAGTCGAGGTCGGCCGGAACGACCTGGTGGCCCGCGGTAACTATGCGACCCTCAAGGACGGCCTGGTCGTCGACCGCCGGGCCGGCCGGATCCCAACCGCCGAGAGCGAGAAAATCTGCCGCCGCCTGAACGAGGCCCTCCAGCCTCCGCCCGGGGTGCGGATCGCCCTCTTTCCCGGAAAGGAACACCGGTTCGTGGTCAAATTCAGCGGCGAAGGATTGAGCGACGCCCTGGCCGACGCCGATCCGCAAAAGGACCACAAGCCGCCCGTCGCCGCGCAAGCGCTTTCCGCCGAGGCCCAGAAAACAGCGGGCATCGTCAATCAGTTCATCAAAGATGCGACCCGGATCCTGAGCGACCGGCCGGTCGCCAACACGGTCCTTCTCCGCGGCTTCTCCCGGTTCCCGGCCATTCCGACCCTGAACGATCTTTATAAAATCAAGCCCGCGGCCGCGGCCAATTACCCGATGTACAAAGGGCTGGCCCGGCTGCTCGGGATGGAGGTCCTGAATGTGGGCGGCGAGACGAAGGATCTCTTCGACGCCCTCGAGGCCGGCTACAAAGACCACGATTTCTTTTATGTCCACTACAAGAAAACCGACGCCGCCGGCGAGGACGGGAACTTCCCGGCCAAGGTTAAGGCGATTGAAGAGATCGATCCTTTCCTCCCCCGGATCGAAGCCCTCGGCCCCGAGGTGATCGCGGTCACGGCCGACCATTCCACGCCCTGCTTGTTGAAGTCGCACTCCTGGCATCCCAATCCCTTCCTGATCGCCGCCCGGCCGGCCATGCCGGACGATGTCTCGGCCTTTTCGGAGCGGGCCTGCGGCCACGGTTTCCTGGGACGCTTTCCCGCCCTCCAGGCCATGCCGCTGCTTCTCGCCCACGCCGGAAAGCTCCAGAAATACGGCGCCTGAGGGAGAGCGGCCGTTTGAACAGACCAGATTGATTTTATATTATAAGTAGGAATTGAGCCGACGAGCGCCCATTATGACGCGGACAGGTATTATCCTTGCACTCTCCGGCGGCTTGTTCATGTTACCGTCCCTCTCTCCGGCCGGACAATCGACCGTCGAGGTCTTTAATCTCCGCTCCTACACCCACCCCACTCATACCCGGGTCGTTATCGACATCGGCAAGCTGCGGGAGTTCTCCTCGGCCGAACTCAAGGACCCCGACCGGATCTACGTCGATGTCTACCAGGCCCGCCTGAATCCGATCCTGCACGGCAAAACTTATGTCGCCCGGTGCGATTACATAAAGGAAGTCCGGATCGCCCAGAAAAACGCGACGACTGTCCGCATGGTCACCGAACTCGACCTGGCCAAGATCGAGCGCTATCAGGTTTTCCCTCTTTTCGATCCCTTCCGGGTCGTCCTCGACATTTATCCCAAGGACACATCTCCCCAGCCGAACGCATCCGGAATTCCGGCCGACAAACCAGCCCAGCCTCCCGAACCGACCCCCGCCGGTTACAGCATGGTCCGCCAGCTCGGCCTCGGTATCCGGCGGGTCGTCCTCGACCCCGGACACGGCGGCCAGGATCCGGGAGCGATCGGCCGCAAAGGCCAGAAGGAAAAGGACGTCGTCCTGGCCGTCGCCGCCGAGTTGAAGAACTTGCTCGTCGCCGGAGGACTCGAGGTGGCCATGACGCGGGAATCGGACATCTACATCCCGCTCGAGAACCGGACGGTCATCGCCAACCAGCAGAAGGCCGACCTGTTCGTCTCGATCCACGCCAACGCCAACCGCAACCGGAAGAAAAAGGGCGTCCAGGCGTTCTATCTCAACTTCAGCCCCGACCCGCAGGTGAACGAGATCGCCGCCATGGAGAATGCCACTTCCACCAAGACGATCGGCGCCATGCAGGACACCCTCAAGAAGATCGTCCAGAACAGCAAGATCCTTGAATCCCGCGACCTCGCTCAAAAAATCCATGACAATCTGATAAAATCATTGTCCCGGCATTATTCCGGTGTCGAAAGCCTGGGCGTTCGAGGCGGCCCCTTCTGGGTGCTCATCGGCGGCGAGATGCCATCGGTTCTGATCGAGATCTCCCACCTGAGCAACGCTCAGGAAGAGGAAAGGCTCAAGAGCCCGGCCTACCGGAAGCAGGTGGCCATGGGCATCTATGAAGGAATTCAGGAATACATGCGATCATTGGGTAAAGGATAGATTGATGAACAGACGCAATTTCATGAAGGACCTGGCGCTCGGGGGCATGCTCATGCGCTTCGGCCCCTCGCTCCTGGCCCAGGCCGCATCCAATCCGGACATGGCCGTCGTCACGGGCGAATCGCCCGCGGCCATCACCACCGAAGCGCTGGCGGCCCTCGGCGGAATGAAGCGGTTCGTCTCCAAGGGCGACAAGGTCATGATCAAACCGAACATCGGCTGGGACCGGACGCCGGAGCTCGCGGCCACGACCAACCCCGAAGTCGTCAAAACCCTGGTCGAGCTGTGTTTTAAGGCCGGAGCCAAGGAGGTCACGGTCATGGACAATACGATCAACCAGGCCCAGCGCTGCTATGCCCGCTCCGGGATCGCCGCGGCTGCCAAGGCCGGCGGCGCCAAGGTCCCGTTCGTCAACGAATACCGCCTCAAGAAAATGGCCCTCCGGGGCGAGTGGCTCAAGGAGTGGGAGGTCTTCACTGATTTCGTCGAAACCGATAAGCTCATCAATGTCCCCATCGCCAAGCACCACAGCCTCTCCCGCCTGACCATGGGGATGAAAAACTGGCTGGGGGCCATCGGCGGCGCCCGCAACCAGCTCCACCAGAAAATCGACGAGGCCATGGTGGATTTAGCGGCTTTCTTCAAGCCCCAGCTGACCGTTCTCGACGCTTACCGGGTCTTGCACCGTAACGGCCCCCAGGGAGGACGGACATCGGACACTCAACTTCAGAAGACCGTCATCGCCAGCGTCGACCCGGTCGCAGCCGAAACGGCCGGCGCGGGCTTCTTCGACATCGGTCCGGAGGAGCTCGCCTATCTGGGGATTGCCGCCAGGCGTGGATTGGGACAAACCGACCTGGAGAAACTGACCATTGAAAAAAGAACGGTCTAAAAAATACAGGGCTCTTCAGCTTCTCCGCATCCTCAGCCAGACCGTCTTCTTCGGCCTCTTCTTTTACCTTCTGTTGAGGACGCACTTCACCGGCGAGGACTATATCGGCCGGGTGGAAATCTTTTTCCACTTCGATCCCTTGCTCGCTATCGCCACGGCCATCGCCTCGCGGGCGCTGTTCGCCTCATTCATCCTGGCCGCGATCACGATCGTCATCACCCTGGTGGCCGGCCGGTACGTATGTGGTTGGGTCTGTCCGTTGGGCTCGGTCCACCAGTTCTTTTCCTATGTTTTCAAAAAAGCCAAGCTCTTGAAACCGCGAAAAGAAGGCAAGGGCGCGGGCCGTCTCGCCTGGAAATATCTGATCCTCGTCGCCGTCCTCGTGGCCAGCCTCTTCGCCGTCGACCTGGTGGGATTCGCCGACCCGATTTCTCTGCTCTACCGTTCATTCGCCACCGCCGTCGTCCCCGTGCTCGCCCATATCGGGGCGGCCTTCATCGGCCTTCTTTACACCCTGGGGATTTCCTCGTTCGGCGACGCGACCGCCCAGTTCTTCAGCACCCTTTCCCTCAACCAGACTTTCCAGCAAGGTTTTTTCATCGGTTTGATCTTTCTCGGCATCGTCCTCCTCAACATCTCCAGGGAAAGGTTCTGGTGCCGGTATCTGTGCCCCGCCGGAGCGCTCCTCGGACTGCTGGCCCGCTGGAACGTGCCCAAGGTGCGCATCGACATGGAGAAATGCATCCAGTGCAACCTCTGCACGCTCCACTGCGAGACCCAGGCCAACCCGTTCCCCAACGAGGGATGGCGGAGCTCGGAGTGCGTTTTCTGCTACACCTGCGCGGCCATCTGTCCCACCAACGCCGTCCGGTTTCCGGTGAAAACGAAGCCCGAAAAGGTGGCGTCCATCAATCTCTCCCGGCGCAAGCTCATCTTCACGTCGGCTTTGGCGGTCGTCGCCGCCCCGTTTTTCAAGATCACGCCGGCGGCGAAG
>JBAUIH010000341.1:0-6599 GCA_049682755.1 Candidatus Aminicenantales bacterium | reverse complement strand
AAGTTCGAAAGCGGCGTGCACCGCGTGCAGCGCGTCCCGGCGACGGAAGCCTCGGGGCGCATCCATACCTCGACCGTGACCGTGGCCGTCCTTCCCGAAGCGGACGAGGTGGACGTTAAGATCGACCCCAAGGACCTGAAGGTCGAGGCCTTCGGCGCCTCCGGGCCGGGAGGACAGAACGTCAACCGCAACTACACGGCCATCCGCATAACCCACAAGCCCTCCGGCATGGTCGTCTCCTGCCAGGACGAGAAGTCGCAGTACCGCAACAAGGAGAAGGCCCTGCGCATTCTGCGTTCGCGGCTGCTCGACATCGCCCAGAGCAAGCAGGACGCGGCCATCGCCCAGAGCCGCCGCTCCCAGGTGGGAACAGGGGAGAGGAGCGAGAAGATCCGGACCTACAATTTCCCGCAGTCCCGGGTAACCGACCATCGGATCAACCTCACTCTCCACAACCTCCAGGGCGTTCTCGACGGCGAGCTGGGGGAGATTATCGATGAGCTCGTCCAGCAGAGTCAGGCGCGGCTCCTCGAGAGACAAGCGGCCGCCTCCTGATGAGGAGACTGTGTCGCAATGTCATTGCGAGGAAGCGAAGCGACCGAAGCAATCTCATAATGCATTGAAAAGAAAGGAGATTGCCGCGCTCCCGGCGGTCGCTCGCAATGACAACTCGCAATTACGACACAGTCTCGAAAGGGGGCGGGCGCAGGGCGGGCCGTTGAGCACCTGGCAGGGACTTTTTAGGAGGGGGATGAGTCTGCTTGAGGGGAAGGTGGCGGCGCCTGCGGTCGAGGCCAAGGTTTTGCTGCTCGAGGCTGTGCGGATCGGTGAGGTCGAGTGGCTGACCGAGCCGGAGCGGCGGGTGAGGAGGCGGGAAGAGAGCGGGTATCTGAGGCTGATTGAGCGGCGGCTTTCAGGAGTGCCGCTGGCTTATATCACCGGGAGGAGAGAGTTCTGGTCGCTCACTCTGCGCGTCGGGCCCGGTGTTCTCATTCCGCGGCCGGAGACGGAGCTTGTGGTCGAGAGGACGCTGGAACTGGCCCTGAACGGCCGGCGGAGAAGCTTGACGATCGTCGATATCGGTACAGGGTGCGGGAATATCGCCCTCGCCTTGGCCAAGGAATTGCCGAGGGCGCGGATCGTTGCCACCGATATCTCGTCGAGAGCACTCCGGAATGCGGAGAGGAACACCCGCGATCATCAAGTAAAGAACGTGAGTTTCGTTAAGGGGAGCCTTTTCGCGGCTCTGCGGAGGTTGGGGCTTGAGGGGAAGTGCGATTTCATCGTCTCCAATCCCCCTTATGTCGCGGCCTTCGAGTGGGTGACGCTTCCGGCTGAGGTCAGGGACCACGAGCCGCGCCGCGCTCTGGTCGGGGGGAGGACGGGCATGGAGTTCATCGGGCGCCTGGTCAAGGGCGCGCCGGCCTTCCTGAAGCGCGGCGGCTGGCTGGTTTTCGAGGTGGGGGAGGGCCAAGCGGAGGAAGCGGTGGCTCTGCTCATGCAAACGCGATCATTATCCGCACGTCGTCATTGCGAGGAACGCAATGACAGTGAGTCTGAATCGTCAGCGTCGATCCGTTGCTTCGAGGACGTGCGGTCCTTTTGCGACTTGCGGGGGATCCGCCGGGTCATTCAAGCACGAAAGAATTAATGGCGGCGGTTGAGGAGCGCCGAGAAGCTCTCCATGTTGGGGATGAGCTTCGTCGTTTCGTAGCGGATCTTTTCCCATTCCTCCAGCGCGATCGAGCAGAAGGCGTCCACGATTAGGGGATCGAACTGGCCTCCCCTGTTGTTTTCGATCTCCCTTCGGGCCGTCGCGAAGTCCCGCTCCTTCCTGTAGGGGCGATGGGAGGTGATGGCGTCCAGGGCGTCGGCCAGGGCGAATATCCGGGCTTCGAGCGGAATGGCCTCACCCTTCAGGCCCTTGGGGTAGCCGGAGCCGTCGTATCTCTCGTGGTGGTAGAGAATGACGTGGCCCACTTCCTTGACCATCTTGATCTCTTTGATAAGCCCGTAACCGAGGACGGGGTGGAGCTTGATCTTATCCCATTCGGCGGCCGAGAGCGGGTCGGGCTTTTTCAGGATGGCGTCCGGGATGGCGATTTTCCCAATGTCGTGGAGCAGGGCCCCTTTGCGGATATTGTCCAGTGCGATTTCGTCGCTAATCCCGACCAGCTTGGCGAGCGTTTGGCAGTACTTGGCGACGGTGACGGAGTGGCCGAACGTCTCGACGTCCCTCAGGTCAAGAGCCGTTATCAGGTTTTCCAGGGTGGCCGTGTAGATCTCTTCGAGCTCCGCGGCTTTGTTCCTGTCCTGGGCCTTTTCCTGCTTGAGGTGGTCGAGGTGCCGGGTGGCGGCCGCATTCTCACGGAGGAGCTTTTTTCTGGTCAGTTCGTTCTTGACCGCTGAATAGAGACTGCCCCAGCTTTCCAGACCGACGATCTGGTCGATGAGGCCTTGACGGAGCAAGCTGATGCCCGCATCCGAATCCTCCGGCCGAAGAAGGGCGATGAGAGAGACCTCAGGATAGGCGGCTCTCACCCGGCGGAGAAGGTCTGTCCGGGCGAGGGTGATCCGGGCGAGGCTGACCACCGCGATGCCGGGCGTTTCAGGATGATTTTCGCGGGGAAGGAAGGAGGAGAGGGCGCCGACCGTTCTGACGTCCAGGTCCATCCGGGCCAGGAATTGGGCCGTCCGGTCCTTCCTTCCCGGGTCCTCATCGATAATGGTGATCGCTGATTGTTCCATGCCCGCGCTCCTTTCCCTGCCAGCGGACGATTCCATTTCTCCGATGTCTTTTTATAATATAATTCTTATTGCAAGGGCAAGAGAATAATCCGATTTACCCCCTCTCCTTCATCCTCTCCCACCAGGGGAGAGGAAAATTGTGGGAATAATGTGGAAATTTCCACCATCAGATAACGGGCCTTTGAACTTTTTGGCATCGTCCATTGTGAGGATTCCGCCTCATCGTTCGGGGTGAGCGCAAAGGGGCAAAATTACTCCCGTGAATCGTCCGGATAGGTGATTGTCAGGCCGGACGGGCTCTGACACACTAGGGACCGTGAACGCGCGCAAAGCCTTGTTCTCCAGGCCGTTTCTAACGGGAGTGGGCCTGGGACTCTTGACAGTTTGCGCGGCCGGAATTAAGATGATGAAAAAGAATAAATTACCCAACCTGGGTGTCGTCCCGGCAGCCGGCAAGGGGAAGGCTTGGATTTGTCGCGGGTATCGAAGAAAAGGAGAGCTGAGATGGCTGAGAAAGACGCAAACATGAAAACCTCTGCCGCCGTCATCGAAGAGATCGAAGCCAAGATCGAGAACCTCTGGCTCAAGCGCAAAGAGGAAGTGGAGAGCGAGCTCGAAGAGAGGATCCGGGCCGAGAGAGAGGAAGCCGCCAAGAAGATCGAAGCCATCGAGAAAGAGCTGGAGAAGGGGAGGGCCATCCTCAAAGATTACCGCACGGTCGTCACCGAGTTCGAAAGCGAGCGCTCCTCCCTGCAGAGACAGATCAGGGAGCATTTCGAGAAAGCCGTCGAATACCAGACTGCGATCGAGAAAATGGCCGGCCAGACCATGGAGGAATTGCGCCTGGTCAACGAATTGAACAAGAGGCTGGAGACCGTTCAGCATTCCGCCGAGGACAAGGTCAACAGTTTCCGCAAGGACCTCGAGGAAAGGTTCGGCATCGACGCCCAGCTTCCCGAGTCCAAGGAAGAGGACGAGCTCAAGGTTGACCTCGAGCAGGAGCTCGTGAAGCTCAGAAAGATCAAGGAACTCCTGGAAGCCGAGGTCGTCGAGGGCGGTGAGCTCGAGGGGAAAGCCCCGGCGGAAGTCGAGGACAAAGAATCAGGTCCCTCAACCCTGCCCGAGATCAACAACAACATCCCTCTCGCCAGCGAGGTCGTCGAACAATCACTGGCCGAGGAGGCCGGGGAAACGGCGGGCGAAGAGGCTCAGGCCGAAGAGAGAATCCCGAACGGGGAGAAGGAGAATTTCCAGAACCTCTTCGAAACTCTGGAGAAATACCGCCGGGTCGAAGCCAGAAACGGCAACGGCGAGATCAGTTTTTTCCAGAACGAGGACAAGATCGTCCTGGACGGAGAATACATGGTTGCCTCGGTTGATGAGTCGCTGGAAGAGGCCAAAAGGCTCTACCTGAAGCTCGACCAGACCGAGTCGCCGAAAGAGCAGTTCTTCATCAAGCAGGAGATCATCAACCACCAGGAAATCCTCAGAAAATACATCCTCCGCAACCTCAAGATGTGCGAAAAGGAAAAAGCCGCCCTGCCCGAGTTCACTGCCGAGATCCTCAACGTGAATATCCTCAGGGATGTTCTCGAAAGACTGAGCATGGAGAACTGGAGCAACCCCTCCGATTTCAACGCCTTCCGCGCCCAGATCGAAGCGCTCAAGGACGCCTATTATGCCAGGATCACTCCTCCCGTCAACTACCTTCGGTCGCTGATTGACGAGCTGGGAGTTTAGGCCGAGGCTTCCCGCTTCGAGATCGTCACGAGGAAGTTTTCCAAAGCCTTCCTGTCCGCCGCCGCCATCTCCCGGAACCGGATCCCGGTGTGGAATAGGGCCGGGTCCTCCTCGGTCTTCCGGCAGTAAACGACATCCCCTCTGAGGGAGGTCGCCTTGTCTTCGAGGACAAGAAAGAGGTCGAGGGACTTGGCCAGGGGAAACTTGGCGTCGGACATCATCCTGAGTCCCCCCAGGCTCAGGTTGATCGTCCGGGTCACTTTGAAGTCGCCGTTCTCCTGGTAGAGAAGCAGAGTGGAAATGTAGTGCCGCGGGGTCTTCCTTTTCTCTTCGAAGAATTCCTTCCGGTAGGACTTGATAACCGCCTCCGTCCTGCCCTGGCCGGCGTTTTCTCGCTGGTAGGCGCAGACCTTGTTCTTGGTGATCTCCCGCTCGCCCTCACCCGATGCCCTCCGGCCCGTGAAGCGCTTGCCCTTGGCTTCGGCCAGGGCCATGTCGGCTTCATTGGCGATCTTCTTGAGCTCGTAGCGGTTGATCGAGGCATAGAAATCCTCTTTCTTGGGGAGGAGGGTCACTCCGAAGCTCATGGTCAGGTTATTGCGGGGCTGGATTTCCTCGTTTTCGAAATAGGTCTCCTCGATGTTCTTGCGGATCCTTTCGGTCAGAATGCAGGCCTCCTCGAGGCTGTTGACCCCGGCCAGGAAAAAAAGGAACTCTTCACCGCCGTAGCGGCAGAGCAGGTCGTCCTCGCGGATCGATGCCTTGAGCACCGCGGCCAGCTGGCGGAGCAGCCTGTTGCCGGCTTCGTGGCCGTTCCGGTCGTTGTAGTGCTTGAACCAATCCACATCCCCCATAACCACGGCGTGGGAGCCGATCTCTTGGCGGCGCTTGCTGCGGAGGCGGATCTTCTGGATGACCTTGTCGAAGAAGGGGTCGGGCCTGAGAACGCCGGTGAGCGCGTCGTACTGGATCAGATTGAGCTTGGTCATGGCCAGGGAGATGTGCTCGGAGATACCTCCCAGGACCTGGCTGTCCTCGGCGGTGAAACCGAGCTTGCTCGGCTCTCCTTTGTGGAGCTTGTTGGTAACCTCAAGAACGCCGATGACCTTTTTTTCATGCCGGATCGGCACACCCAGCAGGCTGCGGAGAGGACTTTTCAGGTGCTCGGTATATCGCTTGGCCAGTTTCCGGCCGGGAGGCAGGCTGATGATGTTGACCTCTTCGCCGCAGCGGACGACCTGGGAGGCGAAGTCCTCGGAATCGAGAAGAGCGATATACCTGGAGAACTCGGTGTGAGAGAGGAAGGCGTCGTCCCAGACGAGGGGCTTGAGATATTTGCCGAGCGTTTCGTTCTCGTCGAGGACGTAGAAGGTGATGCCCGACGCCTGGATGAGGCCCTTGATGTCGGAGAGGGTGTCGAGCAGGCTACTGACGTCGTTGGCCATGTAGATCTTGCGGAGGATATCTTCGATCCTTTGTTTTCTTCTCTGGAACCAGAGATAGCGAACCTGAAGAGCGACCCTCTTCTCCAGCTCCTGGATGATGTTGTTGTTGATGAAACCCTTGATCTCCCGGATTTCCGAATAGATGTCCTTGAGCCTTCTCTCTTCGTGCTTGAGGCGGGTGTAGTCGGCGGCCCGATTCAGGGTGCGCAGGAAGCGGTCCCGGTCGGCCTCGGTCTGCGGCCGGGGGACGTAATCGAGGAAGAATTCGGCCGGCCAGGAGACGATGGTCTCCCGGGCGGCCCGTTCGTCCGGGCCGGTCAGGAGGACGCTGGTCCGGGGCGACAGGCGCCCCTCGTAGAGACGGAAATTTCCCAGCGATTGCTCGGCGATCAGGATATCGGGAGGGTTGTTCTGAAGCTCCCGGGCGGCGTCTTCTATGGACCCGGACTGGCGGACGGGCCCGAGGTCGCGGCAAAGATCAGGAAATGCGATGCGGTCATCAGGGTTTGAGGAAAAAATCAACGTCTTGATTTCGGCCATCCTCTTCCTTGGCTTACAGACCTTGGCAATAAACCACACATAATTTATAACATTTTTTTCCTCCACGTCAACATCTTTTTTTCACCCTCTCCCGCACCCTCTCCCATCGAGGGCGAGGGGTGTAAT
>JBAUIH010000340.1:0-1996 GCA_049682755.1 Candidatus Aminicenantales bacterium | reverse complement strand
GGCAAGAGCATCTCTGAGTTCCTGGAAAATATTGCGCTAGTTTCCGATCAGGATACTTTGGATGAGACCGCCGAAGTGCCCACGCTGCTGACCTTGCATGCCGCCAAAGGTCTGGAGTTCCCCACGGTGTTCATTGCAGGGCTGGATGACGGCATGCTACCGCACCAGCGTTCATTCGAAGATCCCGAAGAAATGGCAGAGGAGCGCCGGCTGTTTTATGTGGGCATCACGCGAGCGAAAAACGAGTTGGTGTTGATCCACAATTTCTATCGCAACAGCTATGGATATTCGGAAGCGGTGATCCCTTCTCGATTCTTGAACGATCTACCATATGAGTTAGTCGATGGCGGTAACCGCACGCGCAGCGAATATCCCCCGCGGCCAGATCGCTGGGACCTGCCGAAAAAAGAAACCGCGCCGGTTTTGCAACCACAATTCAAACCCGGGATGGGCGTGCGCCATCCGTCCTGGGGAGAGGGCATGGTGCTGAACAGCCGTATCCAGGATGACGACGAGGTAGTGGATATTTTCTTCCAGGATGTTGGATTGAAGAAGGTCATGGCCGCCTTTGCCAACCTAGAAGCCATCGAAAAAAAGGATAGCGAATGAAATACTTCGTCACCGGGGGAGCTGGTTACATCGGGTCAGCAGTAGCTGCAGAATTGCTGACCCAGGGGCATCACGTCACCGTTTTTGATTCACTAGTCACGGGTCATAGAGCGGCGGTGCCGAAAGGGGCACAGCTGATAGAAGGGGATCTACTCGACAACAAAGCGCTGACCCATGCTCTAGGCGCAGCAAAATTCGACGCGGTTCTGCATTTTGCCGCTTTCATCGAAGCCGGCGAAAGCATGCAAAATCCCGGCAAATATTTCCATAATAACCTGCAAGGCTCTATTCAACTTATAGAAGCTGCGTACCAAGCCGAGATCGGGCACTTTGTTTTTTCTTCCTCCGCGGCTGTATACCAAACCAGCGAATTTGCCTTGCACGAGGAATCGCCGCTCGGTCCGCAGAATACTTACGGTCAGACGAAAATCATGACCGAAAACGTACTCCAGCGCTATCAGCAGATCCATGGGCTGCGTTTCGCTGCTTTGCGATACTTCAATGCCGCCGGCGCTTTGCCGGGTCGCGGCGAAGCCCACCATCCCGAGAGCCACTTGATCCCGCTGACATTGCAGGTGGCGCTGGGGCAACGCGAAAGCGTTGCCATCTTCGGCTCGGATTACCCCACCCCGGATGGCACCTGCATCCGCGACTACATTCATCTCGCCGACCTAGTTTCAGCTCACCTGCTGGCTTTGAACGCACTGGAGAAAAAAGAGCAGGTCATCTTCAACGTGGGCAGCGGGCATGCATACTCCGTGCTCGAAGTGGTGGAAATGGCACGCAAGGTTACAGGTCATCTCATTCCCGCCCTGGAGACTCCGCGCCGCCCTGGGGACCCTGCGCGATTGGTGGCATCACCAGCACTGATCCAAAAGGAGCATGGCTGGGAAGCCAAGCATTCCAGCCTGGAAGAGATCATCAGCAGCGCCTGGGGATGGCATCGCAAGCATCCACATGGATATGCGGAAACCAAATGAAGGTCTATTTCGCCTGCGCGATCGTAGGCGGACGATACGATGAAAACATCTATCAACAATTGGTCGACGCCCTATTGGCAGACGGGCACGAAGTGCCCACATTGATGAACGCGGGACCGGCCTGGCAACATATGGAAGGCTCCCCAAAACCGAGTGAAGTCTACCGACGCGATACCAGATGGATCGATGAGAGCCAGGTGCTTATCGCGGAGGTTAGCACGCCATCTCATGGCGTGGGATACGAAATCAGCTACGCGTTGGAACGCAATAAGCCGGTGTTGTGCATTTATCGACGGGGTACGCGCGTTTCAAAAATGCTTACCGGAAATACGATGACGGGCATCACCGTGGCGGATTATGGTGCCCTAAGTGAAGCAATCAATATTATGCGGGGATTTCTTAGCAGG
>JBAUIH010000339.1:0-1565 GCA_049682755.1 Candidatus Aminicenantales bacterium | reverse complement strand
GACAATGAGCGGCCGGGCGTGGTCGGTCCGCTCAAAGTGCTTCACCACTGCCGCCCCGATGTACGACTTGCCCAACCCTACCACGTCGGCCACAAAGGCCCCGCCGTAGTCGCGGACCATCTGCACGGTCTGCCGCACGGCGACTTTCTGAAAATCGGCCAGCCGACTGGTGATGTCGTCGTCCCAAAGGATGTCCCGCTCGTCCTCACCCTCCAGCCGGTCGCGGACCAGCGCGTACAGGGTCTTCATGTAGATCTCGTAGGGCCGGACAGGGTTGACAGCCCAGGACTGCTGCATTTCCTGCATCAGCCGCTCGTCGAAGTCCTGCGACTCGTTCCACAGTTCGTCAAACCAGCGGACCAGCTCGGCGTGGTTGTCGTTGCCTTGGACAACGACGTTCAGTTCCGTGTTGTGGGTCACGCCCGAAAGCGTCAGGTTCGACGAACCGACGATGGCGATGCCCTCCTCGTGCCTTTCGACCGGCTGGCCTTGTCCATCAAACACCTAACGAGGCTGCGCCTCAGACCGACGAGTTGTAGGATTTGATGAAACGGCAAGTTGTTTGGTGTAAAGTAGGCTCCGGTCGAGCCTCGGAAGGCAAGGCCTCCCGTTTTTTCGACCGTCCAGCGGTCGGTGGTCCTTGAAGGACATGGTCGACCGGAGCCACCCATGAGTCTACCACGAACCGTCGCGGAAGTCATCGGCGAGCACGTGACACTGGAAGTGGAGTGCATCGATCGAATGTACCTCAACGTGTACGTCCCTAGCCTCCAATATGAACGGGGAGTGGTCTCGTTCTTCCGGTTCCACCGGGGCCATGCGTTTGCCTCTTCCGCACTGATGGCGCCGATGAGTAGGGCCTTCGTTCGCAGCATCCAGACGTTCGCCGACGAGTCGGGGGTGCCCCTGGTGCCCTTCCAGAAGAACCAACGCAAGGACGACGTAGCCGCGGAGCATTTGGCTCACTTTCCCGGAGAGGAGGGTGTCCTCTTCGTCGGCAAGGCTCAGGAGAAGACGCCGGTGTTCCGCACCGAGAAGCGGCGTAATCCCCAGACCGGTCAGAGCTACGCCTGGATCGTTCGTTCCACGGCGATGGTCAATCACTACTACTTCTATTGCGTGGACAAGGATTTCGGCCCCTTCTTCATCAAATTCTGCTCCTACTTCCCCCACACGGCCAAGCTGTGTCTCAACGGCCACGCGTATCTCAAGCGACAACTGGACAGGGAAGGCATCGCCTACGAAGCCTTGGACAACGGCATTCTCTCATGCGACGATCCGGCGCGTATGCAAGCCCTTGCCGACCGGCTCTCGCCGGCCAAGATCGACGCCCTGCTTCGCAAGTGGCTCAGGCGATTGCCCCATCCGTTTCCTGCCAAGGACCGTCGGGCCGGCTATCGCTACGACGCCTCGATTCTGCAGGCGGAGTTTGCCTTGACTCAGGTGCTTGACCGTCCGGTTTGCGGCCGCGTTTTCTTCCAGGAAGTCATCCGCGAGAACCTCGACCTGGGGCGTCCCGACAAGCTGCAGTTGATTTTCAACCGTCGTGTCGCCCGGCGTACCCC
>JBAUIH010000338.1:0-1735 GCA_049682755.1 Candidatus Aminicenantales bacterium | reverse complement strand
GTGAGCAAGGATGCGGAGCATACCGTTCTGGAAAGCAAAATCCCCCGCAAAGCCGTGCAGCTGATCAGCAACCCCGATGGCGGCCTGATGGAGATCCCGGTGCCGGATGCCCGCCAGGACGCTCCCTGTCTTTCCACTGCGCAAGTAAAAACCCTCGCCGATTATGCGCTGCAACTGGAAAAACACTACCACTACCCCCAGGATATCGAATGGGCGCTCGACACGAGCGGACAGCTTTTGCTGCTTCAGAGCCGCCCCCTGCACCATCAGGATTGCGACTGGAAACCCAGGGAAGGAACTCTCCCGGCATTGACCAGTTATCCGTTGCTGATCGATGGCGGAGCGGTCGCCTATCCGGGGGTGGGATTCGGACCCGCTTTCCATGTCCACTCCGAGGAGGACCTCATCCATTTCCCCGACGGCGCCGTGCTGGTGGCCAAGCACTCCTCCCCCAAGTTCATGGTGGTTATGCAGAAAGCCCAGGCGATCGTCGCCGACTCGGGGAGCGTCACCGGGCACATGGCCTCCCTGTGCAGGGAGTTCATGGTGCCGTCGGTTCTCGACGCCAAAAATGCCATAACACGGATCCCGCCGGGGATGGAAATCACCGTGGACGCCCATGAGGGCCGCGTGTACCAGGGCAAGGTTACGGAATTGCTCGCCATGCGCAAGACCAGAGAACCTTATATGAAGGAAACCCCGGTCTACCGGACCCTGCGGCGAGTTGCCGACGCCATCGTCCCCTTGAACCTCCTGGATCCAAAGGCTCCCGGTTTTACACCGGAGCAATGCCGGACGCTGCACGACATCATGCGCCTCATCCACGAGTTTTCCTATCTGGAGATGTTCCAGATCAGCGAGATCGTTTCCGACAGAGGGGCCGGTTCGCTCAAGCTGGACGCTCCCATACCCCTGGACCTTTTCATTATTGATCTGGGAGGCGGTTTGAGCGACGTTTCCGCGAATGCAAAAAAGGTCCAGGTGGATAAGATTACCTCGCTCCCCTTCAAAGCTCTCCTCAAGGGTATGCTCCACGACAAGCTGCGCTTCCGGAAGCCGCGCCCCGTTGAATTCGGCGGTTTTTTCTCGGTCATGCGCGAACAGATATTGGTCAATCCCAATGCCAACGAACGATTCGGTGATCGGAGCTATGCCATCATCGCGGATAAATATCTCAATTTCAGCTCGCGAGTGGGCTATCACTACAGCGTTCTGGATTGCTACTGCGGCCAGACGATCAACAAGAACTACATCACTTTTTCCTATAAGGGGGGCGCTGCCGACGATGTGCGCAGAAACCGGCGTGCCCGAAGCATCGCCATCATTCTCAAGGCTCTGGATTTTTCCGTGAATGTCAAGGGGGACCGGGTGGACGCCCGCTTTCAGAAATACGAGCAACCCGTGATGGAAGAAAAACTGGATAGTCTCGGACGGTTGCTGCAGTTCACACGGCAGATGGATATGCTGATGCGCAGCGAAGCCACTGTGGAAACGGTGGCGAAGAACTTCCTGGATGGCAATTACGATTACGACTGAGGTGCGGGGTGAACGGCCATGTTGACCTAAGTTGACAGGGTGGAAACAATGTAACCCGGCCTGACTGCTTGTTCCAGCGGAGCGATTGCCAACGCGCCGGTATCGGTAGCTTCACGCACTTCCACCGTCCCCACCGGCTGTCCGGCATCGGTCAGCAGCTTCAGCCGCATACCGGCCTGGATGCCCTGCCTGAGTCCCA
>JBAUIH010000337.1:0-1797 GCA_049682755.1 Candidatus Aminicenantales bacterium | reverse complement strand
GGATCTGACAGGCCGGCGATATCGGCCAAACTCGCCGCGCGCCGGCCGACGACCGTCGGGACCTCGCGATCGGCCATCCGGATCTCACAGCCATAAGCTTCGGCCTCGGCGCTCAGGTCCATGGCCGTGAATAAGACGGGCGTTTGGAACCGCTCGTGGAGGGCAAGGACGGTCCTGGTTTGGATCTCGGGCCGGCTGACGACGTCCCAGATCATATCGCCGGTGATCCCGGTCCCGGCGTAAGCGCCGATGGGCATGGGTAGACGGCCGGGGAAATTCAGGACAAACCGGGCGAAGCGTGTGTCCATATCTGAACCGACAGGGGGACATGATATACTGTCCCCGATTTTATTTGACTGCTTTGATCTCCACCAGGCCGGCGAGCCTGAGGACCTGGATGTAATTGATGGTATGCTCGAGGCTGGCCTTTCTTGACGACTGGGCGTCAAGCATCCTCTTGATGTCCAGGATGCTGTGACTTCCATTGATCAAGCACTGCAGCTCGGCCGTGTTGCCCATGAAATCCCTCGGCCCGAATTGGGTGTAGGGATATTTGTCTTTCTCTTCCTTGGGGACCTGCTCGATGAACTGGGTGTATCCCCGGTAGCCGTTCGCCCTGACCTTGGCGGTCGGCCTCGGGATCATCCTGGCAGCGCTCTTTTCGAGGTCGCTAAGGACCACGGTCACGGGCTTCATCCCGAGGTTCGAAGCGACCGCCTTCATGTGTGTCTTGAGGGCACCCAGCTGGGCGGCGGCCACCGCATCGACGGTCCTCTTCATCGTGGCGATATAGGTCCCGACTTTCGTTTTATCATTCGCCAGCTCGAGGATGCTGTCCAGCGTATCCCGCTCGTTCAGCTGCGCCGCTTCTATATAGGACCGGGCGGATTTGTAGGCTTCACCGAGAGATTCCGCTTTGGCCGCGTTGAGCTCCTCGAGGGCCACCTGGAGCTGATGTCCGAGCCGCCGGATAGCGTTGGAGGCGGTCTCGACGGCGATGCGCACAGCCATGGCGTCATCCGCCGCGGCGATCGTGTAGGCGGCCGCCGCTCCGATGGCCACCGCTCGTTTGAGCTGCGTCGGGTCGGACTTATCGGCCAGGTCTCCCGAGAGATGATACCAAGGGTCCGGCCAGGCGATCATCATCACTCCGGGAACGCCGACACCCCAGTCGTTGAAGACCTCGTGGTCGGAGGCGCCGTAGTGCGTTTCAATCGAGTAATAAAAAGGCTCGTCCGCACCGAAAGGAGACACGATCCGCCGGGGGACGGAATAGGCCGTGCTCCGGTTTTGGACCCGCTCGCGGTTGCCCTCGCCGACATAGCGGTAGTAGTTTTCCGTGACATCGTTGATGTAGTGGGCGTTCCCGTAGGTCGTCCGCATCAGGCACATGTGAGCCTGGCACTTGGTCAGCCACTCCCCGACCATGTCCAGGTTGATGTTGCAGAGGGTCTTTTCCATGATGGCCTGGTTGTCCTTGACCCAGAGACTCGTCCCGGAGAACTCCGGCCCCCAGAGAAAACGGATCGACCTCTTGGGTCGAGGCAGGCGGCCCTCGGAGATCAGCTTCTGGAGAGTGCGGACGATCTCGAGGATGGCGGCGCTTCCCGACATGTTGTCGTTCGCTCCCTGCTTGACGATCCCTTCGAAAAGATGCGCGGAAAAAATGACTTCGCCGGAATCGGGCTCCGTCCCCGGGATGACGCAGACGACGTTTTCCAGGTCATAAGGATACATCTGCGTTTCGATATGTGCCTCGACGGTGATCTTCTCCCCCCTCATCAGCCGCCTTTTCAG
>JBAUIH010000336.1:0-2427 GCA_049682755.1 Candidatus Aminicenantales bacterium | reverse complement strand
CATCGATTGGCTCCATACGACGGGCATCACTCCCGCTCTCAGCGAGGGAGCGGCGGAGCTGACCCTCCAGGCCGTCCGGAAAGCGAAGGAAAAAGGGATTGCGGTGTCTCTGGATCTCAACTACCGGGCCAAGCTCTGGAACTATGGCAAGGCGGCCCCCGAAGTGATGGCCGAGATCATGCCCTTTGTCGATATCGCCATCGGAAATGAGGAAGACTGCCAGAAGTCACTGGGAATGGAAGTCGAAGCCAAGGTCGGTACCGGATCGCTCTCGGCCGCTGCGTATGCAAAACTGACTGCTGCTGTCCTCGACCGGTTTCCCAACCTAAGGCTTGTGGCCATCACCCTGCGTGAGAGCCGGAGTGCCGATGACAACGGCTGGTCGGCCGTCCTCAGGAACAAGGAGATGTTCTGTCAGGGCCCGCGCTATGACATCACCCATATCGTCGACCGGATCGGCAGCGGCGATGCTTTCGCGGCCGGCCTGATCCACGGGCTGGATGTGCTCGGGGGCGAGGAAAAGGCGCTGGCCTTCGCCGTGGCCGCATCCTGTCTCAAGCATACCTTGCCGGGGGATTTCAGCCTGTTTACTGAGTGGGATGTCCTTTCCTTGATGACGGGCGAAAAGTCAGGCCGGATCAAGAGATAGGGGGTTGTCACGCCGAGTGGAGACGCCATGAGTGCCAAAGACGCGCTCGAGATCATCCTGGCGACGAAAGTCATCGCCGTCATCAGGATGGCGGACGCGGGGAAGCTGGCCGAGGTCATCGAAGCGATCAGGCGGGGAGGCGTTCGGGCCATCGAGATCACGATGACGACGCCATCCGCTCTGAAGATGATCGCCCGGATGGCCGCTGAGAAGCCGGCTGGAACGCTCCTCGGCGCGGGGACTGTCCTGGATGCCCGGACTGCTGAACAGGTCATCGAAGCGGGCGCCGATTTTGTCGTTTCACCCGTCACGGACACCGGGGTGATCGCTATCTGCAAGCGGACCGATACCTTCGTCGCTCCCGGCGCTTTCACACCGAACGAGATCCTGGCGGCGTGGGAAAAAGGAGCGGACGTGGTCAAGGTTTTTCCCGCGAGTTCGGTCGGGCCGCAGTACTTCCGGGACCTCCGGGGTCCGCTCCCTCAGGTCCGGCTGATGCCCACCGGAGGGGTGAACATCCAAAACGCCCGGGAGTTCATCCGCAGCGGCGCCTGTTGCGTGGCCATCGGCACGGCTCTCCTGGACAAGGAGGCCATCGCCGCCGAGGACTGGGAGGGGCTGATCAAGAAAACCAAGGCCCTGGTGGAATCGTTGTCTTGACCGCCACTGAACACAAGACCTTCTGGAACAGGGATTTCATCCTGGCCCTGCTTGGTTATTTTTTTCTGTTTATGAGCATCAGCCTGTTCTTTCTCTATCCTCTTTTCTTTGAGAAATTCGGGGCTTCTGAAACCCGGATCGGCCTGATCATGGGAATCCACAGCCTGATGGCCATTTTCATCCGTCCTTTCTTCGGCCGGCTGATCGACGTCCGGGGGAGGAAGAGGGTTTCACTTTCCGGAATCGGGCTGCTGATCGTCATCGTGCCGCTTTTCCATCTTGTCCGCGACGCTGGAATTCTTCCTCTGGCCTTGAGAGGGCTGACCGGGCTCGGATGGGGGATCAGCATGACCGCCACCATCACGATCTGCTCCGATCTGGCGCCGGTCGAAAAACTGGCTCACTCCATGGGCATCATCGGGGTGGCCGGTCTCGTCGCCAGCGCGTTGGGGCCGCTTGCGGCCGAAGAGACCTTGCGCCGATTCGATTTCACCGGCCTCTTTGTGCTCAGCTCGGTTTTTCTGATGGCGGCTTTCTTTTTCATCCTGGCCACCCGCGAATCGCCCCTGGCGGCTGCACAAAAGAGCAAAGTCCGGACCGCAATCTTAAGACATCTCTCCGTCCCGACGGTCCTGCTGATCGCGGCTCTTCCGGTTTTCCACGGCGCGGTGCGGAGCGCGGTTGTGTATTTCATCGCCCTTTTCGGCCGGTCCATTGAAATCGGCCGCGTGGCCCCCTTTTTTTTCAGCTTCTCGGCCGCCGCCATCCTGACCCGGCTCTGGATCGGCGATATCTCGGACCGCTACGGCCGCAAGCAGGTCATCTTTCCGGCCGCCTGCATCATCAGCCTAAACTGCGTCCTGATTTCATCCGTCCGAAGCCAGGCGATGTTCATCTTGACGGGTTTCATCGGCGGATTCGGACAGGGCTTGATCTTTCCGGCGTTGAGCGCTTATATCATCGATATCCTGGGGCGCGAAAACAAGGGCCTGGCTCTCAGTTTATACCTGTCGCTCTTTGATGTCGGGATGGGCATGGGGTCTCCATTCTTCGGCTGGATCTCCGATCTTTCCGGCTACAGGACGAGGTATCTTGTGGCCGGGGCCGTTCTCTTTATT
>JBAUIH010000335.1:0-13427 GCA_049682755.1 Candidatus Aminicenantales bacterium | reverse complement strand
TCTATAACCTGGGCATCAATCGAAAAGTCCATGAAAAAAACCGGCTGCCTTTTCGGACCGTGGTCGCCCTCGAGCTCGCGCCGGAAAAAAGTCTGGCGGTGGCCGGAAGCTTCGCGGATTTCATCTGGGGGATTCCGGAGCAGGATAAGCCGGCTTATCCAGCCATCGGGCTGGCCCTCAAGAAAGTCGAGGGGCTGGAAAATCCGGTCCTGGAGAGAAAACCGATCGACGGCATCGCGGCCGGAGGGGACTTTGAAAAGGGAGATGTCCTCCTTTCTGTTGACGGAAAGACGTTCGCCGACATCAACGAATTGCGCATCCATTTGGCCGAGTACAAGTGGGGCGACGAAGCCATGATCCGGCTCCTGCGGAGCGGCGAAGTCCGCGAGGTGATGCTTAGATTCGAGCATCAGCCCCGCGCCGAGGAGACAGACGAGAGGACCGAGAAGACATCGGCTGATCAGGTGAAGATGGCCATGGCCGCCGGGCAAAAAGGAGACCGGATAGAGCGGCTCCTCCGGCGGATCGAAAACGCTGTCAAGCGCGTCGATGGAGAGGTGGGTGTGGCCATCCGTCATCTTGAGTCCGGCCAGAGGCTCGGGCTCAACGCCGAAGCCGCCTTTCCCATGGCCAGCGTCTTCAAAGTGCCCATCCTGGTCGAGGTCATGGCTCAGGTCAAGGAGGGAAAATTCGCCCTCGACGATGAGGTCAGCGTCCGGAAGCCGGACCAGCATCTCGGGAGCGGAATCCTCTCCAGCCTGACCGCGCCGGGAATCACGCTTACGATCAGGAACCTGGTCAACCTGATGATGCTCGTCAGCGACAATTCAGCTACCGACATCCTGCTGGACAAGGTCGGCGCTGGGAATGTCAACAAGCGGCTGAAGCAATATGGCATCGAGGGCATAACCGTGAACAGGTCGTGCCAGGAGTTGATCATGGACCGGATCGGGATGGACTACGAGAAGCACAAGGGGATGCCGCTCGAGGAGATCATCGCTGTCCTCCAGGGCATCCCGGACCGGAGCGCCGAGGAGGACCGGCAGTCGATCCGGGCATTCAGCGCGGAGATGAAGGACCAGAGCACACCGGCCGCTATGAACTCGCTTTTGATGAAGATTTGGAAACAGGAGATCCTCGAACCGGAGAGCTGCGATTTTATCATCTCCGTGATGTTGAGGTGCCAGACGGGACAAGGGAGGATCAAAGGGGAGCTCCCTCCGGGGACGGCCGTGGCCCACAAGACGGGGACGATCGCCGGAACGGTCAACGACGCCGGGATCATCTACTTGCCCGACGGACAGGGGCACATCGCCCTGACCGTTTTCACCAAGAACTTCAGCGACGATACGGAGGACGTGGAGAAGGTCATCGCCGAGGTCGCCCGTGCCGTCTATGACTTTTTCTATTTCGCCGATTGAGTTCTGCCGGGGACGTTCCCCAAAGGGACGTTCCTCAAAGGGACACCGCTGTATTCTTCTCGGATTGTTCCGGCAGCATAAAGAAGGGTGTCCCCTTTGGGAACATCCCTTTTAAGGATGTCCCCTTTAGGGATTTCCCCAAGCCAAGTCCTCAAGCATTATTTGGGCTTAAGCGTTGTTTTCGAGCCCATGAGCTCAAGCCAGATCACCTCGACCAAGTTCATGAAGCGCGTCCGCCCCGGCTGGGCGGGAGGCGTTTCTTTGAGGCCGAAAGCTCCCAGGGTGGCCTCCAAGGATTTTCCCTCGGAAACGAACGCCTTAACTTTCGCCTGCTTCTCCTCCAGCGCCTGGATCAACGCCTCGATGTCGGCGCGGTTCGCTTTTTCGGAATGGCCGCTAAGGAATGTCTCTGCGTCGAGCTCCAGTACAGACTGAAGGACCTTGGCCAGTCCGAACGAGTTGCCGCTTTTATGACGATGGACGAGGGGATCGCGCCCGGCAAAGTAGAGGTCGCCAAGGAAAGCCACGTTTTCATCGGGGACAAAAACGACCATGTCGCCGCTCGTATGGGCAGGCCCGAAGTAGAAGAACTCGACTTTCCTGCCGCCCAGGTCGTATACAGGCCCCCCCGAGACGAAGGTCTCGATCGAGGGAAGATAGGCCCGCTGCCTCCCGTCCTTAAAAGCCTCGTCCATGTATCGCTTCGTTTCCTCGTGGGCGATGATCTTGATGTCCGCCGGGAACCCGGTGATTCCGTTGACATGGTCGCCGTCGCTGTGGGTGAGGGCGAGGATGGTTATCGGGACATCCGAGATCTTCCGGATCTCGGCAAGCATCTGCTTGGCCGAATCTTCGCTCATCTTGGCGTCAATGACCATGATTTCCTTCCGGCCGATGATGACTCCGCCGTTGGCGCCGCTCCCGCCCTTGACCTGATAGATACCCTCGCTGATTTTTTCGAGTGTCAGGGGGGCCGGCTCCTGCCGGTACTGGGCCGGCTGGGCCTGTTGGATTTGCTGTTGCTGAGCCGCAGCCATGGTTCCAATGATCACCAACAAAGAAAGGACCAGGGCTGGTCTGAGTCTCCCGATGATTCTCATTTCACCTCCTTATGTTGTTGAAAATTCAGGTGACAGGCAACGAATTCAAGAGAATTCTAGTACAGGTCACTCGAATTTTCACGATAGAAAGGAATTTTCATATTTTCAGGTGGACATGCAACTTGTCGCCGAGGACCCAGTTGATCCCCACCCTGACCATTGTCCGCATGGGCAGAGGAGTAGTGGCGACTTCGACATTCCCGTTCTTAACGGCGGCGATGATCGAGGGAATACTTTTCTCCGCCTCGACCAGGGAGTACGTATAGCCGACCTGCCAGATGTTATGGCAGTCCGAGGACCCGACGAGAGGCTTGCCGTGGTCTCGGGCGACCCGGATTGCCTTTCTGTTGGGATTAATGAAGTGATTATAATAAAAAGAATGCTCTACGGCGTCGAAGGCGGCGATGTTCTCTTCGAGCTTCGTCCGGAGGCACTTGAACCCGGGGTAATACGCGTGGGGAGCGATGACCAGGCTTGGGGAGTTGACCCTCGCGGCCAGGTCTGCGAGCGACCGCATCTTCAAGTCCTGCTTGAAGTCGGGATTGATGATGACCACGTGGCTTCCGGAGAGGGTCAACTCGACTCCGGGGATGAGAAGAAGACCGCGTTCGGCCGCGTATTTCTCCAAGTCATGATTGAAGGAAATAACATAGTGGTTCGTTATGGCCAGGGCGTCGAACCCCAGCCCCGCGGCCCGGTCAATAAGCTCCTCCGAACTGAAGTCGATATAATCCTTGGGATCATCGCTCGTGTGGGTATGGAAATCGACCTTGAGTTTCATCGTCACGGCTTCAGATTAGTCTCACCGCCCCGGTCCTGTCAACCGAGCCGGATCACCCTCTCCCAAACCCTCTCCCATCAAGGGCCAGGGGTTCAGATAATTCAGAGCGTAATTAAGGTAAGTGTCCCCGGAATTAATAAATGTCCCCGGAATTATAGGCCCTCTCCCGTCGGGGAGTTCAAGAGAGCAACAATTCCCCTCTCCTTGTGGGAGGGGAGGAAGGGGAGGGGGAAATAATCACTTCTTAAGGGCTTCCTTGACCTTGAGGCCGATGTCGGCCGGGCTCTTGGCGACGAATACTCCGGCCGCCTCGAGGGCCTCCATCTTCTCCTTGGCCGTTCCCTTGCCGCCGGCGATGATCGCGCCCGCATGCCCCATCCGGCGTCCCGGCGGAGCGGTCTGGCCGGCGACGAAACTCACCACCGGCTTGGTGAACTCCTTCTTGATGTACTCGGCGGCCTCTTCTTCGGCCGTGCCGCCGATCTCGCCGATCAGGATGACCGCCTCGGTCTCCTTGTCCTCCTTGAAAAGCTTGAGGAGGTCGATGTACTTCATCCCGACGATGGGATCGCCGCCGATCCCGATGGCGGTCGACTGCCCCAATCCAGCATGACCAACCTGCTGGACGGCCTCGTAGGTGAGCGTTCCCGAGCGGCTGATGATTCCGACCGAGCCCTCTGTATGGATGTGGCCCGGCATGATCCCGATCTTGCATCTGCCGGGAGAGATGATCCCCGGCGTGTTGGGTCCGATAAGCGCAACCGGTCTCCCCTTAAGGTAGGCCTTGGCCTTGATCATGTCGAACGTCGGGATCCCCTCGGTGATGCAGACGATGACACCCACTCCGGCGTCGGTTGATTCCATGATCGCGTCGGCCGCGGCGAACGGCGGCACGAAGATGGCCGCCGCGTTGGCGCCTTCTTTCGCGACTGCCTCGGCGACCGTATTGTAAACCGGCACCTCGAGATGCCTTGTCCCGCCCTTTCCCGGCGTTACGCCGGCCACGACCCTGGTCCCGTATTCGATCATCCGCTGCGCGTGGAACGTCCCCTCGCTGCCGGTGAGGCCCTGGACGACGACCCGTGTCTTCTTATCGATCAAGATGCTCATGCTCTTCTCCTCGTTCCTTCCGTTACTTGGCCAGGGCGACGACTTTTTCCGCCGCTTCTTTCATGCTTGCCGCCGGTGTAAAGGCCAGCCCCGAGTCCTTGAGGATCTGCTTGCCCTGATCGACATTGGTCCCCTCGAGCCGGACGACGATCGGGATCTTGGTGCCGAGCTCCCGGGCGGCCTTGACGATGCCGCTGGCGATCATGTCGCAGCGGACGATGCCGCCGAAGATGTTGATCAGGGCCGCCTTGACGTCCTTGTCGGAGACCAGGATCCTGAAGGCGTTGGTGATCGCTTCCTCGGTGACGCCGCCGCCGACGTCCAGGAAGTTGGCCGGCATGCCGCCCGCGTACTTGATGATGTCCATGGTGGCCATGGCCAATCCGGCGCCGTTGACCATGCAGCCGACGTTGCCGTCGAGCTTGATGTAGTTGAGGCTGTATTTAGAAGCGTCGACTTCGAGAGGCTCTTCCTCGTCGAGATCGCGAAGAGTCTGGATATCCGGGTGCCGCGGCACGGCGTTGTCGTCGAAGTTCATCTTGGCGTCGAGCGCCAGGACGTTCCCCTGGGTGGTGATGATCAACGGGTTGATCTCGGCGAGCGAGGCGTCGCTCGTCTGGAAGGCCCGGTAGAGGCTGGCCAGAAACTTGACCCCCTGCTTGAAGGTTTCGCCGCTGAACCCGAGCTTGAAGGCGAGCTTGCGGGCCTGGAAGCCGGCCAGGCCGACGGCCGGGTCGACCCATTCCTTGAAGATGAGTTCGGGATGCTCGGCCGCGACCTTCTCGATCTCCATTCCGCCCTCGGTCGAGGCCATTATCACCGGGCACTCCCTGGCTCGGTCGATGACGATCCCGAGGTAGAGCTCCTTGGCCACATCCAGGGCCTCTTCGACGAGCAGCCGCTTGACGCGCTTCCCCTGAGGTCCGGTCTGGTGGGTGACGAGCGTCATTCCGATCATCTTTTCGGCCAGGGCTTGGGCTTCCTGGGGGGACTGGGCGACCTGGATGCCCCCGCCTTTGCCCCGTCCGCCGGCATGGATCTGGGCCTTGAGGACAACCGGACAGCCGAGCTTCTCGGCGATCTCGCGGGCTTTCGCGGCCGTCTCCGTCACCTCGCCGCGGGGGATGGCGACCCCGGACTTGCTCAGGATCTGTTTCGCCTGGAATTCATGGATTTTCATAAGATTTATGCCTCCGACATCTCTCTTTCTATTACCGGTCGAACGCAAACGGCTCTTGGAGCGGGTGGGCGGGTCTTCAAGCGAGGACGGACGTGGGCACGCCGTGACAGGTCCCGCGACTCTTGCCGCTTCCTATTCGATTTGGTACTTCTTTTTGCCTTCCTCGTAGAGATCGCCGCCGTACATGTCGTTGATGACGATGCAGGGGAAGTCCTTGACTTTGAGGCGCATGATCGCCTCCGGGCCCAGTTCAGGATAGGCCATGACCTCCGACGCCAGGACACTCTTGGAGATGAGCGCTCCCGTCCCGCCCGACGTAGCCAGGTAGAGGGCCTTGTGCTTCTTCAGAGCGTCTTTGACTTCCTTGGAACGCTGGCCCTTGCCGATCGAGCCTTTCAGGCCGAGGGAATGCAGCGTCGGAGCGTAGGAGTCCATCCGGTAACTCGTGGTCGGTCCGGCCGAGCCGATGGGTTTTCCCGGCCGGGCGGGAGTCGGACCGACGTAGTAGATCAGCTGGCCCTTGATGTCAATGGGCAAGTCCTTTCCCTCCTTGATCAAGTCGATGAGCCTCTTGTGGGCGGCGTCCCGGCCCGTCAGGATATACCCGCTGATGAAGACCTTGTCTCCGGCGCGGAGCTCGGCGACGACCTCATCGGAGAGAGGTGTCTCGATTCTGTGTTCGGCCATCGCTTACAGTTTGGTCTCGGCGACGGTGTTTTTGACGACGCCGGCCGTCTTCTGGAGCATGGCATTCTCTTCGTCGGTCAGCTTGATCTCGAAGATTCTCTCGACACCCTTGGCGCCGATCATGACGGGCACGCCGATGAACAGGCCGTTGATCCCGTACTCGCCCTCGCAGAGTGCCGCGCCCGGCAGCACCCGCTTTTTGTCTTTGAGGAAGGATTCGGCCATGATGATCGCGCTCCAGGCCGGGCTGAAGAAGGCCGATCCCTTGCCAAAGAACTTGACGATTTCTGTTCCGGCATCACGGGTGCGGAAGACGAGCTTGTCGATCTGTTCCTGGGTGGCGATCTCGGTCAGGGGCACTCCGCCGACCGTGGTCAGCCGGGGCAGCGGAACCATGTCGGGGCCATGTCCGCCGAGAACCGTGCCGGCCACGTCGGCCACCGATACGCCCAGCTCCATGGCGATGAAAGCGCGCCAGCGGGCGGTGTCCAGGGTCCCGGCCATGCCGACGACCTGATGCTTGGGGAAGCCGGTCAGCTTGTAAAAAGCGTAGACCATGGCGTCGAGCGGGTTGGTGAGGACGATACAGAAGGCCTTGGGAGCGTATTGCTTGATGCCTTCAGCGACGGTTTTGATGATGGCGATGTTGGTGGAGAGCAGGTCTTCGCGAGTCATCCCGGCGACCCGGGGCTTGCCGGCGGTGATGATGGCCACGTCGGTGCCTTCGATGTCCTTATAATCGCCGGTGCCGATGATGTTGGCGTCGTAATTGCCGTGCGGCGCCATTTCCATCAGGTCAAGGGCTTTGCCTTTGACGGGGTTCACATAGTCGCCGATGTCAAGGACGACGATGTCGCCGAGCTCTTTCATCGAGGCCAGCATGGCCAGGTTCTGGCCGATTTGTCCGCCGCCGATGAGAGCGATCTTCTTTCTCTGGTAACCCATATTTACCTCCTCGTTGTTCTTATTTAAAATTGCCCGGAAGCGTCGCCGGGAGGTCCCGGACGCTGCCGCAATTTTATGCGCTTGTCGCCTTCGTCGTGAAAGCAGCTTCGCCCTGTTTTTATATATAAATTCCGGAAGGGAGTCAAGGCGACGGCGGAATCCTCGCCCGCCGGCGCGCTATCCCTTGACATATGCTTCCCAGCGGCTCTTCAGGTTCGGGTCCTGAATCGTCTCCATCAGGTAATTGGTGAAGGCTTCGCCGGTCGAGCCGGTCGGACGGCCGGTGACGACGAGCTTCTTCTCGTACTGGCCGCAGATGTCGAGCGCCATCTCCAGGGTCTTGCCCTTCTCGGCGAACCCGATGTGGCCGAGGAGCATCGAGGCGGCTCGGATCATGCTGGCCGGATCGGCGTACTGGGCGCGGCCTTCCTTGACCATCCGGGGAGCCGAGCCGTGGATGGCCTCGAACATGGCGTACTGCTTGCCGATGTTGGCCGAACCGGCGGTGCCGACGCCGCCCTGGAACTCGGCGGCCTCATCGGTCAGGATGTCGCCGTAGAGGTTGGGGAGCACCATGACCTGGAAGTCGCGGCGGCGCTTCTCGTCGATCAGCTTGGCCGTCATGATGTCGATATACCAGTCGTCGACCTCGATTCCCGGGTACTCCTTGGCGATCCGGTAGAAGTTCTCCAGGAAACGGCCGTCGGTCGTCTTGATGACATTGGCCTTAGTGATGCAGGTAACCCGGGTGCGGCCGTTCTTCTTGGCGTGCTCGAAGGCCAGCCGGCAGATGCGGTCGGCCCCTGGGGCGCTGATCAGGCGGAAGTCGATGGCGATGTCCTTGTCCACCTCAATCCCGTAGGGGCCGAGGGCGTACATGTCCTCGGTGTTCTCCCGGAAGAAGATCCAGTCGATGCCCTGCTTGGGGACCCGGACCGGCCGGACGTTGGCGAAGAGGTCGAGTTCTTTCCGCACGGCCACGTTGCAGCTCTCGATGTTCGGCCAGGGGTCGCCCTTGCGGGGGGTGGTCGTCGGGCCCTTGAGGGTGACGTGGTATTTCTTGATCTCGACCAGGACGTCGTCCGGGATGGGCTTATTGCAGGCGGCCCGGTTTTCAATGGTCAGGCCCTCGATGTTGGCGATGACGACTTTGCCGCTCTTGACTTCGTCCCGGAGCATGAAGTGGAGGACGCGGCTGGCGTCCTTGGCGATGAAGGGGCCGATGCCGTCCCCGCCGATGATGCCGACCCGGATCGGCGAGATCGTGCCGTAGTCGATCCAGTCGGGGGCAGACCTCAGTCTTTCCATCCGCTGCATCTGGGCTTCGAGTATCTTGCCGAAGTGTTCTTTGGCTCTTTCGATGGCGGCCTTATCCATGATGATTCCTCCCTCGATTTGGATTTGAGAAAGAAAAGAGAAGACAAATTCTATAATGTCCGGCCGGGAAAATCAACAGAAAAGGCTGGTAGAGCCCCTCTTTTCGGCGGAATCTCCGGACTGGAAGTCGGCTGAGTAGAAAAGAACGGGATGGGGGAGGGCTCTTATGAGCTCGAGTGCCGCAGCCGGACGGAGGGCGTCGAACCCGCTCAGACCGCATTTCCCGGTTGGCCGGACCTAACCTAAGGCATCTGTTCTTGCCGATTCCGGTTCATCGTCGGGGTTGAGGTCCACGCGGTGCCGTCCCAGTAGAGAACGCCCCTTTTTAGGGCCTCGTAATAGGAGCCCTCCAGGACGCTCGTTATTTTGCCGGCCGCTTTGAGCTCGCGGTGCTGATCGCGGAAGTAATCGCTGCCCTTGAGGTCCTGAAGGCGGAGTTTTGAGTCGAGTTCAAAATAAATAGTAGAGGTTCCTGCATTGACCTGAATCCGACGATCCTGAAATCGTTTGAATAAGTCCTTCCGCCGAACTCGACCTCGCGTCCGGCTTTATGGTGCCATTTCTTCTCGCCCCGGGCGTCAAAACAGAATAATTCTCCCTGCGCCTGATCATGTTTGGATTTTGTGCAGAAGATCACCTCGGTTTTTCCGTCGGAATCGATATCTCTCATGATGAGATAGGGGTAAAAGCGACGTACTCCTTGTGGAGCATTGGTGACCACCTGGAATCGTTCTCGGTAGGTCTTCTCAGTCTCCAAGTTCGGGAGGCCCGTGTCGAACGTCCATAGTACCGCGCCCTCTTTGTCGAGGATGGCGAGCTTCGAGCCCTGAATCCTGAAATCGGCCGGCTGGCCCGGGGAGGAGCGAAGCAGGAATACCGCGGCGGCCGAGATAACCGCAAGGACGGGAAAAAGCCACAGCCATTTTTTGGCTGCGCCGGTCCGGACCGGCTTAGGAGCCCCCGCTTCCCTCCCGTTCTTGTTCTCAGCGCCGTTCAATCTCTCTTTTCGCCAGGCGTCGAGCTCGTCCCGGTAAGCGAAAACGCGGGACTTGGACGAGCCCTCCATGCGGTGGACGGGAAGTCCCCTGCTCAGCTCCCATCTCCGGCAGGTACGCTCGTCGCACAGGAGGTAGCTGGAGATCTCTTTCCAGGAGCTGAGCAGGCCTTGGTTGTTCGAGTTCTCAGGCATCATTCAATCCCCGGCATCCTTTTCGACATGGCCTTCTTTTTTCTATCGGAAACGATAGGGGGTGTCAAGGCTCGCGCCGGGGGCGCCATTCACATGGCCTCCGCTCCAGCCCAAATAGAAATTGAAAATAAAGGCTCCTTATGGTACGTTTTGAGGGATGAAAAATAAGCTTTCCCGGTCTGAAAAAGACGCCCTTGTCAGGAAACTATCCATTCAACTGGGCAAGTCTAAAGACATTGTGTTCGCTTATGTTTTCGGCTCGTTTGCCAAAGAGGGAAAGTTCTCTGACATCGATGTCGCAGTTTATCTCCGAAGAGAAGTGAAGAGTCCGCTCGATTGGGAAGTCCGACTTGAGGGAAAGCTGCAGTCGATAGGCCATTTTCCAGTGGATGTCCGGATCATAAACCGAGCTCCTCTTTCTTTTATCTATCAGGTGATCAAGGGCGGTCTTCTTGTGGTGGACAAGGAACCTTTTCTAAGGGCGGATTTTGAAGGACTTGTTCTCAAGAAATACCTCGATTTTGCTTACTACCGGCGGCAGTATCTCAAGGAGGTTATCCATGCCCCGGTATGATCACGACCGTCTGGTGAGGCTGGTTTCTCATATGCGGAATTCAGTGGCCCAGCTCGAGAGGCTGAAAGCGAACAAGAAACAGGCCTTTCTTTCGGATACCGATAAAGTGGGGAGTTCCAAATATCACTTCATCGTGGCTATCGAGGCGGCAATTGATATTTGCAACCACATCATCTTCCAGAACGGGTACCGGGCGCCGGAGGATTATGCCGATACATTTTCCGTCCTCGAAGAGAAGGGCGCTCTTGATAAGGCCTTTGCCGAAAGTCTCCAGGAAATGGCGAAATTCGGGAATCGGCTGGTCCATATTTATTGGGAGATCGATGAAAGCCAGGTCCACGATATACTTCAATCTCGCCTGGGTGATTTTAAGAAGTTCCTTGACCAAATAGCCGTGTTCTTGGGTTGGTCAGGTATAAATTAGGGCTTCTGTTCTTGTCGCCTCCGGTTCATTGTCGGGGTAGAGGTCCACTCGGTGCCGTCCCAGTAGAGGACACCTTTCTTGAGCTTCTCATAATAGGCGTCATCCAGGACGCTCGTTATTTTGCCGGCCGCCTTCAGTTCGCGGTGGTGATCGCGGAAATAATCGCTGCCCTTGACGTCGAGAGGCCGGAGTTCTGCGTCCAGCTCAAAGTAAAGTTGGGATATGGCAGCGTTGAGCTGAATCCTTCCGTTTTGAAGAAGATTGATTCCATGCATGGATTCCTTAAGGGGGAAAAGAATCAGGTCGACATCCGTCCTGGGGAAGAGGATGTAGTATTTCTCGGTTCCGGGCGTGAAGCCCTCGCCGGGGTATTCGGTGATCTGGGGGGAACAGCCTCCGACCCGGGAGGCGTCGAAGACGATCAGGCAGCCTTTCCCGTATTCATCGTTCTGGGCGGTGACGAGAAGCTCTTTCCTGCCGTCGCCGTCCAGGTCGCACAAGAGAAAATCATGCATCTGACCGAAGTTGAAGAAATCCGCGAGCGCTTTTCCCTCACTATCGAGGATGAGCAACTGGGTTGGAGAATGGGGGTAATGGAAGGCGAAGATGAGGATTTCTAGGTTTCCGTCGTCATCGATGTCAACCGTATCGAACCCGCCGACCCTGAAATCCGCTGAATAAGTCCTCCCGCCGAACTCGACTTGCCGCCCGACTTTTTGATGCCAGACCTGATCGCCCCCGGCGCCGAAACAGAAAATCTCTCCCTCTCCCGTCATATCATCTTTGGCCTGGGTGCTGAAGAGCACCTCAACCTTTCCGTCCCGATTGATATCTTTCATAACGAGGCAGGGCAGATACGGTTTTCTGAGGTCAGCAGTGAAGGATTTGACCTGGAATTGCGCACGATAGGCTTTCTCATCCTCGAGGTTCGGAAGACCGGAGTCGAAAACCCATAGCTCTTTGCCCTTATCGTCGAGGATGATCAGCTTCGATCCCTGAATCCTGAAGTCGGACGGTTGGCCGGGGGAGGGGTGGAGGAGAAACAGCGCGCCGGCCAAGACAACTGCGAGGATGAGGACAAGCCAGAGCCACATTTTGACTGCGCGGGACCTCCTCCTTGCCGGCTTCAGGGCCGTTCCCGCCTTCCCGATTTGATTCTCAGCGCCGTTCAGCCGCTCTTTCCGCCAGGCGTCGAGTTCGTCCTTATAAGCGTATATGCGGGACTTGGACGAACCCTCCATGCGGTGGACGGGGAGCCCGAGGTTGATCTCATATCTCCGGCAGGTGCGCTCGTCGCAGTCGAGGTAGCGGGCGATCTCTTTCCAGGAGCTAAGCAGGCCTTGGTTATTCGAATTCGCGGGCATTATCCCTTCCCCGGCATCCTTTTCGTCAGGGCAATATTTTCTTTATCGGAAACTCGTCGGTGTGTCAAGGAATTATGGCGCAAATGGCCGCCAATTCCGTAATTACGGCGACACGAACCCAACTCCGCCATTGAAAATTGGTGACAGGCAGCAATTTCGAGAGAAATTCGGGGCCGGCCACCAATTTTCCTGTCCATGCATGAAACTGCTATCTTTGGCACAAAGCGCATATTTTGACAAAACGGCCGAAAAAAATTATACAGATTATTCTGGTCATAAATTCTTTCTGATGGAGTCCAAACATGTTGGAATCATATCTTAAGCAGGAAACCGAGAGACAGAAGCTGGGGATCCCGCCTTTGCCGCTGAATCCCGAGGAGACGGCCGAGGTCTGCCGGCTTCTCGAGAGCCCGCCGGCGGGCCAAGAGGAATTTCTCCTCGACCTCATCAAAAACCGCGTTTCGCCCGGCGTCGACCCGGCCGCCGAGGTCAAGGCCGCCTGGCTGGCCAGGGTCGCTAAAGGAGAGGCGGCTTCGCCCCTCGTTCCCAAGAAGGACGCCGTTTTTCTGCTCGGGACGATGCTCGGCGGCTATAACGTCGGGCCGCTCGTCGACCTACTAGACGACCCGGCGCTGGCCCCGGATGCGGCCGAAGCCCTCAAGCACATCATCCTCGTTTACGGAGCGTTCGACGCCGTCGTCGAGAAGTCCGGGAGCAACCTTCACGCCAGAAGCGTCCTCGAATCCTGGGCCGCGGGCGAATGGTTCCTGAAACGGCCGGGTTTTCCCGATAAAATGACCTTCAAGGTCTTCAAGGTGGACGGCGAGATCAACACCGACGATTTCTCGCCCGCCAAGCACGCCTCCACCCGTCCCGACATCCCGCTCCACTCCCTGGCGATGGGGGAGACGTGCTTTCCCGGCGGGATCGAGACGATCCGCAAATTCCGCGAGGAGGGCCACCGTGTGGTTTTCGTCGGCGATGTCGTCGGCACCGGGTCCTCGCGCAAATCCGCCTGCAACTCGGTGATGTGGCACATCGGTGAGGATATCCCCTACATCCCGAACAAGCGCCGCGCCGGCGTCGTCATCGGTGGCCTGATCGCGCCCATCTTCTTCAACACGACTGAGGACTCGGGCGGTCTTCCGCTCCTGGCCGAGGTCGGCCGGATGAAGACCGGCGACCTCATCACGCTCGACACCGGGACCGGCGAGATCCTTAACGAGGCCGGCGAGGTCATCGCCCGGTTCGAGTTCAAGCCGCCGACCCTGCGCG
>JBAUIH010000334.1:0-12591 GCA_049682755.1 Candidatus Aminicenantales bacterium | reverse complement strand
AGCCAGCTCCGTTTCTATGAAAAATATAATTCCCGGAGTTCCCTTCGCTTCCTCAAGATCTACTTGAGATGGAATGTCTTTGCCCTCGGACTCATCGGGGCGGGAGAGGAGAGAGAAGAAAGGGCCCGTTATCGCGATGAGCTTCGAAGGCTCGTTTCCGGCCGGGGAAGCCGAGTGAATTGATGGAAAAACTCAGAATCATGGAGATGATCGACAGGCCTTCCCTCGGCGGCGGGCAGACCGCTCTCCTTCTCCTGGCCGAAAACCTGGACCGGGAGGTTTTCCAGGTCTTTGTCTGTTCGGGGGGGGAGGGCCCGCTGGCCGAGCAGGCCCGGAGCAAAGGTCTTGCCTTTGTCCCGGCCCCCCTAAATAAAAGGATTGGTTTCCGGTACCGGAGCGAAATCGCTTCGGTACTTAAGGATCAGAAAATCGACGTCCTTCATACCCATGGCGGTGTGGCTGGGATCCACGGCCGGGCGGCGGCCCGCCTGGCCAAGACCCCGGCCGTCGTTCATACTCTTCACGGCATCCACTATCTCCACTACAGAAATCCGTTCCTGCGCCGGCTCTATGTGTTGCTGGAAAGGAGGTGTTCCCGCATCACCGACCGGCTGGTTCTTGTCTGCCGATCCGACCTCCGCCAGGCCAGGAAACACAAACTGGCGCCCGAGGGAAAGATGACGGTCATCCTGAACGGAATCGATATTCGTCAGGTGCCCATGACCGCTGAGATCGCGCGGCGCAGAAACGAACTGGGAGGGGAGCCTGGCCGGCCCCTTGTCGGGACTGTCGCCCGCCTTCACCGGCAGAAAGGAATCATTCACCTGCTTCGCGCCTGCCGGAGGATTCTAGAAGCTGTTCCACTGGCCAGCATAGCCATCGTGGGGGATGGCCCTCAGGCCGGCCGGCTGAAGCGGGAGGCGCGCCGACTGGGTCTCGGACAGAGGTGCCTTTTCCTCGGAGCGAGGGAGGATGCCACGTCCCTCATGGCCCTGTTCGATATCTTCGTCCTTCCCTCCCTATGGGAGGGATTGCCTTTTGTCCTGGTGGAAGCCGCCGCCCTGGGGAAACCGATCGTTGCCACGGCCGTGGACGGCGTTCCCGAAATACTGGAAAACGGCCGGACCGGATTCCTCGTCCTGCCCGGCGATCCCGAAGCTCTGGCCGGTGCCGTCATTCGACTCCTGCGGGACAAAGATGAGGCAGGTCGCCTGGGGGAGAGAGCCAAGTCATTTGTCCCGCCCCGTTTTCCGCTGCGCCGCATGGTCGAACAGACCCAGAACCTGTACCTGGAGCTGTTCAGCCGAAAAAGCTGACCGGAAACATGGAAATTCCTTCCCGACGGAAATAGATATTGTGTCCCCAGGGGAGGTGATTTATAATCAACCCCAATGGACAAGATCAGAGTCGCCCTGGTCCATGACTGGCTGACCGGACAGCGGGGCGGCGAGAAGGTGCTCGAGGTCCTGGCCGAGATTTTTCCCCGGGCGCCGATCTATACGCTTTTCCATTTCAAGGGAAGTCAATCCGAGGTGATCGAGAAGCGCGATATCCGGACGAGCTTCCTTCAGAGGCTGCCCTTTCTCAAGAAAAGATACCGCTACTACCTGCCCCTCTTCCCCCTGGCTGTCGAACTCTTTGACCTGGGGGATTATGAACTCATCATTTCGACCTCGCACTGTGTCGCCAAGGGGGCGATTCCGCCTCCCGACGGACTTCATATCAGCTACATTCACTCGCCCGTCCGCTATGCCTGGAACCAATATTTCGCCTACTTCTCGCCGGACCGGCTGTCGTTTGTTTCGCGAATGTTCGTCCCGCCGGTCATCCACCGGCTGCGCGTTTGGGACGAGTCGTCCTCCGCCCGGGTGGATCATTTCGTCGCCAACTCGGAGAACGTCGCCCGGCGCATCCGGAAGTACTACCGCCGGGAAGCCGAGGTGATTCCTCCGCCGGCGGACACTGAATTCTTCCACCCCCCCGAGGGTGAGCCGGCGCGCTCGGACTATCTCATCGTTTCGGCGCTCGTGCCTTACAAACGGATCGACCTGGCCATCGCAGCCTTCAACCTTTCCGGAGAGCGGCTCACGATCGTCGGCACCGGGCCCGACCTGAGGAAACTCCAGAAAATGGCCCGCTCGAATATCGTTTTCCTCGGCCCGCTGGCGGCCCCGGAACTGCGGACTCTTTATCAGAAGGCGAAAGCCCTCCTCCTTCCCGGTGAAGAGGACTTCGGGATCACGGCGCTGGAGGCCCAGGCCTGCGGAACGCCCGTCGTCGCCTACGGCCGCGGCGGCGCTCTGGAAAGCGTTATCCCCGGCGAGACCGGAGTCTTTTTCTCCGAACTCACGGCCGCCGGACTCCGCGGAGCGCTTGACAAATTCCAGGGCATGAAATTTAATGATTCCGGCATCCGGGCGAACGCCGAGAGGTTTTCTCGTCGCGCTTTCAGGGAGAAGATGGCGGCTTATTTCGAGCGGAAATGGGCGGATCATAAAGGGCAGCCGTGATCCAGAAGAAGCGTTTCGGTCTGGTCGGACTCTTTGTGCTCAGCGATGCCGTCGCCATTCTCATCTCCTTTTTCTACTCCTACCTCTTTCGCTTTTACGTTTATCTCATACCCGTTGACCCGGCCAAAGGGATCCCCCCTCTCCATCAATACGTGATCGTTTTTCCGCTTTTCCTGGCCACCCACCTTTTGATCTTTTATTTCCAGGGCTTCTACAGGACCCGCCTGCAACGCGCCAGGATCGACGATTTCCTGGCCGTCTGCCTGAACGCGATCCTGACAATTGCCATAGATTTTTTCGGAGTCATGAGCTACCTGTACGGTTACAGCCAGGGCCCGCGGCCGCTCTTCCAGGTGACCTTCAAGCTCTCTCATGGCTTCCTGGCCGTGTATTTTGTCGTCGTCATCTTCATGATCACCTTTTTCCGTAACCAGATCTTTTTTTACATGAAGAGACGGTATGCCAGGGGGTTGAACCTCCAGAACGTGCTCGTCGTCGGCGCGGGAGAGATGGGGAAGGCGGTGGCCCAGAAGATCCTCGTCTACAAGGACCTCGGCTTCCGGTTCAAGGGCTTCCTGGACGACGAACGCCCCGTCGGAGAAAAGGTTGAAATCGACGGCGGAGTGGAGGTCGTCGGCCGCATCCGCGACCTCGGGCCGATCCTCGATAAAGAAGAGATCAACGAGGTTTTCGTCGCCCTGGGCCTGAACAATTATTCCCAGATCCTGGAAACCATCAAGGTCGCCCAACACCATGTGGTCAACATCCGCCTGATCCCCGACCTGTTCCAGCTGCTCACTCTTAAGGCCAACATCCAGGACCTCGACGGATTCCCGGTCATCTCGATCGACGACGTCGCCTTGAAGGGTTACAAAAGCCTGCTCAAAAGGGTGATCGACATTGCTGTGTCCGCGCTGGGATTGATCCTCCTTTCGCCCGTGCTGCTTATCCTCGCCGTCGTCGTGAAGCTGACCTCCGCGGGGCCCGTCTTCTTCCGGCAGGAAAGGATGGGTTTGGACGGGAGGCGGTTCAGCATGATCAAGTTCCGGACCATGATCCGGAGCGCCGAGGAGGGATCGGGCCCGGTCATGAGCCGTCCCGGCGATCCCCGGGTTACCAGAGCCGGCCGTTTTCTCCGCAAATACAGTCTCGATGAACTTCCCCAGTTCATCAATGTCCTCAGGGGCGAAATGAGCCTGATCGGGCCGCGTCCGGAGCGCCCGGAATTCGTCAAAGGATTCGCCGACAAGATCCCCAAGTACATGCTCCGCCACAAAGTCAAGTGCGGGATCACGGGCTGGGCCCAGGTCCATGGCCTGCGTCAGGACACTCCGATCAGCAAGCGGATCGAGTACGATTTCTACTACATCCAGAACTGGTCGCTGGGCCTTGATCTCAAGATTATCTGGATGACGCTGCGCAAAGGATTCGTCGACCGGAACATGTAGACGGCGGCCCGCCGTCTCAATCCCTCTTCAAAACCTCAAACAGCGCCTGCTGAAGCTCCTGGACAAAGCGGAGTTTTTCCGTCTTCGTGGCTTTGTCCGGAGTGAAGGTCACGGCGGGCAGGAATTCGACGGTCAGGCGCGGCCGCTCGTAACGCTTGATCCTCATCTTGTCCAGAAGCCGTCGGAACAACCGGTAGGGAAGAATCCTGTCGATGATGTATTTGTTGTAGGTGCCCTTGCCGATCCCGGGTTTTTCTTTGATGACGCTCGGGACGATCTTTAGCTCTTTCCCCTGCCGGCGAAGTCTGTCGGCCAGGCTGGGGACGGTTGTCGGGAGGCTCAGGAGCTCTGATTTTTCGTGAGTGTCCCCTCCGCTCGGCGCGATGGCCACGGGCTTATTCTCAGCCAGGGACTCGAGACAGAACTTGAAGGCCTGCCTGTTTGTTCGCATCTTTCTGACGCTCTCTTCCGGCGTCGGCGGATCATGCAAATACACAGGGATGAAATTGAGCCGGCTCATCTGGGCGATCAGGAATCGGGTCAGCAGGTTGGAAATCCGGTCCAACGCCCACCGCGTCAGGGCCAGCTTCTCCATTTTTTTTTGAAGTTGCCGGGAGAACAGGGAATTCCGAATATCCCTTTCGGTCCTCTCGATCAGGTCCCGGCCGACGAGCGTCAGCTCGATGAAGAAACGGATCGGCGGATCGGGCGGGGCGGCCACCGCCAGAAAGAGCGGCTCAACGCGCCGGGCGATATGGTTATAGACGAAAAGCGTGGGTCCTTTCCGGGGGATATTGTGGAGCCCGATAGCCCTGGGTTTGGGACAGATGGGAACGGTCTTCAACAGGCGGACACAGTTTCTGTAGGATAGGGTGAGCATCGAATCTTTCAGGCCGTCGGGGAAAAGGTTATGCGGATGCCTTTGAGAACGTATTGAGTCCCCGAGATGACGGTGAAAAGAAGCGTGGCGAGGTAAAACCCCTCCAGCACGGAGGGCGACGTCAACGCGGATAGGACGGCCGACCGGCCCTCAGCGGTGACCTGGACGCTGTTGGAGAGAAGAACCCAAAAGATCGTGGAGACCTGGAATACGGTGCTGATCTTGCCCGGCACCGTGGGAGGGAACTCCCTGGGTCCCCGGATGCAGTAGATCGCCACCCCGCCCGCGAGAATGAGAACGTCCCGGCCGATGACCACCGCCGTCAGCCAGAGCGGGATAACCCGGCTGAAGCCCAGGCTCCGGACGGTCAAAAGGATGAAGGCGGTCGAGAGGAGCAGTTTATCGGCTATGGGATCGAGGATCGTGCCGATCCGAGTGCGCTGGTTCCAGGCCCGCGCTGCCAGCCCGTCCAGGACATCGGTCGATCCGGCCAGAAAGATGACGGCCAGCGCGCCCACCGCCCTCTTTTGCAGGAGCATGGAGGCGAAGACGGGAACAAGGGCGATTCGGATCAAGGTGAGGGTATTGGGCACGTTCCAGAATTTCTCTTTGGCGTTCGCTTCCATGACGGCCTTGTTTTTCGCTTGCCTATGCCGGCCGATCAGCGCACCAGAGCGAGCATGATATCAAAGGTTCTGACGGCATCCGCGCCGGACACAGTCAGGTCCGGCCGGAATGTTTTATCCGGATAGAGCTCCATGACTTGATAGGAGAGGATTTGGCTGATCGTCCGATAAGAATAGTGGTCGGGGGCGATGTCCCGGATCTGGATCATCTCCAGAGGGATCTGCGGGATGAACTTATGGCCCTGGCCTTCGAGATGATGGATGACTTTCAGGAGCGTCATGGCCAGCTCTTCCCGGTTCACAGGCCTCTTCGGCTGAAAAGCGTGGTTCGGGTGAACCTCGAGAAGACGAAGCGAGGTCGCTTTGATGATGAACTTGGAGGCCCAGGAGGTGGAGATATCGATCATGATCGGCGGCTGGGAGGAGGTGTCACCGAGAACGTCCTTGAGCTTGACCGCCAGCAGGGCCGCGAGGTCTTCACGGGTGATCGCCCGGGCCAGGGGGATTTCGTTGTACAAACTGGGGATTTCAACAATCCCGAGCCTGTTCTTCAGGTTTTCTATCCGTTCTTGGGCCTGCTTGTTTCCGGTATCGAGCCCAAGAATCTTCTGGTAGATCTCCAGGCTCTGCTCATAATCCCCGGCCTCGGCCAGGGTCTCGGCGTAGGCATTGAGGATCCCGATGTTGTCCGGCTCGATGGAGGACGCTGCCTTCATGTGGACCAAGGCATTTGACAGCCTGTCCTCGTCCCTGTAAAGACGGGCCAGGGCCAGATGGGCCGGTATCGATTCCGGCGAATAATGAAGGGCCCTGAGATAGGACTCTTTCCCGCTCCCGGTATCACCGCGGGCGATCGCTGCCCTGGCCGTTTCGATAGCCAGTTCGGTTTTCTGGGTTTTGAGGGATTCGTATATCTCCTTAGCCCAGAAGTTCGTGGGTTCGATTTTCAGCACTTCGCGAAGCTCATTAAAGATCTTGTCTTCGTTGCCGATCTTCTGGTAGAGCTGCGCCAATCCCAGGTGGGCCAGCAGAGAGCCCGGACTCTCTTCGACCGCCAGCCTGAAATACCCTTCAGCGGAAGCAAAGTCCTCCCGGAGAAGAAAAACATATCCCAAGCCCATATTGTAGAGAGGACTTGCGGGGCCCAAGCGGAGAAAGGCCTTTTCGGCTCTGTCCAGCCGGCCCTGCCTTAAATAATCCCAAGCCTCCTGCATCTGGATGCGCTCTTCGAGCGTCAATGGGGTGACGAGAGATTGAGGCAGATTTTCGATATAAAGGCTGGGCGGTGTTGGCGCGACGGTGACGCAGGACGCCAGAAGAACAGCGAGGGCGCCAAGCCAACAGGCATGTCTTACCAATGGTCTTCTCCTTGGATGAGATAGGGAAGATAGTTTAGCATGAATTTGGGATCGGCCATAACCTTGATTTCAGAGCAGTCGCCGTTCTCCCGGGTTTCGAGGACGAGGGCCCAGCGTCGGAAAGACGGGACGAGCTCCTTTTTGTCCTTGGGGATACGCAGGTAAAAAATGCGGCAATCCCGGAAGAGAATGGATCTGATCCGGTCCTTGAGACTCGCAATCCCTTCTCCCGTCCTGGCGGACAAATAGACGCTCCGCTCCTCGTCCGAAATGTTCCGGGCCAGGAGCTCCTTTTTGGAGGGGAGGAGATCGATCTTGTTGAAAACCTTGATGACCGGGACATCGCCGCTGCCAATCTCGGCGAGGATGGTCTCGACGGCCCGGCTCTGTTCTTCAGCGGCCGGCGAGGAGAGGTCGATGACGTGGCCCAGACAATCGGCTTCCTTGATTTCTTCCAAGGTGGCCTGGAACGAACTGACCAGCTCGAGGGGAAGTCTCTTGAGAAATCCGACGGTGTCGCTGAGGTAGAAATGAAGGCCGTCCGGGAAGTCCACCCGGCGCAGGACGGGATCCAGGGTGGCGAAGAGGGCCGGTGAGGTGAGCATCGTCTCCCGGCAGAGCGCGTTGAACAGGGTTGACTTTCCGGCGTTGGTGTAGCCGACCAGGGAAACGGCAGGCACCGGGCTTTCCCTCCGGTTCTGCCTTTGGCTCTCCCGTCGCTTCTGGATGCCCTGGATTTCCTTCTTGACCCGGGAGATCCGGTCGGTGATCTTGCGCCTGTCTTCCTCCAGCTTTTTTTCTCCCGGGCCCCGGGTGCCGATGCCGCCGCCCAGCCGTGAAAGAGTCTTCCCTTTTCCGACCAAGCGGGGCAGCAGGTAGCTGAGCTGGGCCAGTTCGACCTGGAGCTTGCCTTCATTGCTGCGGGCCCGTTGGGCAAAAATGTCGAGAATGAGCTGGGTGCGGTCGACGACCTTGGACCCGATCAAGTCTTCCAGGCTTCTTTGCTGAATAGGAGTCAGGTTGTGATCGAAGATGATGAGGTCGGCCCGGAGCTCCTCTTTTGTCCGGCTCAGCTCTTCGGCTTTTCCCTCGCCGATGAAGTATCTCGGGCTGATCCGCGGCCGGGATTGAAAGACCTTGTCGACGACCTGGGCGCCCGCCGCTGCGGCCAGGCTGGCCAGCTCCTCCATCGATTCTTCAGCCTCCGACCGATCCTTTTGGGTGGTCGCGAGGTGGACCAGAATCGCCTTTTCCATCTTTAGGCAGCGAGCCATGACTCCAGGAACAGGGCGATCGAGGTCAGATCGTCGCCTGGGAACCAATTCACTCCGGCCATCTTCCGGAACCAGGTGATCTGCCTTTTGGCGTATTGACGGGTGTCCTGTTTGGTCAGCCGCTTGGCCTCGTCGGAAGAAATCGTCCCCTGCAGGTAGGCCAGCACGCGCCTGTAGCCGAGCCCCCGGAATGGGGGAGCGCTCGCCGGAACGCCGGCGGCCAGAAGGCGCTTGACCTCTTCGCAGATTCCGTTCCGGAACATTGCGTCCACCCGCTCTTCGATCCTCCGGTACAACTCTTTTCTCTCTAATTGTAACCCAATTTTCAGGATATGAAAACCGGCCACCTCCGACCGCGTGCTCTTGAAAAGCCGGGAGATCGGTTGCCCGGTCAGAGCGTGGACTTCCAGGGCGCGGATGATCCGGATTTTGTCTTTCTTCCCGACGATCCGGGCATAATCCGGATCAACATCCTCCAGCTGCCTGCGCAGGACCTCCAGTCCTTTCTCGCCGGCATCTTGTTCGAGCCTCCGGCGAATTCGTTCATCCCGACCCGGTCCGGGGAAGAGCCCTTCCAATAAGGCCTTAAGGTAGAGGCCGGTGCCGCCGATGATGAACGGCCGCCGTCCCCGCGCCTCGATGAGCCGGATAGCCGGCAGCGCCCGGCGGACGAATTCCCCGGCCGTGAATTGAGCCGGCGCCTCCACGATATCAAGCAGGTGGTGGGGAACCTGCCGGCGCATCTCGATCGTCGGCTTGTCCGTGCCGATGTCGAATCCCTTATAAACTTGCATCGAGTCGCAGTTGATGATCTCCCCCTTGAATTTTTGGGCGAGATCGTTTCCGGCCCGGCTCTTGCCTGTGGCAGTGGGTCCCAGGAGAACGACCAGGTTGCGGCGTTCAGAATCCAATTTTGATCACAAGCCAGACGGCGAGCGCGGTCAGAAGCAGCAGGATCGCCAGGACGTGTTGCCGCTTCAGCTCAGCTCTCCGATCTTTTCGAGGTTCCTGATGAGCGCGGCCTCATGGGCGCTGCCCAGGGTCTTTTTGACCGCTAGGATTTCCGCCACCAGTATTTCGTTGAGCAGGCGGGTGAAATTTTTCCGCGTTTCTTCGGTGAAAAGAGTGAGGCTCATCAGCGGGAAAGAGCTGAATTCGACCCGGCCGTCGGCTCTCAACTCCAGCCCTTGAAACGGCGGATCCAGGCGGGCCCGGATCTCTTCCAGCGTTTTCTCCAGAACGCTCAGGCCGACCGGACCGATTTCCTTGGAAATGAATTTGTGGATATAGGAACATTTGTCATTGAAACTGTTCCAGATCCTTTCCAATCCGGCCGAAGTCAATTCCGGAGAAACTCTGGCCCCGCCGGCGGCCTGAGAAACCCCGGCCAACCCCAGGGCGAGGAAGGCGAAGACGGCTTTTTGGGTTTCCCGTTTTCCCGCTTGGCTGAAGGCGTAGAGATCCTGCAGAAGGAGCGATTGCCTGAGCATCCCCAGCACGTGCTTTTCATGAGGCGCCAGCGGCAAATGGTCGGCATAGGAGGGAGAAAGGGACTGAAGGAACTCCGTCTCCGCCGGGAGGAAGGCCTCGATCAGGCTGTGATTTTTCATCCTCCGGATGCCGTGCAAGATGATCGTCGGAGTCGGAAAAATCGCGTAGACCTGGAAGGCTGGAACCGGCGCCCCGATTTGAAATGTGAACTCTGCCCGGGGCCAGTCAAAGACGGCGTCTATCTCTTCCAACCAGAACTCGGCGAGCGATTCCCAAACTCGGGAAGGGGTGACGATCTCTCGCTCGATGAGAGACCGGGAGTAGGAAACTGTGTTCTCGCGCGCGTAACTTGCGCAGTCCTCCGCCTGAGCTGCGGTTAAGGCCCGGCCTAAGAGGAGTTTTTTCAGGAATATTTCATTGGAGAAATCGCCCTCGGCCAGAGCCAGGTCTCCCTTGATGAAAGAGACCGATTTTTCAATCCCTTCTCCCTGAAGACGCAACTGCCCGGTGTCTCGTTTTTCCCAGATGTTGAGGAGAACCTGCGGAAAAGGGGTCATGGCCAGGTTTCCGCGCCAGATTTCTTCGCTCATACGGATAATTTATGCGCAGTCCCGCCTTCTGTCAAATCTATGGGCTGACGAGCCATATACCCCAAGCCTATCTATTGCAGGATCCTGAGGCGGGCGAGCGTCAGAGTGGCCATCAACAGGGTCTTGAGAAGCCAGAAGGCGAAGGAAATGACGAGGGCTTTCTTCAGGCTGATTTTGAAGGAGGCGGCCAGACCGATCCCCAACAGGCCGAACATCCAAAGCTGGAAAAAATCAATCTGGCTCAGGATGCCGTAAGCGGTCGACATGATGTCCAACCTGGGGAAAAAAACCGTCAGGCTGGTCGATGTTTGGACGACGGATTTCCGGCTGAAAACGAGACCTATTCGCAAGGCGTTCCCCAGCAGTTTGTCGACGAAGCCGGCGTGGAGGAGCGAGGAAAAAACCTGGAGATAGTGGCCCTCCGTGGAAATGATACGCCCCGTCCCCAGGACGATGAGCGCTGAGAACAGAAGACCGATGAGAAAAGTCAAGGGGGTGATCAGAAGAGAGGTCAAAACGCGGTCTTGGCCCTTGACCCTGTCGATGGAGGAATTATATCTTTCCTCTCCCCACCTTTCCTTGAATTTAGCGGCGTTGTCCTCCAGGAAGGCGAGGCTGTCCTTCTGTCCATAGGGAAAGACAAGATAGGAATAAAGGGACATGAGGATGAGCATGATGATCAAGGCGTCCACCCAGACGGGCCGTCCGGCAATGAACCTGAACGTCCGGCCGGGGTCGAGAAAAATCCCGAACAGGCGACTGAGCACGCTCATTTTTCACCCCGGCGCCGGTCCCATTCGATCATCCCGTCCCGCAGGAAAATGATCCTCTGCGTTTGATCGGCGATCTCCTTGTCATGGGTGACGATGATGATCGTATTCCCATCAGCGTGAAGTTTGCGGAACAGGTTCATGATCTCAGCGCCTGTTTTGGAGTCGAGGTTGCCCGTCGGCTCGTCAGCAAGGATGATCGAGGGCTCGTTGACCAGCGCCCTGGCGACGGCCACGCGTTGTCGTTCGCCTCCCGAGAGCTCCGGGGGACGGTGGCTCAGGCGGGGCGACATCTCGACCATCTCCAGCGCATGCCTGACCCGCGCCTCGCGCTCGGCTTTTTTCGTCCCCCTGTAGATGAGCGGGAGCTCAACGTTACGGAAAGCGGTGGCCCGGGGGAGTAGGTTGAACACCTGGAAGACAAACCCGATTTCCCGGTTGCGGATGTGGGCCAGCTCGTTTTCGGACATGGCGCTGACCAATCGGCCCGAGAGATAGTATCGGCCGTTCGTCGGCGTATCCAGACAGCCCAGAAGGTTCATCAGGGTGGACTTGCCGCCTCCCGATGGTCCCATTATGGCCAGGAATTCATTGGCTTGGACGGTGAAGGTCACTCCCCGGAGAGCCTGGACTTCCTGTTTTTCGAGCGGATAGACCTTCCAAAGATCTTCCGCCCTGATCAGGGCGCCGTCCTGCGGGTTCATTCTGGCTTCGTCGATTTCTTTTCGGGCTTGACGAGAGCTCCATCCTTGAGTTCGCGCAGGGAGACGTAGGGGCCGACAATGACCTCCTGACCTTCCTTGAGGCCGGAGGTGATCTCGATGGACAACCCTCCCATGATTCCCTTGGTGACGGGACAGAACCTGGCTCGTCCATTAACGGCGATATAGACACCTTCTTCTTCCGTCTCTTTCTTGGAAGGAGTACCACCTTCCTTCTCCCTGAGGACCAGAGCGGAGATGGGCACGGCCAGCACACCTTTCTTTTCCGCGGTGATGATATCGGCGGAGGCGGAGAGACCCGGTTTGAGGGTGCCCGGAGGATCGATTAACGTGATCGTGACCAGGAAGTTCCGTGATTCCTGCTGCGAAGTGGTCACTCTCGCGATGGCCGAACTCCCGATCTCCGTGACCCTTCCATCCAGGCTTCGGTCGGGGAGGGCATCAACCCTGACTTGTGCCTTCTGGCCGAGCCTGGCTCCGACGACGTCGGTCTCGTCCACTTCAACCTCCACTTCCATCTCCGAGAGGTCGGCGATGGTCAGCAGGACTGTGCCCGCGAAGTTCAGCGTACCGGTAACGGCGATCTCTCCTTCTTCCACCGCAAGGCTGGTGATGACCCCGTCGATCGGAGAGTGATAAACGGTCTTGCCCAGGCTGTCGAGGGCGCTCTTGAGCGAAGCCTCCGCCTGCTGGACCTGATGGCGGATGGCCTGGACCTCGGCCTTGGCGATATCGAACTCGATTTTGGCGGTTTCCAATTGTTCTTGGGAGATGAGCTGGCTGTCGTGAAGCTGTTTCTGCCGGTCATAGTTGTTCTGTTCGCGTTTCATCCGGGCCTCCGCCTGGATGAGCTGTGACCGGTACGCTTGAATGAGGGCTTTGTCCCTCTCGGCGCCGGCTTCGTACTGAGTGGCATCGAGCT
>JBAUIH010000333.1:0-12477 GCA_049682755.1 Candidatus Aminicenantales bacterium | reverse complement strand
CCCCGAGGGAGACCGGAACGCCGGCGAGCGCCGCTACGATCCGACGGCCGATTTCCGCGGGGATTCCGACGTCCAGAGCAACTGGGACAACTTCAACATCCCTCCGGGCGCGACTCACGTCCTGCTCGACGCCGAGGGGCCGGGGGTCATCACGCATATCTGGATCACCTTTCTCGGTCCGGAGCCGCATAACTGGGCACCCCAGGGCTCGGCCGACCACCAGGAGCTCATGCTCCGGATGTTCTGGGACGGTAATCCGCGGCCGGCGGTGGAAGCGCCTGTCGGCGATTTTTTCGCCAACTGCTTTGGCCTCCGCAGCGAAGTCATCAGCCTTCCGGTCGTCGTCGAGGAGGGCGACTCCTACAATTGTTTCTGGCAGATGCCCTTCCGGAAGTCGGCCCGGATCGAGATTGAAAATCAGAGCCGGAAGCCCCTGAGCCTCCTCTACTTCAACATTGACTGGATCCGGCTGGATTCGCTGCCGGCGGAAACGCCCTATTTCTATGCCCAGTACCGCCAGGAGTATCCCGCCCGGACGGGCCGGGATTATCTCCTGCTGGAGACGACCGGCAAGGGCCACTATGTCGGCACCGTCCTGGGCGTCCGGATGCGCAGCCCGGCCTGGTTCGGCGAGGGGGACGAAAAGATTTACATCGACGGCGAAACCAAACCGTCCATCTGGGGCACGGGGACCGAAGATTATTTTCTCTCGGCCTGGGGACTCCAGATGACGAGCACGCCGTACTTCGGGGTTCCGTATCACGACCAGCGGGGAGTCGGCGGACACACCAGCTCCTACCGCTGGCATCTCCACGATCCGATCGTCTTCAACACCGGCATCAAGGTCACGCTCGAGCACATGGGCTGGATCTCCCCGGACGAGAACCCCGAGTACAAGTCGACAAGCTGGAACGAGCGCGAGGACGACTATGCCAGCGTGGCCTTCTGGTACCAGACGGGCGAGCCTACCTTCGTGGAGCGGGCGCCCGGAGCGGACGAGCGGCGCCTGCCCAGCCTGGACAGAGTCACGGTGCGGGCGGGTGATTTTGCGGGGACAAAAAGGAGAGGGATGGGCGAACTGTTGACGCGTGCCGCGGTGGACGGTGGGCCCGAGGCAGGGGAGATGCTCGTCTACCGGCCGGAGCGACCGGCCGGCGGTTGGCTGGAGTTTTCGTTCCAGGTCGTGGCGAAGGAGCCCCTGCGCCTTACGGTCAGCGGAGAGCGGCTTCCCGAAGGCGGCCTTTATCAGGCCTATTTGAACGGGGTCAAGATCGGACCTCCGCTCGATTTCTACGCCGACGAGCCGGGCGCCCGGGAATTCCCCCTTCTCGATTTTTGGCCCGATCCCGGTGCCTATACGCTGCGGCTCGAGTGCGTGAGGAAGAGTCCGCGGAGCAGCGGGCACTCCTGCGCCCTCGCGGCCGTCCGGCTCCTCGAGCGCCGCCCCCGGGTGGCCGAGTGGGCGCACGACAAGGACAAGGATTGGCGCAAAGATCCGATCCTCTACGAATAGGACACACGCTCTTCCCTTACGGATCCCCGACGAGAATGGCCCGGGTCAATCGCAAGGCGAAAAAGGATTTCGTGTCCGCAATCGGCTGGAAGGCCTAACAAAGTTCCGTCCCGCCTTGAGCCTCATTATGGACATCAGAGTCTGGCGATATTCAATCCTTCGATCAGGCTGTAATCCCGCAGATCCAGAGTCGCCAGAGAAAAGCCCAGCGAAATACAGGTTGCGGCGATGATCAAATCGTGAGCTCCGATGGTCTTTCCCTTTTTGGCCAGACTTGCCCAGATCCGAGCATAAATCCTGGCGGCGCCGATGTCGAAGGGGAAAACGGTGAACACCTCAATGATTTTGCCGACAAAGGCTTCCCTGATGATCCTCCGCTTCTCGGTGTCCGCACGATGAACACCGTGTAGCAATTCGGAAACCGTAATGGCGGAAATCCCGAAGGATTCTTTTTCCCGGCCCAGGATGAACTGATCCAGCCTCGAAGACGCTTTCTCTAGTCCGATGAGGACGCTCGTATCAAAGATGACTCCCATCAGCTCCCCTTTGGAAGAACGGGTTGGTTTTCGCGCGCATCCTTGATGTCGGATTCAAAGGCCTTGCTTTCGGCGCCGAGTTTCGGGACGGCAGCCAGGAGGCTTTTCAGTTCACCCAGGGTCTTGGCCTCAAACGGCTGGGAAGCCGGGGAGATCGACGCCACGATTTTTCCTCCTCGAACAACATGGTAAGAATCACCCTTATAATAAACGTGACTCAGGATATCTGAGAATTTTCTCACGGCCTCAGTCGCGCTGATTTTTTTCCTGCGCATGATGTTAACTGTAAATTATGATATTCATATTTTACATGATAACGCGAGGATGTCAAATTCTTTCCCTGCCCGTTGCCTCAAGCAGCAATGTTACCAAAGATTTGGCGTGGAGAATTCGAACCTCTTATCGTTGATTTGAGAAAATGCAGTCGAGAGAAAGGCGATCATAAAATTTTCTGGTTCCTCCATTTATGTTGAGAAGACGAGCCATATACTGATATATTGGCCACTCAAGGATGCCCGCGAAAAGGCGGCCCATCATAAGAATGTCCGAAGGATCTTGAGATGATGGAGAAATTTGGTTTTTTATTAGGCACCTGGGAGATGGAATATCGTGTTCCTGAAAGCGAGTTCAGCCCTGCGATGACGGGCTCGGGGAGCGGGGCTTTCAGAAGAGCCCTCGATGGCAAGTATGTTTTTTTCGATTACTCTGCCTCCTTCTCGACGGGGGACAGGGCCGAGGCCCACGGCATCTTTGCCTGGGATGATAAGTCGAAAATCCATAGGTACTGGTGGTTCGAAAATTCGGGGAAGTTCGACGCCGCCACTTGCCGGTTTCTCGGAGACGGCCTTTTGTTCATGAATTGGCACGGGTCGTTGATGTCCCAGACCTTCCGTAAAACCGGGCGCGACAAGGTGGTCTTGAGGATGTCACATCCCGACTCCGAAGGAAAGTCAAAAACCGTCATGGAAGTCATCTTTACAAAGCAGCGAACGCGAAGATGAAAAACAAGGTTGAGATCATCGAGGTCGGTCAAGCCAACGTCGCGGAGACTGGGTTCTTCTGTTACATGAGCAAGAGGAAAACCGAGGGTTTCCGGCAGAAGCTCGACTGGGTCAGAGCACGGTTCGACGAGGGGTTAAGGATAAAGATGTTGAAGCTCCCGGAGCGGGGCTTCATCGAATATATTCCCGGTGAATATGCCTGGCGTGCCGTCAATCGCGCTGAAGAGTATATGTTCATCCACTGCCTTTGGGTCGTCGGGAGGAGCCGAGGCAAGGGCTTCGCGACCATGCTTCTAGACGAATGTCTGCAGGACGCGAAAAAAGCGGGGATGGCCGGGGTAGCCATGGTGACGAGCGAGGGCACCTGGCTGGCCGGCAAAAAACTCCTTCTAAAGAAAGGTTTCAAAGCCGTGGCCGAAGCGCCGCCTTCTTTCACCCTGATGGTCAAGGCCTTCAAAACCGCCCCTCTGCCTTCTTTTCCCCAGGACTGGGAAGCGAGGGCCAGGCGATTCGGCAAGGGCCTGACCGTTCTGCGTTCCGACCAGTGTCCCTATCTTGAGGATGCGACAAAGACGCTCCTCGAGGCGGCCGCTGAAATGGAGATAAAGAGCCGCGCCGTCGAGCTCAAGACGGCTGCGGAGATGCGACGCTTGTCACCCTTTCCCTACGGTGTTTTCAATGTTGTCCTGGACGGCCGATTGTTGAGCTATCGTTATCTGCTCAAGGACGAGTTCTTCAGGATGCTCGGAAATAGGTGACAGTATACTGTGTCCCCCTAAAGGACCGGCTCGGCCGGGAAAGAAGCAGAGCCTCAACCGCTCCTCTCGAAATGTCTTTTGAAAACAGGCATCCGGTCAATCGAGCAGGATGATCTCGACGCCCTTCCGGGCATATCTCGTGAAGTGCTCGTCCCGGGTGTAGATCGTCCGGCATCCGGCCTCGAGCAAACCCGCCAGGATGAGCGCGTCGAGCGCGGGCATTCCCGTTCCGAACGAGATTCGCGCAGCTTCATCGGCCGCTTCTCCCGTCACCTCGATGAATGTCGCGGACCGGGCGAGCGGGCCGCCGATTTTCTCCCAGGTGATCCCTTTCTTCAAAGAAATGCGCAGCAATTCGAACCGCGACAGCACGGACACGGCGATCTCCGAGTCGCGGAAGACCTTTGTGGCCAGGACATGACCTTCGCTCAAAGCGAAGAAAAAGCCCGTGTCAACGCCGATCATCCGATTCCCGGGTCCTTTCTTTGTGCGCTTCCTCCCAGGTGCCGAAACCGGCCGTGCGGATGGCCTTGAGAAATTCGCTCTTGGCCCGTTTCCGCCTTTCGAGGTCGAGCTGGGTTTCGACGGAGGTCCGAATCAGACGCGAGACTGAGGTGTTGCGTGCTTTGGCCTCTTCCCGCAAAGCTTTCAAAACATCCTCCGGTAAATAAAACGAGACGGCAGGCATGATATTCTCAAAAAAATTATATATCATAGTATGATATATGTCAACAGAAGCCTGAAATAATTCAAAAATGCCCCAATAAAGCGGAATAGTCCGACCGCCGGCTTTCCTTCCATTACGGTGCGGCCGACCGATGTCGATGGCATTAGCTTTATCGGGCCGGCGATGAATCGTCGCCGCCGTAGAATTTTTTTATGTCCTTGATTAAGGGGTTCAAAAAAAGCTTTTTTCCCGCGCCGGCCTGAGGTAAAATCGGGGACTGATGACGGACTGAGAAGGAGACGTTATGACAGTCCTTAAACCCCTCGACTGGATCATCATCCTCGTCTACTTCGGCATCATCCTCGGCATTGCCTGGAAGGTCATGCGCCAGAAGCAGAGGACCTCCACGGACTACTTTCTGGCGGGCCGGCACCTCGGCTGGCTGATCATCGGCGCGTCGATCTTTGCATCCAACATCGGCGCCGAGCATCTGGTCGGCCTGGCCGGTTCGGGCGCGACCGACGGCGTCGCCATGGCCCACTACGAGCTCCATGCCTGGTGTCTGCTCGTGCTCGGCTGGGTCATGGTGCCTTTCTACATGAGGTCGAAAGTCTTCACCATGCCGGAGTTCTTGGAGAGGCGCTTCTCCGCGTCGGCTCGGACGGTCCTGTCGCTCATCTCTCTCGTTGCCTATGTCCTGACCAAGTTGGCCGTCGGCATCTTCGCGGGGGGCATCGTCTTCAGCGTCCTCCTGCCGGAGTTGAACTGGTTCGGCCTGGACAGCTTCTGGATCGGATCCATTCTTGTCGTCCTCATCACCGGGCTCTACACGGTCATGGGCGGGCTCAGGGCCGTCGCCTACACCGAGGCCCTGCAGACATTCGTCCTCGTCATCGGCTCGGCCCTGGTGACCTACTTCGGGCTCAAGGTCCTGGGCGGGTGGGGAGCGCTCCGGGAGATTGCCGGAGGAGAGATGTTCAACCTGTGGAAGCCCCTCGTCCCGGCGGGTATTGAGGGGACCTGGGCGCCGGTCAAGGAAGCGGGCCGGATGGCCTGGTACTTCAACGACAACTATCCCTGGGTCGGCATGCTCTTCTGCGCGCCGATCATCGGGCTCTGGTACTGGTGCACCGACCAGTACATCGTCCAGCGCGTGCTCGGCGCGCCCAACGAGCGCCAGGCCCGCCGGGGCTCGATCGCCGCGGCCTTCCTAAAGCTCCTGCCCGTCTTCATCTTCATCATCCCGGGCATGATCGCCTTCGCCCTGGCCAAGAGCGGCCAGATCCAGTCCATGCAGCAGGAGTTCTTCGGCGCGGGGGGGGAACTCATCCGGGACAACGCCCAAAAGGCTTTTCCGATGCTCGTGGCCACCGTCCTTCCCATCGGCATCCGCGGCATGGTCGTGGCCGGCCTGCTCGCGGCGCTCATGAGCTCGCTCGCCGGCGCCTTCAACGCCGCCGCGACCCTCTTCACCATGGACTTTTACTCGCGCCTGCGCCCCAAGGTGACCCAGGAGCGGCTCGTCTGGATCGGCCGTCTCGCGACCGGCATCATGGTCCTCATCGGTCTCCTCTGGATCCCGGTCATCCAGGGCGGCAAAGGCCTCTATGACTACCTCCAGAACGTCCAATCCTACCTCGCTCCGCCGATCTTTGTGGTGTTCTTCTTCGGCGTCTTCATGAAGCGGCTGAACGCCAAGGGCTGCCTGGCGGCGCTCGGCACGGGCTTCGCTCTCGGACTCTTCCGCCTGGCCGTCGATACTCCGGTCAAGCTCAGCAGCGGCTTCACCTACGCCGAGGGCTCGTTTCTCTGGATCGTCAACAACATCTTTTTCCAATACTACAGCCTTTTCATTTTCATCGTCAGCGTCGTCGTCATGCTCGTCGTGAGCTATCTGACCGAGCCGCCGTCATTCGAGAAGCTGAGCGGACTGACCTACGGCACGGTCACCGCCGAGCATAGAAAGGAATCGCGGGCGAGCTGGAACGCGAAGGACGTCGTCACCTCCGGCATCGTCCTGGCCCTGATCCTGGCCGCGTACCTCTACTTCACGGGGTGATGGCCGGCGCGGCGAACACTCTCTTTTGGCCGGGTTTCCTTTTTCCGGCTCTTGACATGACACACCCGTCCAACATAAGTAATGGGGGATAAGGGTGACCAAACCGGTCTCGGCGCCACGCGATACTGAACAGGGAGAGGATTCCGTCATGAACAAAAGCAAACCCATAGCAAAGCCGCAATTTCAGCCACGTTGCTGTCCCAACGGGCATCCGTCCGGAGAGGTCGGCCACGGTTTCAGCCGCCGGGCATTTCTCAAGGGAATGGGAATGACGGCCGTCACGGGAATGGCTCTGGGCAAACTTTCCTGGCCTCTCCCTGTTGGCGCTGAATCCGATGTCGATGCCGGCCTTGTCCGCCGGCCCCTCAAGGTCAAGCCGGTCCTCTCCTACGAAATCCCGGAGCGCCGTCACCAGACGAGCTGGCGGAGTTGGGGCGGAATCCAAACCCGGACGGACGTCGCGGAGGAAACCGCCCGGATCCGGGGCGAACTCGAAAAACTGCGTTCCGCAGCGGATTTTCCGGTCGAGTTCCTTCCTCTTTCGGGCGTTTGCAAAGCCGCCGATCTTTCTTCGGCGGCCGACCTCGACGGCGCCGATGTCATTCTCCTCTACGCCGCGGGTGCCTGGAAGGATGTCCTCGACACCCTGGGCGGGATGGGGAAGGACCTGATCATTTTCTGCCGCCATCGCTCCGGCCCCGTCTATCTCTGGTACGAGATCGTCAGCCCCCGGTACCTCCGCCAGCATACGGATATCCTGGCGGTCAAGGGTGTCAACGATGAAGATGTCGTCATCGACAGCCAGGATGAGATGCTCTGGCGCATGCGAGCCCTGGCCGGCTTCCGTAACACCCTGGGGACCAGGATCATCGCCGTCGGCGGCCCCGACGCCTGGTCCCAGCCGCCGGGGGTCGTTCCCAAGCTCGTCGAGGACATCTGGAAGTTCGATTTCCGGACCGTTCCTTATGAAGACCTGGGCCGCCTCATCCAGGCGGCCCGTTCTGATGGCGGGGCCGTGAAGAAAGCGCGCCGGCAGGCGGCCGAATACCTGGCTACACCCGGCACGACCCTCGAAACGGAGCGCTCCTTTGTCGAGAACGCCTTTCTGCTCGAACAGGTCTTTCGCGGGATCATGAAGCAGGCGGATTGCCGGGCCATCACCATCAACGGCTGCATGGGGACGATCATGCCCCTGGCCGAGACCTCGGCCTGCCTGACCCTGAGTCTATTGAACGACGCCGGCTACCTGGCCTTCTGCGAATCCGATTTCGTGGTCATCCCTTCGGGCATCCTCCTGGCCAACATATCGGGGAAACCTGTCTTCCTCAACGACCCGACCTATCCGCACGAAGGAGTCATCACCCAGGCCCACTGCACCGCTCCCCGGAAGATGGACGGCCGGAAGAGAGAGCCGGCCCGGATCCTGACCCATTTCGAATCCGATTACGGGGCGGCGCCCAAAGTGGAGATGTCCCGGGGGCAGACAGTGACTAACATCGTTCCGGATTTCGCTTCCCGGCGATGGGTCGGGCTTAAGGGGGAGATCATTGAGGCGCCGTTCCTGCCGATCTGCCGCTCCCAGATCGATGTCCGCTTCAACTGCGACAGCCTGACCCTGGCCCAGCGGATGCCCGGCTTTCACTGGATGACCGCCTATGGCGACTATATCCGGGAAATCGGCTACGCCCTCCGCCGGGTGAACATCGCCTGGGGCGGCCTCTAATCCCCACCCCCGCCCCCTGGAGCCAGTTCGATTTGTCTTCCGCATCCCAAATCGGTTGACAGCCCTCTCCGAAAAATGGTAGATAGACTTCCTTTTGCCATCACCCGGCTTCTCTGGTATATTGATAATGAAAAAAACGATGCCCGAAACCAAGGCACGGGACGCTTGTCAACATGACTGGACCATGATCAATGTCCGAAGCGGATATCTGGTCGTTGAAGGCTGTTTCAAGTGCCGCAACCGGATCTCCTTCTTTTCCGAGGAGCCCATCCCGCCGCAGGATGACTATCGCGAGGGCGACCATTTCTGGAGCTATCTCGGAAGTTCCCAGGCTTCTAAATTCGACCTCAAATGCAGGTATTGCTCCCAGGAGATCCCCTTGAATGACGTCATGGCCTTGATGCTGTGCATGAGATGCGACCCCGAATGCGGAGTCTATAAGGCCGGCTCGGCGGGAGATAAAGGGCATAAAACCTGGGTTTATGTGGCCCTCTGTGCCAACACCTCCCACGCCTCCGGCCGATGCATCTCCAAGGCGGGGATCAAGGCCCTCAACGAGTATTTCAGCCGTGGCATCCAGGATCCGGGGAAAAAGATCATCGTCGTCCCCTGCGAGCTTCGCAAAAACATCGATTCGTGCCAGGGGATCGTGCTGGCGGATGTCGGTTTGACAGAGATGTATTAGTCATAAAAAGAAAGGTTGAACCATGAGAGTGTCCGAACTGATCAAGCAAGGCGACTTCAAGATTTTCAATGAGTCCGGCGACAAGGAGATCAAGGGCGTCTATATCTCCGACATGGTCAGCGACATCATCGGGATCGGCCCCGGTAACCTGCTCGTGACCCTGCAAACCCACAAGAACCTGATCGCCGCGGCCAACCTGGTCGATGTCGCGGCCGTCGTCTTCTCGCGCGGCAAGGTCCCGACCGATGACGTCATCGCCCTGGCCAACAAGGCGGGCATCGGGCTGCTGGGTTTCGCTGGAGACACCTGGACGCTGGCCAAAAGACTTTATGAGCTCGGCGTCAGATAAAGGCGGCTGAGGGTTCATCGTTTTGCCGGCCTGAATCCGAGTCATGACCGGAATGAAGCAAAATGGTTCTATCTCCGACGGTGGTTTGTCCGAACTGAAGCGCGAATTCAAAGGCGAGCGGGGCGACCTGATCCCCGTCCTTCAGAGGATGCAGGCTCTCCACGGTTACCTGCTCCCCGATGCCGTCCGCGCCGTGTCACGCTGGCTCAAGATCTCGGAGAACGAAATCTTCGGCGTGGCCACATTCTATGCCCAGTTCCGGTTCCATCCGCCCGGCCGCCATCATGTTCGCATCTGCCTGGGCACGGCCTGCCACGTCAGGGGAGGCGAACAGATCCTCCTGACGGCCCAGCAGCGCCTCGGCATCGGCACGGGAGAGACCACCTCCGACGGGGAATATGATCTGGAGCGGGTGGCCTGCCTGGGCTGCTGCGCCCTGGCTCCGGTGGTATCCTTCGACGAAAAAATCTACAGCCAGATGTCCGTTCTCAAGGTCCAGAGGATTCTCGATGAACACAAGCGTGCTTGACGAGCGCCGCCGCCAGGCGGCCGCCAAGTGGGAAGAGATTCAGAAGAATCCGGTCCCGCTCATTTATATCGGCGCGGCCTCCTGCGGTCTGGCGGCGGGCGCGGCCGAGGTCCAGGAAGCCGTCGAGAAATACCTGAAGAAGCATAAGATCAATGCCCGGACGATCCAGGTGGGCTGCATCGGTCCCTGTTACCTGGAGCCGCTGATGGATATCCAGATGCCGGGAAAGCCGCGGATCAGCTACTCCAACGTCCGGCCGTCGGACGTACCCATTATTCTGGAGTCATTTTTTGTCAAGGGTGAGCCGGCTGCCTCCCGCCTGGCCGGGCATTTCGGGGACGGGGATTTTAACGGGATCCCCCGCTTCTTTGATATGCCGATGCTCAAACCTCAGGTCCGGATCGTTCTCCGGAACTGCGGGATCATCGATCCCGAAGATCTCGACCACTACCTGGCCAGAGACGGCTATCGGGGATTGGAGAAGTGCCTCGCTCTGCCTTGGCAGGACGTCCTGGAGACGGTCAAGCGCTCCGGCCTGCGGGGCCGGGGAGGAGCCGGCTTCCCGACCTGGAGGAAATGGCAGACCTGCCGGGAGACAGAAAGCGACCTGCGCTACTTGATCTGCAACGCCGACGAGGGAGACCCAGGCGCTTTCATGAACCGGTCCCTGATCGAAGGCGACCCCCATGCCGTCCTGGAGGGGATGCTCATCGCGGCTTATACGATCGGCGCCCGCCAGGGATATGTCTATATCCGGGCCGAGTATCCGCTGGCCATCAAACGCCTCAAGAGAGCCCTTTCCCAGATGCAAGAGATTGGCCTGCTGGGCCGGAACATCCTGGGCTCCGACTTCAGCTTCGAAATCACGATCAAGGAAGGCGCGGGCGCCTTCGTCTGCGGCGAAGAAACCGCCCTCATCGCCTCGATCGAGGGGAATCGGGGGATGCCCCGCACCCGGCCGCCGTTCCCGGCGGTATCCGGCGTCCACGGCAAACCCACCATCATAAACAATGTTGAGACTCTGGGCACACTGCCCCATATCCTCCGCAACGGACCGGAGTGGTACGCCGGCTACGGAACGGAGACGAGCAAGGGGACGAAAACGTTCTCGCTCGTCGGCAAAGTCCGGAGGACGGGCCTGATCGAGGTGCCGCTCGGCATCACTCTGCGGGAGGTCGTCTTCGACATCGGCGGCGGAACGCTGAAAGCGTTCAAGGCCGTCCAGACCGGGGGCCCTTCCGGGGGATGCCTTTCCGACGAGTTTTTGGACACGCCGATAGATTACGAACACCTGGCCGCGGCCGGCTCGATCATGGGTTCGGGCGGCCTCATCGTTATGGACGCGGACACCTGCATCGTCGACACGGCCAAGTATTTCCTGGACTTCACCCAGAGAGAATCCTGCGGGAAGTGCGTCCCCTGCCGGGTCGGGACTCGTCACCTGGTCAAGATTCTGGAAAAGATCTGCGACGGTCAGGGAGAGCTGGCCGACCTGGACAAGCTGGAGAAGCTCGGCCGGACGATCAAGAACGGGTCGCTCTGCGGACTGGGGTCCACGGCTCCCAATCCGGCCCTGACATCGCTCAAGTATTTTCGCTCCGAGTTCATCGCCCACGTCCGGGACAAACGGTGCCCGGCCGTCGTCTGCAAGAACCTGGTGAGCTACCGGATCGTCGCCGGGAAGTGCACCGGCTGCCAGCGCTGCGTCAGCGTTTGCCCGACCGGGGCGATCACCGGGCCGCGGTCCGAGCCGCATAACCTGGACCCGTCCAAGTGCATCAAGTGCCGGTCTTGCTACGAGATCTGCCGTTTCGACGCAATTGCCGGAGACGCGATCATCATCGAATCCTAGGTTGTACCATGGCGCGCCAAGAACCTCGACAACTGACAATGGAGATCAATCACCGGGCCGTGATCTTCCCGGAAGGCGTCACCGTCCTCCGGGCGGCCGAGCTCAACGGTGTCGATATCCCCTCGCTCTGCTCCCACAAAGACCTGTCTCCTTTCGGCGGCTGCCGCCTCTGCATGGTGGAGATCGAAGGGATGCGCGGCTATCCCCTGTCCTGCAGCACCGTCGCTCAGGAAGGGATGAAGGTGTTGACGGATACGGCGACACTCCGGGAGCTCCGCCAGGAGATCCTCAAACTCATCCTCAGCGAGCACCCTTCGAGCTGCCTGGTCTGCGAAGAGCGCGATGATTGCAGGGACTATCAGGGGACGATCCGCAAGGCCGGGGTAACCACCGGCTGCCGGTTTTGTCCGAACGACCGGCAGTGCGAGCTCCAGGACCTGGTCGAGAAGATCGGGGTCACGGAGATTGATTTTCCGATCGATTACCACGGCTATGACCCGGAACACGACGACCCGTTTTACGACCGGGACTACAACATCTGTATCCTCTGCGGACGGTGCGTTCGGATGTGCCAGGAGGTGCGGGGCACCAGTGTTCTCGCCTTCACCCACCGCGGGCCCAAGGTCAAGATCGGCCCTGCTTTCGGCCGGAGCCATGCCGAAGCCGGGTGCGAATTCTGCGGCGCCTGTGTGGACGTCTGCCCGACGGGAGCCCTGGCGGACAAGGCTTCCAAGTGGGAGGGGAAGCCGGATGGTTTCCGCATTTCCACCTGTCCCTTCTGCGCCGTCGGCTGCCAGATAGAGCT
>JBAUIH010000332.1:0-5063 GCA_049682755.1 Candidatus Aminicenantales bacterium | reverse complement strand
CCTCATCATTGCGTTTTTGACCGTCAGCTTCCAAACTTTCAGGGCTGCGTTGGCCAATCCGGTTGATTCGCTGCGGTTTGAATAAGATGAAAAGGAAGTTCAAAATCGAATGGCTGGGCTACCTGGGGCTTCTCGGTTTTATGGGTTTCATCTGGGAACCCTTAAGGGGACTCAGAGTCGGCATGCTGTTGTGCCTGTTTTTTGCGGCTCCGTACAGAAGAAACGTTCGGCTGCTCTTCTTCGTGGTAACCTATGCCATCGGCCAGGGGGTTGCTTTAATCCTGGCCCTAGGCCGCCTGCCCAAACCAGGGTCCTATTCCCAGAGGACGGAATTCATTCTCCCATTCAAAGGACTGTGGGATGTCGAAAGCGGAGGCGTCGGAAGGAAGGACTCTCACTCCTGGCGTATCCTCAATCAGCGCTACGCTTATGATTTCCTCATTCGAGATGACCAGGGACTGACTCATTCGGGGAAGGGGAGAATACTCGCGGACTATTATTGCTTCGGCCAACCCATATACGCTCCCGCGGACGGCATGGTCGTCCGGGTGAAGGATGGGATCCCGGATAATTCAGAGTTCGGAGACGCAGATTGGAAAGCCCGGGATCCAAGAGGCAACTATGTGGTCATTCGGCATGACAGCGGCGAATACAGCCATCTGGCTCATTTTAAAAACGAGACTCTCGAAGTCAGACCAGGTAACCGGGTAAAACGAGGCCAACGAATCGGACTTTGCGGGAACTCGGGTCATTCGACCGAGCCCCATCTTCATCTTCAGATTCAAAACCGGGCCGGCTTCTTCCTTAGCATCGGCCTGCCCGTGAAGTTTAGTCATTATGTGGTCAAAAAAGACCGGCTCTATCAGAAAATAGAAAGCGGATATCTCTCCAAGGGGGAAAGGGTGATGTGCGCTGACACGTCGGGAGCAGAACAAACAGAAAATAAAGGCAATACAGTGCCTTCGCTACCGCCCGATGAGTCTTAAAAAACCGTCAGTCGGCCGAGACCAAAGAAGAGAAGTTTGGGAATGGCCGCAAAAATGTCCCTATCCTTCATTTTTGGTGGTTGAAGGAAAATGAGAAAGCAAAAAAAGGATCTTTGGGAGGTTGCCGATGTTTAAAAACTATTTTCTGGTTGCTTGGCGGGGCCTTCGCCGAAACAAGCTCCTAACGCTCACCAACATTGCCGGCCTGGCCCTGGGCTTGGTCTGCTCGCTTCTCACTCTTCTTTACATCCGGCACCAGGTGAGCTTCGACCGCTTTCATGAAAAAGGAGACCGTATTTTCCGGCTCAGAGAAAGTGACCCGAGAAATACAAACTATCCAATCCATTCCATGACACCGGCTCCCCTCGGGCCAGCCCTGCAGGCTGAATGCCCGGATATCGAAACCTACGTCCGTGTCGATGACGCTCAGTTCTTTGTCTCCTACGGGGAAATGCGATTCAGGGAATATCCTGTACTCCTTGCCGATGCAAGTTTTTTCGAAGTCTTCTCTTTTCCTCTGGTCCGAGGGAACCCGAGCGACGTCCTCAAGAATCCCGGGTCCGTCGTCATCAGCGAAGATATTGCCAAGAAGTACTTCGGCGATGAGGATCCCCTCGGCAAAATTCTGACCCTTGGTTTGGATCCAAGGTTTGATTTCAAAGTGACGGGGGGGTGGCAAAGAACGCTCCAGTGAATTCCGACCTCACCTTCCGGATAGTCGTCCCCTTTTTTCAAATCAACGAGCTATATGATTGGAAATATCTCGAGAACTGGAACGCCCATAACTGGTCCACCTATCTGCTCCTCCGGAAAAAGGCCTCGGTCTTAGATGTGAGTCAAGAAATCCGGGATTTCTTCCCACAAAGGAATCCGGACAGTACGACATCTCTTCTCCTTCAACCTCTGTCGTCGATCCATTTCCAAAACCCGGCCCAGGTCCGATACATGATATTCTTTTCGGTCGTGGCCGTCATCATCGTATTCAGCTGCTGCATCAATTTCACAAACCTGACCATCGCGCAAGCCCCGGCTCGGGCCAAAGAAATCGGGATGGGCAAAGTTGTCGGGGCGATGCGCCTGGACATCCTGCGCCGATTCCTCGGCGAGTCGGTGTTCACTGCCTTGCTGGCCTTGCCTCTCAGTTTTCTTCTGGTCCAGCTTCTGCTTCCGTTTCTTAACCGTTTGACCAACTCAAGGATCCAAATCAATTACCTCAACAACTGGGCGACGCTTATCGGCTTTTTGGGTGTGGCCATCCTGGTCGGTCTCCTGGCGGCAAGCTATCCGGCGTTTTACCTTGCCTCCTTCCCGCCGGTGGAATCGCTAAAGGGGACGGTCGTTCGGGGAGCTCACCGCTCCGCTCTCCGCAATTTGCTCATGGTCTTTCAATATGCCGCCTCCATCTTCCTGATTATCGGAACTTTAGTCGTGTACCGGCAGCTCGAGTTCATGAAAAACCGGGATATGGGTTACAGTTATAAGGACATCGTTTCCGTTCCTCTATACGGGCAAAACCTCAGGAAAAACGTCGAGGCTATCAAAAACGAGCTGCGGCAGAACCCCAATATCCTCGGTGTTACGACCGCCTCTGTCTCTCTGCCCACATCCGGAACGGGCAATATGAGCGCTGATTGGGAGGGCCGGCTCGAACATGAAAAACTCTATTTCTCCGAGATGTCGGTAGATGAAGATTTTATCAAGACCTATGGGCTTCTTCTCGTTCAGGGAAGAGGTTTTTCTAAGGGAATGCCTTCAGACCTCCGGCGAGGCTATATCCTTAACGAAACGGCCGTTAAGGCGCTCGGCTGGAAAGAGCCGCTCAATAAATGGTTTGAGCTCAGAAACCGAGGTGTCGTCATCGGGGTCGTCAAGGATTTTAACTTTATGCGCCTCCAGCATTCCTTCCGTCCTTTTGTGCTCTATTCCGATCCCGACTATTTCGGCACTTTATCGGTCCGGGTGGTAAATAAAAACATCTCAGCGACTCTGGATTTCGTCAAAAGAACCCTCGCCGCCTTCGACCCCCAAGCACCGTTTGATTACACTTTTCTTGAGGACAGGCATCGACGGATGTAGCAGGCCGAGACGAAGATGGGCCAGATGTTCAGCGGTTTCACGTTGATCGCTATTGTCATCGCAACCCTGGGTCTCCAGGGAATCTCGTCACTGGCCGTTGCCCAGAGGACCAAAGAAATCGGCATCCGTAAGGTCCTCGGCGCTCCGGCGGCGAAGATTCTCACCCTTCTCTCGCGGGAATTCGTCCTCCTTATTATGGTCGCCAACGGAATCGCCTGGCCGCTCGCTTACTGGGTCATGCGGCGATGGTTGCAGGGCTTCCCTTTCCGGCCGGGGCCCAGTCCGTATGTGTTTTTCCTTGCCGGAATTTTGACGCTGGCCATTGCTATGGCTACGATCAGTCTCAAAGCCATCAAGGCCGCCCGGGCCAATCCTGTGGCAAGCCTGAAGTATGAATGAGGAAGATCGTTCAAAAAGGTAGCCGTGAGTCCGTCCAATTACAAGAAAGCGATCATACTGAACGTCATCGGCTTCTCTTTGATATGCCTGATCTGGGGCACGACCTTCCTGGTGATAAAAATCGGCCTCGAAGACCTGCCCCCTTTCCTCGCCGTCGGCCTGAGATTTCTAATGGCAGGACTCGTGTTGTCCTTCTATCTATTGCTCGCTCAGGACAGAGTCGCCCTTCCCAAGGGCAGGGAGAACCTGAAGTTCATTATATCCCTGACGCTGTTGAACTACCTCGTCCCCTATGCCCTTGTCTACTGGGGAGAGCAGTTTATCTCCTCAGGCTTGACCTCGGTCATTTTCGCCACGTTGCCGCTCAATATCATCTTCATCTCGACTGTCCTATTTCGCGACAAGCCGTCCCTCTGGGATGTCGGAGGAGTCGTCCTGGGTCTCGCAGGCATCGTCGTGATCTTTTCCGAGGCCGTTTTCCATCACTCCGGCTTCCATATCCAAGGGATGATCGCTGTCTATCTCTGCTCGCTTTCGCAGGCCGCGATCGCCATTATCCTTAAGCGATCGAGAATTCCTTATCAGCCGCTGGAAGTCAACCTCGTTCCTTTTCTGGCCAGCGGCGTCCTTATTACCGGTTTGAGCTTGGTGTCCGAGCAAGGCCGGGATGTGCAGATCACATGGTCTGCAGTTCTGTCTGTAATCTATCTTTCCGTATTTGGGACGGTACTGGCCTTCGGTATCTATTTGTGGCTGATCCCACGCATAAAGCTCAGCCTCTTGTCTACCTACACGTACATTTTGCCGCTCATCGCCCTTCTCGTCGGATATCTTTTCCTCAACGAGACGCTCTCGCCGCTACAGCTCGGTGGCACTTGCTTGGTATTGGGAGGAATAACGCTCACCTCGAGAAGAAAAGTATGAGTCTTCATAAAAGAGGGACAACCCGCCGGGAGGAAATATAGATGATTCAGAATTGGAGCCTAAGCTCTGATTCAATCGTCTAGGCCGAACCTGCAAGTTGAACCTAGACGATCGTCCGCAGATGAACACATGGTGTCCTATTAGCGAACGCTTGTCGGCCATTATCTTCCTTTCTCGTGCTCGTTTCAGGGGAAAAGGGGGTTGGCAGGCTGTGTGCATTCTTTATTTTTGGATCAGCAATAAATAGGGAGTACAGATATGTTCAAAAATTGCCTAAAAACCGCTTTGAGAATCCAGAAAAAATCCAAGGTCTATTCCTTCATCAACATCGCCGGTCTGTCCATCGGCATGGCCTGCTGCATTTTGATCACGCTCTATGTCCGGGATGAACTTGGGTATGATGAATTTCACAAAAACTCCGACTCAAGAACTGATCCTTTGGGTCCTGGTATCCAACGTTATCGCCTGGCTTGTCGCGCATTGCGCCGTGAGACGCCGGCTCCAGAATTTCGCCTACCGGACGAGCCTCGGTACGGAAACGTTCATGCTGGCGGCTGTGTCAACCCTCATCATTGCGTGTTTGACCGTCAGCTTCCAAACTTTCAGGGCTGCGTTGGCCAATCCGGTTGATTCGCTGCGGTTTGAATAAGATGAAAAGGAAGTTCAAAATCGAATGGC
>JBAUIH010000331.1:0-1603 GCA_049682755.1 Candidatus Aminicenantales bacterium | reverse complement strand
GAGAAACCATGCCCGCTCAGTCGTCGATGGACTTCCTCATCCAAGCCCTCGCCTCGGTTAGAGAAACTGGGCCCGCTCGCCTCCGGATGACCTTCTCGCCCATACCCCGAGCCTTCGGGAAAAAAAGAAAGGCATGGCCCCTCAAACGACTTCGTCACCAACAGCCCCTCGCCTTGGTCTAATGAGGCGCCCGCTCAGGAATGAATGGATGAGAAGGATTCTGAGGGGCTTCTATTTCCTGCCGGGGTCGGCCAGTTTGGCCCGGAGGAATTCCTCGGCCGCGGTGAGGATTCCTTCCAGGTCCGCGCCTTTTTCGACCACGATCTCCACCAGGGTGGCGCCTCCGCCTCCCTTGCCGGGGACTCTGGCCATAACCAGCGGCATCAACTCGCGCATGTCCAGAGACAGCTTGTCCGAACAAATGAAAAGGAAATGATCCCTCTCCCCGCCCCGGACCGCAAAAAGGACTACCCGTTCAGCCAGCCGGATGATGCTGAGCGCCAAGAACCTGGCCTCTTCCGCTGTCTTATCGGTCCAAACCTTTTTGATCAGCCATCCGGCCTCCTTCTCAACCATCTCCGTCGCTTCGAAACCGGCCAGGGCGTCCTGGAGCTGCTTCAGTTTCTTCCGGGACTGCCTGGCGTCCTGAATCGTTTTATCGACGGCTGCGGCGGCATCTTGCTCATGGACCGAGAGCTTCTGGCTGATCCCCAGGAGAGCCTGATTTTTTTGGGCATAGTCATGCCGGGCCCGCCGGCCGCAGAGAAACTCGAACCGCAGGTTGTTCCGGATCCTGTCCCAACGGATGATCTTGATGAGGCCGATCTCTCCAGTTCTCCGGCAGTGGGTCCCACCGCAAGCGGAATAATCGAATCCGTCCACCTCGACGACCCGGATCGTCCCCTCTTTTTTGGGCGGCCGCCGCAAGGGGACAGTGGGAATCTTATCTGTTTCGACGAAATAGGTCTTGATCTCCCGGTCCTCAAAGACCACCTCGTTAGCCCTGGACTCCACTTTTTCCAGGTCCGAATCTGAAACCGCTCTTCGGCCTATTTCCAGCGTCGAAACCTGCTCTCCCAGATGAAAAGATCGGGTTTCCCCTTCCAGGATCTCGACAAAGCACTGAGACAGGACGTGCTGGCCGGAGTGCTGTTGCATGTGATCGAACCGGCGGTCCCAATCGACGACCCCCCGGACCTCTTCCGTTTCCCTCAACTCCCGGTCTAAGACGTGCACAACCTTGTCCCCGTCCTCGAAGACATGGAGCACCTCAGCCTCTCCGAGGATACCCCGGTCCGATGGTTGGCCCCCCGACTCCGGATAGAAACAGGTCCGGTCGAGGACAGCGGCGGGCCGGCCTTCCTGAACGAGCCGCTCCCGGACCCGGCCTTCGAACTCCCTCAGGTAAGCATCCTCAAAATAGAGTCTTTTCGTCAACCTTCCTTCCCCTATCCGGCCGTTAGCGCGAGGATCCGGGCGGTCGTCTTAAAATGCGTCTTGGCCACTTTCTCGAGGATCTGGGGCCCATGGAGCTTGACCAACTTCAGCCCGGCCTCTTCGACAAGGGTCGAGGCTCCTTTCGGCAATTCCAGGCCGACATCCC
>JBAUIH010000330.1:0-8323 GCA_049682755.1 Candidatus Aminicenantales bacterium | reverse complement strand
GACGATGGGTCCCCTCTCCGCTACGGGGGCTCGAGGGCGGCTCCCCACCCCCTTTTCTTCATGGATTGGAAAATACTTCCGGCTGCTTGCCCCGTAGTGATAAGATATAGGTAGATTCTCAATAGGCAAGAGCGGCACCCCGGCGGTGTCAGATATTTTTCTCAACCATTCGGTGGGTGGTGCGTTTAAGTGAGTAAGGACACGGAAAGAGCGAAAATGGCGATTGACCGGTCCGACGAGGAACTCATGCTCAGATACCGGAACGGAGACAAAACAGCCTTTGAGACGCTCTACGGGCGATACGAGAAATCTCTTTTCGATTTCATCTACCGGATGGTCCCCGACTCGACCGAGACCGAAACCCTGTTCCAGGAAACATTCTTGCGGCTCGTCCGCGCCAGAAGGAGATACAGGCCGTCTGCCCAGTTCAAGACTTGGCTCTTTCAGATCGCCGTGAACCTCTGCCGGGACAGGTTGAGGGGGATGAAGCACCGTTCTCATCTCTCGCTCAATTCTCCGCTCGCGGCCCAAGGAGACAGTCGCTCCGAGCTCCAGGACGTTCTCTCCGACCCGTCGCCGGCTGTCGACAAGTCCGTCGAGGACGGCGAGCTCCAATCGGCCGTCCAAGGAGCCCTTTCGTCTCTTCCCGAGGACGAACAGCTCGTCGTGGTTCTCAGGGAGTACCAGGGGATGAAATACTCGGAGATCGCGGAGGTCATGGACCGGCCGGTCGGGACACTGAAATCCATCAACCACCGGGCCCATGAGAGGCTCAGGCATGCCCTGGCCCGGTATTTGGGAGAATAGTCGATGGAATGCGAGAACGTCAGGACCAAACTCAAAGCCTTTGTCGACGGTGAACTCGAAGGCGCCGAACAAGAGGCAGTCCGGGATCATCTCGACGGATGTCCGGAGTGTCTGCGCGTCGCCGGCCAGCTGGAAAAACTTCCCGGTGTGCTTCGGGCCTGGAAAGCCGGGGATCCGCCCGAGGATCTTTATGCGCGCCTGCAAGCGAAACTGGAATTGCGCAAATCTTGGTGGAGGAAGGTTCTAACACCCGCCTTTGCCGGGAAAGCCGCTTTGCGGTTTGCCGAGGCCGCCGCGATCGTCCTTATCACTCTCGCGGTCAGCGGCCGCTTTCAGAAGCCCGTCCCGGCGCAGACGGACGACGAAATCGCTACGATCAATCTCTACATAACGGAACACCAGGAAGCCGTCATGCAGGCCGCGTCCGAGGAGTCCGCCCCCCGGCAGGGAGCACGAGTGACCTTGAGCCGTGAAGACGTCATGTACTACGAATTCATCGACGATTACCGCCGGATATCGCGTCCCGGTCTCGTCTTGAGGGGGACTACATCCGGTCGTGATACCGAGGCGGCCGGCCGTGAACTCGGAATCTCGAAAGCCAAAACCCTTACGCTGCCTCAGGCCCGGAAGGCGGTGAGTTTTGATCCCGTGTCGCCCTCGCGGATCCATCCCGGGTACATCCTCGACGGCATCGCTAAAGTCGCCGGACGCGATAGCCTCCACCTTCTCTACACAAACGGGATCGACACATTCTCGGTTTTCGAGCAGCCTCTCGGGGGGCAGCAGGGACTCGCCGCCAAGGATTTCAGGGAATACGCCGTCTACAGGAGTTCCACTCCGCCGGAAGGCCCCGGAAATCAGGCGGGGACGACGATCCTGGCCTGGAAGAACAGCCATGTTTCTTTTGCCTTGATCGGCCGGGAGGATCTATCCCGATTGATGGCGGTCGCCCAGGCTTTTTCGGATAGAGCGAAGAGCGTAAACGAATTCGAGGAATGATCCCCCGGGAAGAGAGATCATTCGAACGAATTCAGAATAAACCCGATTTCGGGGGAGGAGAAGACTATGAAAAAGAAGGGACGGGTCTTTTTTGCGGCAGGCATGGCGCTGCTCTTTATCTTGAGATTCACGCCGGTTGATGCCCGATCGATGAAGGCGTCCACCTCCGGACAATCGACCGAGACGAACGTTCTCGCGGAAAAGCAATTCGCTGAGGCGGTTACGTTCCTCAAGCAGGAAAACTTCTCCGACGCGATCGCTGCCTATGAAAAAGTCGTCGCCCTCAGCCCGGAAACTCCGATCGCCCAGGACGCCCAGTACTGGATAGGGCAAACCTACTTACGGATGGGGAAATACGATGAAGCGCTGTCCGTATTCAAAAAGCTCCTCAAAGATAATCCAGGAAGCTCAATTGTTCCAGTCACACGACTCATGGTATCAACGGTCGAGAAGAAGAAAGAGTCCGCAAAGCAACGAGGCAAAGTGAACGAGGTGCAAGATCAAAAATTTATCATCGAACCGAACACGGGAGCAAAATTTACTAAAGTTGCTGAACTTACGGGAAAAAAGGCGGTTGTTGAGTTAACCCAAGACCATCTTTCGCGTTCACCCAATGGGAAATTCCTCCTTTATTATAATCTCGTCATTCCTCTTGACGAGAATGAGCCTTTCAAGCTGGTCGAGAGCCCCGATGCGCTCAGGTTCGCCTGTTCTCCCGACGGCAAAAAAGTCGCTTACTACGCAGATGGAGCGATCTGGATCATCCCGATCTCGCCCGAGACGGGCCGGCCGGCAGGAATCCCGAAGAGAATTCTCGATTACCTGCCTAAGTGGAGGCCCGCAGTCAGCTGGGCTCCCGATTCAAAGAAGATCGCCTTTGAATGGGGAGAAGACGAGAAGGGAGGAGATATCTGGACCCTCTCGATCGAGGACGGCGTCACGAAACAGATCACGGATGACCCGGTCTGGGAGGGCCGGCCGATCTGGTCCGGGGACGGAAAGAAGATTGCCTATAACCGAGGGGGCAGAGAGCTCTACTTTGTCCCCGCGGAGGGCGGGACTCCCAAGAAGATTTTGGACAACGGCCGCCCCTATTCCTGGTCTCCGGACGGCGAATGGCTCTGGTATCAAGAAGTCTTAAAGCCACGGCTCTGCCGAGCATTGGACGGGCATGTCTTTGAAATCACTCCCCCTGAAGGTGTCGGAGACTTTTTTTCCTGGGCTCCGGACGGTAAAACGGCATTCTTTTACCGTTCCTCTTATGATTATTCCCCACTGGCCAAGGTCGTGTCGACTCAAGGGGGCCCGTCTTTCCAGTTGGGGCGGGGACTTCCGCTTTGGCCGTATGTTCACTTCTGGTCTCCCGATAGCCAGATGATCGTGACGAGCGGCGGGAGTTTGAACGATCGAAACCTCTTCATGATCCCGATTTCTGGAGGCCAGTCGACCGCCATAAAGCTTGATATTTCCGATGAGAATGATTTCCAGCCGAGGTCTGTCTCCCCCGACGGCAAAAGGCTGCTCATGTTTGTCCGTCAAGGCGGGGACAAGGAAGACCTCTACGTTGCCTCTCTTTCGCTCAAGGAGGGCCGTACTATCGCCTCCCCAGTCAAGATTTTCAGTGGCAGGGATAAGAAACCCGTTGGATACGGGAAAATAGACGAGTGGGCCTGGTCGCCCAACGGGAAGCGGCTGGCCCTCGTCCACGAGGGCGATATCTGGGTGGCGTCGGCCGAAAAGGATCATTCTGTCCGAATCACAAAGGATCCGGCCAACGAAACTTTTCCGGTTTGGTCTCCGGACGGCAAAAATATTGCCTTTATCGAAAGACAGAATACCGTGCGTGGCGGTCAACCGCTCTATGTCGTTTCGAGTTCGGGCGGAGAGCGCCAAAAAATTTGGGATGGTTGTGACAAAGAGCAATTCGCCTGGTCCCTCGACGGAAAGAAAATCCTTTTCGTCTCGGAAGGATCCATCTATACCGTCCCCCTGTCCGGGGGAAAGCCCCAGCTCGTCCTCGACCTCAAGAAGGAAGGCTTTAAAGAAGATCTCAAATCGGTCCAGGGGCTTTGCTGGATCCCGGGCGGCAAGAAACTCGCCTTTATGACCTCGGACGGTTGGACCAATCGGATCTTTCTGGTCTCTCCCTCCGGCGGGGGGCTGACCGAGTTGGCCTCCGATGATCCCACTATGAAGGATTGGATCTACCCTTCTCCCGACGGAAAGTGGATTTCCTATGTCACCGAGGAATGGGTCAAAGCACGCTCCAGCGAGACGATCTGGGAGGTCAAAGTGGAGGACCTGGTGAAAGAAAAGAAATAGATCAGTAAGCGTTTCCCCGGGGCACGATCGCCAGGACGCCGATTCTTTTGCGCGTCCAGTCGATCTCAAAGATGGCCCGGAGCTCGCCGATTCTCAGCCTATAGAATCCTTCGAGTTTTCCTGCCAGCAGCCCGACGTCCTTATGGAATATCGGATTTTCCCTTTCGCCGAGTTCTTCGAGCCGATCGAGGATTCGAAGAGATCTTCTTTTCCCGAGCTTTTCGAGATATTTCCAGGAATCCTTGGACAGTTCAAGCGTCCAGTTTTTTTCGGGCATCTTTCAGAGGGATGGTTTTCTTTTCTTTGAATTCCTTCGAGGCACGCGTAATCTTTTCATACAGGCTGGGGACGGCCAGAAGTTCGAGTGTCTCTTTATGACGTTCGACGTATTCATCTATAAGATCGACGATGATGTCGTTCATCTTTTTGTTCTCTAGGCTGGAGATGGCTTTCAATAGATTTTTCTTGTCTTCCGGGATGCGAATCGTCGCGGTATCCATCTCTGTGTCACCTCTTATTGAATATTAATCGCTTAATCGCTTTTTGTCAAGCAACTTAGATCTCGCGAGTCTCGAGGACAAAGCGCAGGCCCGCGACGATCTCAAGGATCCTCTGGTGGGACTAGTACCGTGTGCCTGTAGAGATCCAAGGCCGCCGTTCGGGCGTCCCTTTCCTCTTGCGTTTCGGGCGATGAATAAACTTCGTTCAATGAGTCAAGAATGCGACGCGACTCGAGTCTTTTCAGGTATTCTCTGACTGCTTCAACAAAGATCTCGCTACGAGAGCGCTTCTGTTCCTCCGCGAGTTTCTTGACCTCGCGAAAAACACTCTCAGGAATGGAGATGGCGATTTTCATATCATTAGTATGAATAGAAGTATGCCCTATTTCAAGCCCATGGAACTCTTTGCTTTCTTCGATCCCGATGATAGGGACGGTGCCTTAGGTTGCATCGTCTCACTCAAGCTGAGGCGAGCCCATAAACGGGATAGGCTTGATTGTGTGAAGTTTCTGTGAATAGCCCGCTAGCTGCAGTGAGCTTTCAAGTCGTCGGATCGACCGGCTCGAGGAAAGGAAAACGATGGAAATCCGTGTCCCTGGTGTAGATTCTTTCGATTCCGTGCTCCCGCATCAAGATCGCTGTTTGCGCGTCATAAAGCAAGTTTCCACTTAATAGCGGCAAGTTCTTGATCACTTCTGCGGCTACATCGGCATGCCGCTCGGCGGCGATGAGTATGCCCAGGGGAGGGGAGGCCAGAATGGCTTCAACAAATTTCCAGGCCTCGGTTACAGACCAGGGTTTGCGGAAAACCCTGGGATGGGTGATCACTCGTAAAAATTCATACAGAATTCCCCAGGTCACATACCAGACAGATGATTGCCTGCGCCATTCTTCTATTAACCTGGCGCAGCACTTGTGGAAGGGGGAGTCCTCATCCGCCGCATAGACCAGGATATTCGTATCGACAACGAACATCAGCGGCCCTCCATGGCTTGATAGAGGGCGTCCCGGTCGGCGATATCCACCAGGGGGCCGCCGCTCTTGAATTTGGGAAGGGGAGGGATTTTTCGCGGAGCATTGTCAGCTCGGAACAATTGCCGCAGGGCGGACTCGACCAGCTCGGACATAGTACAACCCCGGCGGGCGGCCTCCTTTTTCAGAAGCGTCATCACGGAGCCGTCGATCTTCAAAGTTGTTTTTACCTTCATACATACAACCATACATATTGTATGGCTATATGTCAAGAGCAATCGGTTTCCATTATATCTGTCAAGTCGGCCAATTATTCATATATAGAGACGCAAAATTTCAGAGATTTTCTCAATATTTTTACGACAGGATCAGAATCTGCTGCCCGGTGGTGCGACAGATTTAATTGATATTCTATCCCGGCGCAATTCCCAATGACTTCCAAAATCTCTCGTTTGAGCTTGAGCTATTCCCAGATCAGGCTGTACCTTCTGAGCAGATCCATGCCGTAGGCCTCCTCCTCCACCCGGACGTACATCTTGTTTTTTCTGAAGGCCTGCGCCGTTTCGGCGCGAGGATGGTAGAACTTGGCTATATACCGGCCTTCGGGATCGAAGACATCATAACGGTCGAGCTGCTGCCCCTCTTTTTCAACATAATCATAAGTACGGACATAAATGCGCTCGTCATCGTCGACATAGAAGGCGCGCACCGGCGGAAAGTGCTTGGGGATATCAAATTTGTACCCGGGCCGGATTCCCTGGTCGCCCCACGTCTGCTGGATGAGCCTTTTTTCGTGGGCCTCGGTGATTTTCACGGGTTCGTAGTCCTTGACGATCTTTCTGACGGCCTTCCCCTCCCTGTTCATCAGAGTGAGCTCGTATTTGAGGGGCTCAAGCCAGATGATGTTTTCATCCCGGCTGATCTGAACAAAGAGCTGCTGGGCTGGTTGAAAGGCCCGGACGACTCGGGGATTTCTCGTGACTTCATAAGTCGCAAAGGTGGCCAGCGGTTCGAGCGCGGGATCGAACTTCTTGAGTTCAAAGCTGACCTTGGTCTCGTCAAAGGTCCTCGGAAACGCATAGAAATTTCCCTCCGAGTCCACTTTAAATCTCGTGATGGTCCTGTATATCCCCATGGGAACTTCCTTGAGCAGTTCGCCCTCGCGACTGTAGATGATGAACTTGCCGTTCATCTGGTCATGGACGACGATTTTGTTTCCCTGGAAGATCCCCAGGTAATAAGGAAGGCCGATCTCGCCCGGCCCCTGGCCTTTCCGGCCGAAGCTGCGGACGTGTTTTCCGTTCCTGTCGTAAACCTTAATCAGGCACTCCTTCCAATCGGCGGCAATCATATATTCCTCTTCGTCCACCTGGGTGTGCTGTAAACCGGAAAACATGCAGTTCGGATCTTCCGTATCCTTGCCGATGGTAAAGTCCTCCTTCAGAGTGAACTTGGAGGGCTGGCCGGCCTGGGGCACCGGTTCCTTGGGGTTGTAGACGACCGGGATGCCGTCCTCCATTTTGATTTCTATTTCTTGCGCTTGAAGGCTGCTGCCTGCAAAGGTAACGGCGGCGATCCCAGTCAGGACAACGGTACAAGCCGAAAGACGTTGACTCATCATTGACCCTTCCTCATTAATTTCGATGCAATATGGCAGATAGTCATTCGATCTTATCAGGATTTTCTGTCATTTCCCAGAGCTCTTAGATAGTTAAAGTCGCCGATTGGCGCAGGCTCACCTGTCATCGCGGGCACAAATCGGCAGCGTGGAAATCTCCTCAGGCCTTCTTATGCCGCCATTCGGAAAAAGACAGCCAGAGGATGGAAACAAAGGCCAAGCCGATTAAAATCCCCGCCCCAAAAGCCAGTATCCGGGTCAAGGCACAGACAATCTCCAGATACCCCAATTCACCCATTCTCCTTCCTTCCAAAAATTTGCTTCATTGCCTTTCCTTGACAAGATAAGGAAATTTGGCAGCCCGTGGGTCAAGGAAGTGTGATGATTAGGTGAAGACTTGGTTAACATCGCGCTCGTCTCTTTATATCCCCTTTTTAGATTCCTTTTCTGCAGGCAGGAAGTTCTCCATGGCCCAGACCTCTGATTGATAAACGCCGCAGGTGAAGATCAGGCTGCGTCCGTTCGGATGGGGCGAAATCTCGACGCCCCGTCCCTCCAGCAACTCGCCGAGCTTGCGCTGTTCCCCGGTTTCGGCGTACACCAGCCAGAGCTCATTGCGGCGCTGGTTCGGCTGCTGCTGGCCGCCCGTCTTGATAGACTTGACAAGGAAGATCGTCTGGGAATCGGAGCTCCAGGCCAATCCTCTGGGCCCGGGGGTATTCTCGAGTTCCAGCAATTCACGACACTCGCCGCCCTCGGCCGGCATGATCGCCAGGATATTGGATTTCTGATTCTGGTCCAGGATGACGACTGCGAGCGACCTTCCGTCAGGCGAGAGTGAAGGCAGCAGGAAAAACCGGTTTTGTCCGGCGAGGGCGGCGATCCGTCTCTCCTGCCCTGTCTCGAGGCTTCGGAGGATGATCTCGCTCTTCTGGCCTTTCCAATCATTGCGGGTGAAATAGACGGAGCGGCCGTCGTGGGACCATTCGAGGAGATTGACGGCGTTATAATCGTCTTTTTCGGTATTCAGGACGGGAGTGACCGCGCCCGTGAGCGCGTCGATGATGTATCCGCCGAGATGGTTGCTCCGGTCGGAGCCCACGAC
>JBAUIH010000329.1:0-3456 GCA_049682755.1 Candidatus Aminicenantales bacterium | reverse complement strand
GTCTTGCCGTAGCGCGCTTCAACGAGCCCGGGCAGCGTCTGCACAGCCAGGCGGCGAATCGGGCCGGCCAGAAAAAGCGCCAGGAAGAGGACGGTCGCCGTCGCCGGAACGCCCACCAACCAGAGCGCGCTCACGCCGGCGCGATACGCATCGTCGGCGGTGACGAGAATCGAGGTCGCACCGAACCAGGAGGCGGTCAAAGAGAGGAAGACAAGGGAGGCCGACAGGGAGCGGGAGGCCAGAAAAAAGCCTTCCAGGTCTCTCAGCCGCGGGGAAAATTTCAGGCCGACTCCGAGCAGGATGGCCAGATAGCCGGCCAGGGCGAGGAAAAACTCCGGGCGCACGACCGGGTTTATAGCAGAAACGTCCCGGCGAGTAAAACGCGTGTCGGCCTCCCGCGCCAAATTGAATCCGATAAGCGGACATGCCGGCGGCACTCCGGGCCATTTGAGACCGGACGGCAAATCGTTTATAATCCTGGACGCATGAAAAGGACCTTTGTTTCTCTCGGCCTCGTCATTCTTTTTCTCTCGGCCGAATATCTTTCCGCTTCGATCTCACCACAGGAAGCCGCCCGCAACATCGAGAAAAACCTCGCCTCGCTCAGTTCCCTCCAGGCCGAATTCGAGCAGTCCTACTTTTCCGCGTCGCTGGCGACGCCGCTTCTCGAAAAAGGGAAGCTTTTCCTGGAGAAGCCGGATCGGATGCGCTGGGAATACCAGGAGCCGGAACGCAACATTTATGTATATAAAGAAGGCGTTTCGCTCGCTTATTTCCCGGAGGACAATCAGCTCTTCCGACACACCCTGTCTCCCGAGGAAAAGGATTGGGCCGTTTTCTCCCTGCTCACGGGCAGAGCCAGGCTCATCGAGACCTACACAATCGAGGCGGCCGAGTTCCCCACCGATAAAAAAACGTCCGTCCAGCTCAAGCTGATCCCCCTGGAGGAAGGAGAGCTCTCTTACATCTTGATCGAGACGGACCCCCGGACCTGGCTCCTGGAGAGGGCCATCTTTTTGGATTGGGCGGGCAATAAGCAGGAGTTCCGATTCAGCGGGTTCAAGCTCAATCCCCGCTTCGACGCCCGGATCTTTGAGCTCGAGGTTCCCCCCGACTGCGAGATCATCGACGACCTTCCGCCGGAGAAAAACCGCTAAACCATTTACGGCGCCGTCCGTATGAATCCTTGAGGACAGGACGTCCTCGATGAATGAAGAAAGAGACCAGGATCTCGTCAAGCGAACCCTTCGAGGAGATCAGAAAGCCTTTGAGATGATCGTCCGAAAATATCAGCAACCGCTCCTGAACTATGTCGGCCGGATGGTCGGACAGCGGGAGGCGGCCCTCGATTTCACCCAGGATGTCTTCATCAAGGCCTACGCCTCCCTGCGGTCCTACAAACCCCGATACAAGTTCAGCACCTGGCTGTTCAAGATCGCTTCGAACCTGGTCATCGACCATTGGCGGAAGAAGAAGATCGCCGCTTTTTCCTTAAGTGAACCCCTGGACCGGGAGGACGACGGCCTGACCCTCGAGGTCCCCGATGAAGAGCCCTCGATTTCCCAAACGTTCGAGCTGGGGGAGATCCGGCGGAGAATCGAAACGGCTATGGAAAAATTGCCGGGCCCTCTTCGCGAGCTCTTCGTCTGGAGGCACGTCAACGAGCTCAGCTACGAGGAGATGGCGGAGATCAAGAATTTGCCGCTCGGAACGGTGAAAAACCGGGTCTTCCAGGCCAAGGAGATGATCCGCCGGCTGCTGGAGGAGACGCCGTGAAGTGTCTCAGGCTCAGCGATCTCTACGAATATCTCGAAGGAGGGATTCCTCCGGAGCTGGCCAAAGACATCGAAGGCCACTTGCGCGTCTGCCCGCGGTGCCGGCGGGCGGTCGAGGAGCGGAGACGCATCGCCGAGGCCGCCTCCAGCCTGCCCCCGTTCGAGGTCCCTGAGGATTTCCCGGAGCGGGTTATATCCCGGCTTCCCCAATCGCAGCCGCAAAGCCCGCTATGGCTCATCGCCCTGGCTGCGGGAACCTTCGCTCTGACCCTCATCTCGGTCGCCTTGATCGCCTCGGGAAAGAGCGGCCTGGAGTTTATCAGAAGCGCCGGCGGGACCTTCTGGGAATCAATAAAGACAGCCGCCGTGCTTGCGGCCAAAGTGGCCGCCTTCGTGTCGCTCATCGGCAGGACCCTCCGCTCGCTCCTCGAGGCCGGCGCCAAGGGCTTGTCGCTTTTGACGTCGTTCGTCCCTCCGGGTATCCAAGTTTTCATTCTCGTCCTGGCCCTGGGTATTTTGGCCACGTTTTTCTACGGCATGCGCAAGAAGCTCTCGATCGGAGATTAGACATGAAGCATAGATTTTTTTCTATTTTCCTCGCACTCTTTCTCGCCGGAACCCTGCTCCCGCTGTGCGGCGATGAAAAGATCAGTCTCAAAGAGGATATTTTCGTCGCCAAGGACGAGGTCCAGGACAATATCATTTCTTTCAGCGGCCATGTCACCGTCGAAGGCCGGATCAAAGAGAACATTATCGTTTTCGGCGGCTCGCTCACGTTGAGCGGCGATGTCGGGGACTCGGTCGTCGGCATCGGGACGGCCATTACGCTCAAGTCGACCGCCGTGGTCAAAGGCGATGTCGCCTCGTTCGGCGGAACACTGGAAAAGGAACCCGGCTGCGTCATCGAAGGGGACACCGTCTATTTCAAGGGCGGAAAGGACCTCAGCCGGCTTCTGAGCGGCGGGATCTTGACCTTCCCCCTGATGCCGCTCTTCCTGATCATCAAACTGATCGGCTTTTTCGTCTGGCTGCTCATCGCCCTGGTTGCCGTCGCCATCTTTCCCCGTCAACTGGCTCTCGCTTCCGCCCAGATCCGGACCGCCTTCTGGCCCGTCGCCGCGACCGGGCTTATCGCCATCATCCTGTTCTCCGGCCTGGTCATCGTCTTTGCCTTCCTGTCCCTCGTCCTGATCGGGATCCCGTTCCTGCTCATCCTGGCGGCTTTCGGTCTGGTCGTTAAAATCTTCGGACAGGTCGCTCTCTTCCTGTTTTTCGGGGAGAGCCTCGGCCGGTCATTTAACCGCCGGGCTCCCACGCCTATAGCGGCGGTCGTCATCGGCCTCCTCGTCGTCAGCCTGATCAAGTTCATCCCCATCCTGGGATTTCTCTTCTCCTTCATCCTGAGCATCGTGGGCTGGGGCGTTGCCATCCGGACGAAGTTCGGCACCACGGAGAACTGGCTGAAGAGAAATGTTTAGCCGGACCCGACCGCTTGCCGCTAATGCCCTTAAATCGCACTTTTTGACTTCGAAAACGTCCGCTTAAGATTAAAAGGGGCCCTATTTTCCTGATATCCTTTTGATGGTCAATACCGACATAATTCATCTGCGTACCTCCTAAAATCAAGATTCTCCTCGGGGAGTCTATCAAACTCCCCGAGGAGGTGCATCACATCATCATG
>JBAUIH010000328.1:0-2815 GCA_049682755.1 Candidatus Aminicenantales bacterium | reverse complement strand
CGGTCACGTTGAGCAAGGCCCAAGAGGAGATCCTGAAAAAGGTGAATCCTCTGCTCCTCGATAAACATAGTGTACATAAATCAGGGTAAAGTCAGGTCAATCTATACTCTGAGATATCTTTTGCCGTCCCGGTATTCTTAAGCTCTTCAAGAGTCCGGGAAATCAAGGGAAACTGGTCCTCGGTCAGCAACGATGCGAAATTCAAAGATAGAATTTCTTCTCTTTGATAACCGAGCAAGGCCAAAGCTGCGGGATTGGCGTCAATAAAGTTCCCATTAAAGTCGTGGATGTACACGCAATCGAGCGAGCGATCAAAAAGTGCTCTATAGCGCTCTTCGCTCTCCTGTAATGACTCCTCCGCCTTCTTGCGCTCGGTGATGTCGCGGTCAATACCCCGAAAGCCGGCAAATTGCCTCTGACTATCAAAAAAAGGAACTCCGCTGCTCTCCAATAAGACCTTTCTGCCATCCTTGTGTAAATTCCAATTTTCCAAATTGGCAAACGGTTTGGGGTTTTCCACCAAATCGCGGAATATTTCTCCATTACGCGCTTTATCCTCTGGCGTCATTAGATCAAATGGGGTCTTCTTGCCGATCAATTCACTGGGGTCATATCCCAACCAGCTTTTGATTTTCTGGTTGACATAAGCATATACTCCGTTTTGGTCCACCTCCCAAATCATATCGCTGGTTGTTTCGGCTATAGCTCGAAAGCGCTCTTCGCTCTTGCTCAGCTCCTCCTCCGCCCGCTTGCGCTCGGTGATGTCCCTGAAAATACCCAACAGAAAAGGTTTACCGCCAATCTGCAGAGGAGATCCGGCAATGTCCGCATAAAAAATACTGCCGTTTTTCCTTTTAACTGGCAGGTCTTCGGCAATTGCAATTTCTCCTGCTGCTTGCTTTCTAACGTGTTCTAAAACATGAGGTAAAGCATCTTTTGGATGGATGTCATCAAACCCTATTTTTTTTATTTCATCCAGTTCATAGCCAAGCATCTCACATATTTTTCTATTACCGATATTGAACTTGCGTGTGTCTAAATCTGCCAAAAGTAGTCCATCTATAGCTCCATCAAAAATGGCTTCGAATCTTTGCTTCGATTCTCTCAACTCCTCCGCCATCTTCTTGCGCTCGAGGGCTATTTTCTCAAGTTCCTTTATCCGATCCTTTAGTAATTTTATCTCCAGGGCTGGTTTCTTTTGATTTTGTTTTTTATCTTCCATCTCTATCCTTCAGCCCCTTGGCGTTCTCTTCCCTCTAATTCGATCGCCTCCTTTTCTGAAGCCGGCTCAGGCTTGATGAGCTTCGGGGTTCCGCGGCTGCTAACCTGCAGGATTTCATTTTTTTCTGCATCGTCTTCTTTATTTCATGCAACAAATCTACGGCACTAGTCGAGTAGTTCATCCATTGCTGGATTTCACCCTCACAGATCCGGACATGCAGCGTTACCGCATCCGGCTCTTCCAAGCAGGTCACCCGGATTGACGGGCAGCCAACCTTCGGAGTGCGTGATTCTCGGCTTGGGGAGGATAAACACTTTCGTTAGGAGCTCTTTCAGGCGTTGCACGTTAACCTTCTGGCTGCGGCGTCGCAACGACCGCCACCAGGCCATCCAGGCCCGATTGTAGAACCGGCCGAGAGACTTGAAGTTCCCACGTATCCCGTAGTAATTGTAATGGCCCACAAGTTTCCGGCCCAGTTCCCGGCATTGCCATTCGAGGGGACGGTGCCGATATTTCTTGCACCAGACCCCGATGGCTTTCAGGCTTCGATTCAGGCGTTTGCAGGCGGTCTTGCGAATCACCAGGTACCGCCCTTGTCGGTCTTTTCCCGCCATGTGCGTGAACCCTAAGAAGTCGAACGTTCCGCTTCCCGGCTTCCGTCCGAACCGAATGACCCGCGTCTTCTCTCTGTTCAAACTCAGCCCGTATCTCTCCAGCCTGCCTTCGAGTTCTTTCAGCAGTTCTCCGGCGTCTTCCTCATATTCCGCGGCCAGCACAAGATCATCCGCATAACGGATGACATAAACTTCTCCCCGCGCTTTGGTCTTCCGCCATTCGTGCACGTCCACGACCTCATGGAGGAAGATGTTGGCGAGAACCGGAGATATGACCCCTCCTTGCGGCGTCCCTTTCCGGGAGTCTTCCCGCCGTCCATCCTCCTCCACCACTCCGACCGCCAGCCACTTGCCGATCAGCCTGAGCAGGCTCCGATCCACCACGCGCCGCCGGATCACGGCCATCAGCCGCCGATGGTCAATCGTGTCGAAAAACCGACTGATGTCCGCATCCAGCACCCAGTTCACCCGTCCCTTCTGCAGGACCGTCTGGAGGGCTTGCAGCGCTTGATGGGCGCTCCGGCCCGGGCGGTATCCGTAGCTGAATCCGTAGAAATCCGCTTCATAGATGCTGTTCAGGATTTCCACCACCGCCCCCTGCACGATCTTGTCCTCAACTACCGGGATTCCCAAGGCTCGCTGTCCTCCGTCCGGCTTCTCAATCCAGCGCCGGAGAACGGGCTTAGCCCGGTATCTCCCCGTCTTCAACCGCTCGTGCAGCTCCTTCAGGTTCCTCTCCAGGTCCCGACCGTATTCCTTCTTGGTCACGCCATCCACGCCCGGCGCGGCATCCGCCTCCAGGACCTCGTAAGCTTTTTCTAGCAACGCAACCGTCAGGTAATGGGCCAGGCTGGTAAACTTGGCCTCCGGTTGTCGTCTCGCCACCTCCTCCACCCGGCGAAGTTCAGGGAAGAGACTGTGCCACCTCTGCGTGTGGGTTCTCTCTCCCTCCGCCAGGCTCCCTGCTCGGCTCTCCCCT
>JBAUIH010000327.1:0-2288 GCA_049682755.1 Candidatus Aminicenantales bacterium | reverse complement strand
TTTCGCCTATTTATAAGCGCGTAGGAATTCTTCCCTTGAAATGCCGGATTGTTGGCAGATCGTCCGGAGTGTTGAAGATTTGATTTTAGGATGGTTCGGCATTGTCAGGGGCGTCTCCGTGCCATCTGCATTTTTGCGAAGCATTGAAATATGCTCTTTATCGCGGACAATACGGAATCCAAGCTCTCTAAGGGTGGCAATGACTTTTTGTTTCGGGGCATCGATGGGAAACTTCTGCATCAAACATCAATCCCGGTCTCGGCAATAAAAGCCTCCAAAATCGGTGGGTCAATTTCCAGCACAGACTCTCCGAAGCTCTCGACATGAAAGCGGATGGCGGATTGCACATCGGCCAGCGCTTCTTCATATGTATCCCCCTGGCCGACAACGACTCCCTTGATCCCCAAAGGATAGGCCACGTAGCCGTCAGGATGCTTTTCGACGATGATCTTGATTGATTTCATGGGCAATACTCCAGATTTGCCCATATTATAACATGTTTTCATTTTCTCATATCTCCGATTCCGCCGATAATCTTAACACACTAAATAGACGAACCGTCTGAGGTCGGATTCTCACATAGGTTTGTTATCCTTTGGAGCCTTAGGTGGTAGCCCTAAGGACATCGATAAGCGATTCTTAATGATTGAAACCGTAAGGACATCGATAACTGATCGGCCTTTAGGCGAGCGGATCGAGGTGTGCGCATATGAATATGAAATTAGTGACAGTATATCGCGTCCCTACTTCTTGGGTTTTAGTTTCGCAAATTGGGGGACAGCGTATGGCGTCACCCTTTTTTACCCTTTTTTGATGTTGACCGGGCGCAGGTTGCCGAGGGCCCAGCCGGTGACCTCGTTGAGCGAGGGGTGGATGATCATCGAGCGGTAGATGGGAAGTAAAGAGCCGGCCTCGGGGCAGGCCCGTTCGGCCTTGAGAAGGAGGGCCGGGGCTTCGCCCGCCTTCTTCGCGACGTCGCAGGTGAACCCCGCGTTCATGAGATAGACGAACGGTTGGACGAGGATGTCCGCGTGAGGCCCGACGACATGGGCCCCCAGGATCCGGTAGGACTTGTCGATGACGAGCTTGACGAATCCGTCGTCATCATCACCCGGCTCGTAGCCCATGGCGTACCCTTTGGCCACTTCCGAAAAGCGGTGGACGGCGACATAGATCTCGTGTCCCGCCTCGACGGCCTCTTTCTCCGTCATCCCGACATGCCCGATCGGAGGTTCAGTGTAGACCGCCCAGGGGACCGCCGAGTAGTCGACGGGAATTTTGCGGCCGGCGTGAGCGTCCGGACCCGGCGCATCCGGAGAGACGGGCGGCGGGGCACCGAACATGTTATGGACGAGGATCTCGGTGTCATAATTCGCCTTATGCCGGAACTGGTAGCTTCCCGTAGCGTCGCCGAGGGCCCAGATCCCGGGCTTCGAGGTCTCGAGGAACGCGTTGACGATAATCCAATCGCGGGCATCGGTTTCGACCCCGGTCCTGTCGAGGCGGAGGGTGTCGGCGTTCGAGCGTCGGCCCACGGCGACGAAGATCTCCTCGGCCTCGACCTCCCCGGTCTTCCCGGTCGCGGCGTCCTCGTAAACGACGGCCTTGCCGCCCTTCGAGGCGCGGGCGGCGACGGCCTTGGCTCCGAGGCGCACATCCATACGCTTGCGGAATTGCCGCTCGACGAAGTCGCTGATCTCGGGTTCTTCGGTCGTGAGCAGCCGGGGGAGCATCTCGAGGATCGTCACTTGGGTTCCAAGAGCGGAGAAGATGTGGGCGAATTCGGCGGCGATGATCCCGCCGCCGACGAGGATCAGGCTCTTCCACGGCTTTTTCGGGAACTTCTCTCCGAAAAAGGACTCGCTCGTGACGTAGCAGGCCTCTTCCAGGCCCCGGACGGGCGGGACGGCCGAGCGGGTGCCGGGAGCGAGGACGATGCGCCCGCCCTCGAACTCGCCGGAGAAAGTGCCATCACCGAGCCGGACCCTCATCCGGCGCTCCCCGGTGAACTCGCCGGCGCCCCGGAAGAGGGTGAGGTTGTCGACAGCGGCCAGCTTGCTCTCCATCCCGCGGCTCAGGTCGATTTTCTTCCACATCCGGCGCGAGATGAGGTCCCAGTCGATTCCCTCAAGGCGGAGACCGACCCCGATCCTGCGGGAGTGCTCCGCCTGGCGGACGGCGTCGGCGGGGGCGACGAGGACCTTGGAGGGGATGCAGCCCCGGGTCAGGCAGGTGCCGCCGATCTTGCCGGATTCGACGAGAGCGACCTTGAGCCCCCGCTGGAGGCC
>JBAUIH010000326.1:0-8304 GCA_049682755.1 Candidatus Aminicenantales bacterium | reverse complement strand
CACGATGTCCTTACGGTTGGAAGCATTAGAAAACTGTTCACGATGTCCTTACGGCTGCCACCTACCGAACGCAACGAACCCGGCTCGGCACAGCGCTCCGCGATTCATCCCGTGGACTCCTTCTCCTGACCGCCACTCCGCATAACGGCTATTCCCATTCCTTCCGTTCTCTCATCGAACTCGTCGAGCCCACCCTGGCCACATTCCACGGATCGCCTGCCGATCTCGAGCGCCGCATGGAGGCGGCGCGAATCCGCCGGATGAAATCCCAGATCATCCGGCAGATTCCCGACGGAAAAGAAGTTCCTCTCTTCCCGAAGCGCCATGTCTCGGGAATCCCGGTCACGAACCTGAGCGAGCCCGAAAAGGAGCTTCTCAAGAAAGTCGCCTCTTACTGCTCGCGGACGGCCCGCCAGGCTCAGGAAACAGAAGACGCGGAGCTCATCGGGTTCGCCATGCAGATCATCAAAAAGCGGGCCCTCTCGAGCCGCTCCGCGCTCAAAAAAACGCTCGATTGCCGGCTGGAATCCCTGCGCAAAGAAGAACTCAGAGAAGAGCCTCCGTCTCCCGCCGAGGTCCGCGATCTCCGCTCCGACATCCCCCTCACCGAATCCGCTGCCGAAAGAACTGCGATCAGGGTCATAAGAAGCGCCGTGCCCCGCGATGAACGGCGCCGCAAAGCAGAGATCAGCGCGATTAGCGGGATCCGGCGCTTGTTTTCAAAACTTCCTCCGCCCGACCCCAAGATCGAAACCCTCGTCGCCGAGCTCCGGAGCGTATTCTCCGAGGACCCCGCGGAGAAAGCGATCGTATTCACCGAATACAGGGATACTCTCGAAGCCATTCAATGCCGGTTCGACAGCGATCCGGATTTTGCCGGACGGTATGTCCTCTTCCACGGAGGCCTGAGCCGCAAGCAGCGGCTGACCCGGGAGCGAATCTTCGAAAAGCCCGAGACGCGCGTCCTTCTGGCCACCGATGCCGCTTCCGAGGGTCTCAACCTCCAGAAATCCTGCCGCCGGGTTATCCACCTTGAGCTCCCCTGGAACCCGAACCGCCTCGAGCAGCGCAACGGACGTATCGACCGCTACGGGCAGATAAGGGAGCCGGTCATCCGCTATCTCTACTATCCCGATAGTCCCGAAGACGATGTCCTCGACCGGCTTGTCCAAAAAATCGAAGAAATGTCCCGCCAGCGCATCTCGACGCCCGACGTCCTGGGAGTCCTATCGGGAAAAAGCGACCTTCGAGAAGGCCTCGTCGAGCTGAACCCGGAATCCTCCGGGATCGAATCCCAAAAACGCCAGCTCATCCGGCTTTTCGAGGACCGGACAGCGGACTTCATCAAGAACTCCGGACATCTACTCACCCTGAGCCGAGCCCAGAACGAAGAAGAGGAAAAAATCTGCCGGCTTCTTCATACCTCGGAGCCCCTTCTTCCCGATGACACGGAACTCGAGGAAATCGTCATCAGCACCCTGGGCCGTTCCGCAGTCCGACCCGACCCGGAGCGCGAGGGCGTTTTTCGTATCGACGTCCCGCTGCTTTTCCGCGGTGAAAACGTGCTTCCCTCCTACCCTGCCGCGACGTTCCGCCGCTCGGTCGCGGTGCGCTTCAGGACCGACGAAGTCGAATACATCACACCCCTTCATCCTCTCGCCCGGGCCCTCTCGAAAGACGCTCGCTGCCGCCTTCTTCAAGTATATTCAACAGCGCACGGGCTGACTCCCCGGCGCCTTGCCGCCCGTTCCGTTTCTTCCGACGAACCTCCCTCCGTCATCTTCACTTTCCATGGCGCCATCGGTGATGAAGACGGCGGCCGGGAGGAGCATATCCTGGCCGTCCGAGTCAATGCGGCCGGACAAATCCTGGGCGATCCGGCCGATAACCTTCGCTATCTTTCGGAATCCGAATCTCAGGAGGAAGTGGATTCGAGCCGTCTCGAGCAACTCTTTGCCCCTTCATTTGATCGCCTTCGAGACCTGGCCACCCAAGAAGCGACACGATGGCTTGCCTTGCGCGCAGAAGAGTTGCGCGAGAAGCGGAAAACATTGGCCGACCGGATGCTCAGAGACCTGGAACTCGACACCGCAGACCGGATTCGCGAAATCGAGGAAGAGGAAAAGAGAGCCCGCAAGCTTATCGAAATAACCGGATAGCAGCGTCTCTTCGGCGAACCCGGGGATCCTGAACCCCGGAGCTTTGCCGCCCGGAAATCCGCCGTCGAATCTCTCAAAAACCGCAGACGGCAGGAAATCGAGAGGCAAAGCCGGGCTCACGCCGAAAAAGTCTCCGAAGACCTCAAAAGCGCTGTTTTTACGGCGGCCGAGTCCCTGGTCGCCGGGCTGGTCGAGGACGCCACGGCTCAGGGCCGGTTCGCTTCGCCGCTCGACCTCGACGAAGCCGGCCTCCGTCTTTACCGCGATGCCGCTCTCGCCTGCCTCTATCGGATCCTCTTCATCCTTTACGCCGAAGCCCGCGACCCCCGCCTCGACGACCACCCGATCTACCGCGAAATCTATTCCGCTCAAGGACTCCTCGATGAAGTCCTCGCCTTCAAGGAATCCTCCTGGCCTGAGAACCGCTCCTCGTTCTGGCGCCGCCTTCGGGCGCTTTTCCGGATTTGCGACAAAGGCCTCCCCCGGATCAGCCGGTGGGAAAACATCCCTCCCCGGGGAAGCGACTTTTTCAGCCTCGAGACTCCCGAAGGACGCATCCTTGATTCCGCCAAGCTCTCCGACCGCCTGGTCGCCCGGATCATGCTCGACCTGGCGACCTCGACTCCGCGGCCCGGCGTCGGCCGGGAACGCGTCTCTTTCCGCGAACTCGACATCGAGAACCTGGGGGCTGTCTATGAAGGCCTGCTCGAATACGAACCCCGGATCGCCCGCCGGACAACCCTGGATATCCGGGTCCAGGGACGAACATTCTGTCTTCTTCCGGACGATGTCATCCGCCTCTGTGAACAGAAGAACTTGGTTCTTCGCGGTGACATCGGCCTCGTAGCCGGAAACCCGGCCGAGCGGCTTCATCCCGAATGTCCATCAGATGAAGCCGGAGACGAGGAGTCTGCTCAGGAGCTCGAAGCTGACGGCCAGGCCGAACTCCCAGACTCGGATGAGGAAAGTGAAGGTGAGATCGAGGAAGGCGAAGAAGAGGTCGCCAAGGGCGCCACGGCTCGCCTCATCCGCAGGCTAGAGCCCGGGATGTTTCATTTCGTCCCGGGACCGGCCAAGAAAGGCTCCGGCTCGTTCTACACTGTGAGGCCCCTCGTTTGCGACCTGGTCCGGCATACCTTGGGACCTCTGATCAAAGACAAGTCCTCCGCCGAGATCGAACGCCTCCGAATCCTCGACCCCGCCTGCGGGAGCGCCCATTTTCTCGTCGAGGCCATGCGTTTTCTCGGCCAGTCCCTTCATCGCGCTTACGTTGAGGAGGGGAACGGCCGTCCGCCCCGGGATTTCCGGAGTACGACCGGCCAAGGCTGGGACGCGGACTGGCGCGCCTCGGATAAGGACGCCCGGGCGGCGAATTCCGAAGCGCGCGCGTGGTGCAAACGCCGGATCGCCGAACGATGCCTCTTCGGAGTCGACCTCAACCCGACGGCCGTCCAGCTCGCCCGCGTCGCCCTCTGGATAGAATCCGTTGCCGGAGACAGGCCCTTGACCTATTTCGAGCATCACATCCGCTGCGGGAATTCGCTCCTCGGAACCAGGCTTGACCGCCTCGACGCGCCGCCCCTTCCTTCGCTTGAACGGAAGAATGCCGGCCGGGCGGGCAAAGGCGAGAAATCACAGCTGCAAAAGAAACCCGACTCCCGCCTCGAGCCTTCGGGAATTCGCCATCAACTGGGGCTCTTCCAGAAATCCGTCCACGATGCAGCGGCCGAAGCGGCGCGGCTGCGCGTCCTAATCGATTCAACCGACCCCGAAGACCTCCGCCGCGAGGCCTAGGAGCCGGAATCCATCCAGGAGCAGGAATACAAAGACCACCTACGCGGCCGGGCTGATCAACTCCTCGAGACGGTGAAACTTCTATTCGACCTGCGTTCTACATCGGCGTTCGTCCCGGAAATCTGGGACGAATGGGATTATCTCTGCGACCTCGCCCGCTCGCCGGAGGAGCTTCGCCGTCACATCAAAGCTCAGGAATGGCGGCTCGCTTTCGATGAAGTTCGAAGCCGGGAGAGGTTTTTCCACTGGGAGCTCGAGTATCCCGAAGTCTTCCTTGACCAGGCACGGCCCGGCTTCGATGTCGTCCTCGGCAATCCCCCTTGGGAGAAGATCAAGCCGGACCGCAAGGAATTCTATGGCCGGGCCGACGTCTTGATTCGCGCCTTCAAGGGCGGTGAGCTCGACCGTCGCATTGCCGAACTCCAGGCGGCCGATCCTTCTTTAGCCTCCGCGTTCAAAGCTTACGAAGAGCGCTTGAAAACAACCGCTCTTTCGTTGAAAAAGGGCGGCGATTTTTCCTTCCAGGACTGGACGATCGACGGCAAGAGCACCGGAGGCGACCCCGATCTTTTCAAGTTTTTCATCGAGCGGGCCTGGAGGCTCACTGCCCCGGACGGCCGGGTCGGTTTCCTCGTGCCCTCAGCCATTTACAACAACGAAGGCTGCACGGGTTTGAGACGCCTTCTTATTGAAGAAGCGCATGACGAACGGTTCTACGGATTTGAAAATAGAAACAAAGTTTTCCCGATCGATTCACGATATAAGTTCGTCAGCCTTGTCTTTAGAAAAACTAAACCTGAAGGCGCGGCTTTCGATGCGGCCTTCATGCGCCATGACCTCGAAGAGCTTGAGGAGACCGCAGTCTGGCGGGAACCGGGAAAAGAATTCGCCTTTCCCGGCCCAATTCCTTGGATGGTGAGTGTCATAAAAAAAGAGCTCGAGCGTCTCTCCCCGGGAACGCTGGGTCAGCCTCGACGCCGCCGAAAAAAAGAACGGCCGCCTCCCCGACCCCAGCTCCAAACTCGTCTTCCGGGATATCGCGAGCAATACTAATGAGCGTACTTGCATATCTGCGCTGTTGCCTATTGGATCGTGCTTTGGCCATACCCTGTCAGGTCTACATGTAGATGGAATCTCACTGAGCGAGGCTGCAACAGTTTTTAATTCAATAGTATTTGATTTCTGCCTTCGATTCCGCACGGCTGGAATGCATCTCAGTTTTGGATACTTGACGCGTCTTCCTATCCCGTCACTTGGAAAAATTCCTATGGTCGAATGCACATCCGGTAACTCAGGTAAGGTCCGCCACATAGCCGAAATAGCGGCTAAGTATCCGGAAATCTGGCTGGCAAATAAGGGCATTGCCCAAGCCTATGGGCTTACTCCAGACGACTTCGAGTACATGCTTTTCACTTTCCCTGTTTTCTCCCGCAAGCGTCCTGCGTTTTACTCCTATCTTAAGCACCGTATCGCTGAATGGAAAGAAGAAGAATCGAAAATGAAGCCGGAAGCCAAAGAATATCCGGTTTCTGAAGGGCGGCAAGTACATGCCGCCGCCGAGTCTCGTGCCGACTATTCGAAGGATATAAATAACAAGAAGAAGAATCAAAAATAGGGGGGGGGGGGGTAAAATGAAAGATAGGCCACACATTTCTAAGGGCGACATAGCCCACGCAGCAACCAAAGGAATACTGAGCGAGATTCCTCTTGCCGGTGGATTGGCATCAGAAATATTCAATTTAGTTATAGCTCCACCTCTAGCAAAGCGTCGAGACAAATGGATGGAGTCGATCGCAGAGGGTTTAAAAGATCTAGAGAGCAAAATTGAAGGATTCAAAATCGAATACCTTGTTGGGAACGATTCTTTCATTACAACAGTCATGCATGCAAGCCAAACGGCTTTAAAGAACCATCAAGAAGAGAAGCTGAACGCCCTCAGGAACGCAGTTCTAAACGCAGCGATTCCAAGTGCACCGGAAGAAGATCTTCAGCTAATGTTCCTTAGCTTCGTTGACACATTAACATCATGGCATATAAGAATTCTAAAATACTTTGATGATCCGAAAAGATGGGGAAAAGAGCAGAATATAAAGTTTCATGAATTGGAATTCGGGGCCCCCGCTCATGCGCTTGAAGATGCATTCCCTGAGCTAAAAGGGAAAAGAGCCTTCTATGATCTTATCATCCGAGATCTTTACTCCAGGGGATTAATGTCTATCGAATCCTTGCGTACAACGATGACGAAACAAGGAATTTTTGCCTCTCGGACTACTGATATCGGAGAGAGGTTTATCGCTTTTATCGAGTTTAGAAAATGAACGAAACACCGCAAAAAGACATGAAGATGTTGATAAAGGCCTCCTCCCAGTGTACGGAGCAAGAGTTACAGGAGTTTCAGAGGTTAGTAAAGATGGGAGGAGAGGTAATATCCTGGGGCCTTCGCAACAGGATCCGTAGCGCTTCTCTGTTGGCGTTTGGTTATGTGGGCGACTTAGTAGTTGGAATCACGGCTTTAAAAATCCCTTTGCCTCCATATAAGAAGAAGGTGTTTGAGAAGTCCGGATTGCTTCACAGATATCATGAATTTGAAAGAGAATTAGGCTGGGTATATGTCGAGCCAAAATGGAGAGGGAAGAGATTTTCAAACGAACTCGTCAAAACCCTCCTTTCGCGCGTTAAGGATTTTAATGTTTTCTCTACCTCACGGATAGAAAAGCTGCCTATGCATAAAGCGCTTAAGAAGAACGGATTTATCAAAGGGAGCAAATCATTTGTCTCAGACCAACGGCATAGATTGAAAATGTTTCTTTACGATTCAATTGCTATGAAAGCACAAGAATGAGGAATTCTATGAATATGCGCAGATAGTTTCAAACCCATGTCCAAGAGAATGGTATCATTTGATGAGTCCCTGACATATTTATCTGCGTGGGGGAATGAGAATATTATCCGAAATCATGTGGCTTATTTCGAGAAGAAATTGGAGGACGAAATAAATCCACATAAAAACGAGATGACAAATATTTCACTCGCCCACTAGCCCAATTTCGCGGCCTGGATCAGACTATATACTGAATTGATATGCAATTCACTGTATTGGAAGCTATTACGCTCCGATGAAGATTGGATAAAATTAGAAAAAATGGGTTTTGGCAAGGCAAGGGATATTATTATCGAGAGGTTAAAAAGATCTTCTGCTTCGTTTTCAAAGAACATAGAGGAGAAGAGACTTAATCGGATGAAAGAATCGATTAACCTGATTCTTAACCTGAGGCATTCGTTTCAGCATGGAGGTCTGCCGAATCTGATGCGTGATTTATGGTATGGCTGTGATTTAGAAAAGTTTGAAAGAATGCTAGATCCCAATAATTACAAGGAAACCAAAAAGATATTTCAAGAGGCTGAAAAGCTATTGAGCTTGCTGCCCAAGCCTTCCATAGTTATCTCATCGTGAAGCCTATGTATTCAGATTTATATTATTCGGGAATCATATTCGGCAAAACAAAAAAGACGAGCATGCGATGATTCGGGTGGAATTTCCGACATCATTCAAAAAGACGGGGCTCCCGTCAGAGGAAGCTGACATCAAGTTTGAGACCTATAGATATTATGTTCAGTGCTTCGTTAAAATGACAAACACGCTCTATCCAAGGGACCAGGCGTTGATTGAAGAGATAAGTCAAAAAGCCAATAATTAGCGCGACGTCAATAAAATTTACACAGAAAAGCTATCGTTATCAAAATCGTTAACCAAATTTCACGCCATTTCTTCTGCTTATAATAATTTATCAAGAAAGCAGGTGCGATCTTGGCATATATTTTTATAAGCTTAAATTTTGAGCAGCCCCTTCTGATATAGATAATAGCCGTTTCCCACTGTGACGTAACCCAATAACGTAAAAGTTTTCAGCGCCTCATACAGATTTTTATCGTAGACCATTGCGTCCAATAATTCTTCCGTAGTTTTAATAAGCTTATCGAACAAGTCTGGCGGCAGCTGTATGACCTTATCTGGAACTTGAATTCTTGAATTTATTTGATTGTATGTCGAGCTAATAACAAAGTGGGCAAAAACAAGGTCCGAATCATATTCAATATTGAAAATTCTGTACATTACGCCATAAACAGCGCTGAAATAATATAAAATGGAATTAGGCTCCTTTTCAGACTTCATTTTTTCGAGTGCAAATTTTATTTCAACAATAAGCGTCTTTTTGTTGCGTGCACTTAGTTTCATTGAATCCTCCCTGTAGAAAATCTTGTCTCATTAAAAAAGGCTTCGTTTGCTCTTTCAGCTGGGACATTGAAATAGTCTGCCCGTATGCTATCTATGCCCCCAGTGTCTTTTTGT
>JBAUIH010000325.1:0-13035 GCA_049682755.1 Candidatus Aminicenantales bacterium | reverse complement strand
GATGAGGGCTTCGGCGCCGAGGCTTTCCATCTCTTCGTCGATTACGGCGGCCAGCGTCACCTTCCCGGCGGCGAGGGTTTTCTGTCCGGCTAGCTCAACCAACGCTCCGGCCATGGACGCCAGGGCGCCCTTCATGTCCGCTGTCCCCCGGCCGTAGAGTCTCCCCTCCTTCTCAACGGCCGCAAAAAAGTCGACCTCACTTCCGGCGTTCGGCGGCACGGTGTCGGTGTGCCCGCAGAGCAGGAGATGGCGGCCGGGCCGTCCGCTGTCAACGGTCGCCGTCAGGTTCGGCCGCCCGTCCTTGACCTCCTCAACGCCCGCGGGGACGTGATTCTCTTCCAGGAAAGCCTTGAGCTCGGCGGCCGCGGCCGCCTCCTGTTTGGGAATGCCCGGATAGCTGCGGGCTTTGATCAGATTGACGAGCAGCCTGGTGATTTTTTCCGTGCCGGCCATGTCCGCTTCTCCCTTCAGCTGACTTTCCCGGTAAAAAGCTTATATTCGTTGTACTTGACTTCACAGGGATTGCCCCTGGCCAGAAGCATCGTTCCCGTAGTTAGGTTGATGATCACCGAGAAGGTCGTTTTGACATACGTTCCGTGCCGGCAGATCGACCCGGGATAGTTGACATGGTCGGACAGGAATTGCTTGAGCAGGTCGACGGTGATCCGGCCCCGGTTGTTTTTGAGCAGCCTGGCCCCGCGGTTGTAGCGGACGATCGAGCTGGTGATGCCGTGGGGATTGTACTCGAACTTCCTCATCCAGGGCGCCACATAATGATTGGTGTGGACGAGGTAGCCTTCCGTCGAATAAAGGGGCGCGTAATCCGTCGCCGAGCCTTCGATGCTGTAGATCTCGCCGTTTTGGTCAGTGATCACCTGGTTATAGTTGGAGGCCCGCTCCTTGAGGATGGCCGCGTCGATGGCCTGGCCAATTGTCTGGGCAGCAAGGATCTTGCGGACGAGGAGAAGCCTTGGCACTCCGACCTTCATGTCATTGGAGTCGACCTGGTTTCCGGTTAGGCTGATCCCGGCCGAGTTATAGCCGACGCTGATCCCCAGTCCGCCGTAGCCGACGGCCACGATTTCCGGCTCACCGTCCACCTGGTAATGGATGATCGTGACCAGCTCCTGGGTGGAGGGGGACGTGTCGTTGTTGTGGGCGGCCAGGACCGACCCGTCGGCGGTCACGTCGTTGGAGGCGATGAGGTCGCTGCAGCCCTTGGTGAACTTGTAATTATCGTCCCACAATTCCTCGCACAGTGTCGGGAAGAGGTCCTCGAGCTCCAGGCCTGCGGCGTCGGCCGTACCCTTCGCTTCGGCAACGTATTCGGGAAGATATTTCCGGGAATACGCCAGGAACAATTCCGCCTCGGCCCGGATCTTTTTCCAGTCCGGCTCCTCCTTCATCTCGGCCACTTCCTGAAGAAGATTTTTCTTCAATTGGGTTCCAATTTGATAGCCGACTTCAAAGTGGCTTCCCTTGACGTGGATGACCGGCACCTGGATCTCTTTGAGGACCGGGGCCGTCTGCAGTTGCTGCTGATTTTGTCTCTCTGCCGGCTGGAGGAAAATGCTAGGGGCGCCGAAAACCAGCAAAAAAACAAGCGCCCACTGATGAATCGAATTCGCCTTCTTCATTTTTCTCTTTTTCCTCCTATCCTTTGAAGAGCGCCAGCATCTCCTCGAGCCTGGCGGTCGCGATGGCAACGGCTTTCTCTAGATTCTCGATTGCCGTCATGACGTCCTGTTCGTTCGCCGTCTCAGACGCTTCGGTCAGCGCCGGGAGTAGAAGAACGTCATATGTATACCTAGCTCCGAAGACGAGGTGTTTGTACCAGGGACGATTCGGAATTCCTGCCGGGTCTACGAACTTTCTCTCGAGCCCGAGGAGCAGTTTGTTGATGTTTCCCCGCACATCTGGATCTGAAGCAGCCGCCTTGTCTGAATTGAAGAGATAAGGATGAAGGCGTGACGCCGCCCTTTCCATCTCCTGGAGGAAGACGATAAGCCCCGCGCACTTCTCTTTTTCCGGGTCATGCTCCTCCGCCCAGTCGAAGAGGTATCTTTGGAGCTCTCGCGCATAAGTTTCAAAGTCGAGCGGCAGAAGAGGTCGGCAGGCGAGGTCGATGATCATGTGCGCCCAGATCCTGGCCAACGCCGCTGTGTACTGCATGCCCGGGTCGCCGAAGTGGCTCATCCAGTAGTAATTGTCGTAGATGGAATGATAAACGCCGTAGTCGCCGCCGAAAGTCATGTCCAGCGCCGGGGCGCCGAGATGCTGGAGGAAGACGGCGTGGTCGCTTCCGCTTCCGATGGGTTCGACCCGGCCTTCTTCTATATCGCCTTCTTCATTGGTCGTTCCCGCCTTCCAGACGTCATAGACCGGCTTTTTCTCGACCGGGTCTTCGACTTCCCTCAGAGCTTGATGGATGACAGGAATCAGGCTGGGGACTCCCTGGACGCTGAAATTCCTGCCCGAAGCGGAGCTATCGACGTTGAGGTAGGCGATCAGGTTTTTTCTCAGCTCATCTTTGTGGTCTTCTCCCCATTCCGTTGAGCCGGTGAGCGTGAACTCCTCGGCATCCCAACTGGCCAGGATGACCGTTCTCCGCGGGTTGAATCCAGCTCGCTTAGCCTCCCCCAGCGCTCTGGCCAGCTCCATGAGGCAAGCGGTGCCGCTCGAGGGGTCGTGTCCGCCGTACACCCAGGCATCGCGGTGGTTGCCGACGAGAATAACCTCCTCAGGGGATTCCGTCCCCTTGAGACGGCCGATCACGTTGGTGATGGTCTTGACCGGCTCTTCCATCTCGACCCGCATGCGGACTCGCGCTTGGGAGCCGGCAAGGCGGTAAGTGATGGGAAGCGCTCCCTGCCAATCCTGAGGCGCCTCCTCTCCATCCAGAGATTCGAGCAGGGGACGGGCGTTTTCGGCCGAGAGCGGAACGCTGATGATTCTGGGGATGGTTTTGGCCTCCTCGAGAGAAAGCTTCCGGCCGTCCGGTTTCGATGCCCAGCCCGGCGTCAACGGGTCTCCCGGATAGATGAAATCATAAGGGATGCCGCCTCGCTGGATATGGCTTGGGGGCCCCCACGGCCCAGCCGGGAATACGGGACCGCGGGCATATCCGTCCTCTTTAGGATCTGAATAGATCAAGAGCCCGGCCAGCCCTCTTTTTTCGGCCGTCAGCGCTTTGAATCCCCGGTAGCTATAAGGCGAGGAATACCGGACCAGGGCGATCTTCCCCTTGACGTCTATTCCTCGCGTTTCAAGCAGGTCGTAGTCTTCCGGATTGCCCCCGTTGGCGTAGACGAGCGGTGCCGTGACGTCACCCGAGCGCGAATAGGCATTGTAGGGGATCCCGACCTCGGGGTTCATCGTGTCCGGGTCCTCGGCGTATCCTTTCTCTTTGATCTCGAGCCGGACGTGATGGGGGGAGACGAGCTCGACCTCGATGGATCTTGGAAAAGAGAGAAGGACATCATAGGCGGCCAAGGTGACGTCCTCGAGCCCGAACTCCTTCCACTTCCCGGCGATGTATTGCGCCAGCTTGTCGTTCCGCGGCGAGGCGGCCACGTGCGGTTCGGCCGTGAGATAGCGCAAATACCCGTCGATCTTTTCGGCGGAGACGGTCCTATCGACAAAATCTTTGAAGGCAGCCGGCTTGGTCGAGGAAGGAGCGATTCTTTTACAGAGAATAAGGCCGGGATAGATGACCAGGAAGACCGCGGCGGCCATGAGGGCAACCCGGGCAGCGGCAGAGGCGGATGACTTCCTTTCCATGATGTCTTCGGTGAACCGATTATATTATTCTCCCGGCCAAAAAGAAACACGGAAGTTATGCATCCAATTTCCCGTTCTTGCCTTGACACTCTCTCCCGAGCACATTATATATATAAGGCCTTTCGAGTGGCCTTGCTCTTTCCAGCAGAAAGAACTGATGATTACTTTCTCTTACCGGAACAGCATCCGCATCATGAAATACCTTCCCATCTGTCCCTGGCCTAGAGCCGTCGGCCTTGCCAATATCCCGAGGGCTGGACCTCTTATCTATGTCTATAACCATCAGACGACACGAGTCGAGCCGCTTTTCCTGGCGCTGGCCGCTCCCCCCGACCCGCCCATTCGGTTTTTCGTGGATGCCAAGGTCGCCAATCCCGCCATTCTTGCCGAGACGCTCAAGGATGTCCGGAACTCCGTTTTCTCCGCCGGTGCTCAGAAGAAGTGGGCCCGGCATGCCCTGACGCGGAAGATAATGGATAGGACCAGCCGGTTGTTGACCGGTTTCGTGACCGCTAACATCATGGGATACAATTTTATCCCGGTCTTCGTGCATCCCCCCGGCTCGCCGGAAGAGGAATCCATCAAGCGGCGCATCAACCGGGAAGCGTTTGAAAGCTGCTTCAGGTCCCTGGAGAACGACGAGCTCGTGGCCATCGCGCCGAGAGGGGGATACACCCATCAAGAGGCGACGAGGAGCCACGTCCCGACCACGCTGCCGTCCCTGGCCGAGATGCTCCAGAAACGAGGGAAAACCTTGAAGATAGTCCCCAGCGTGATCCAGGAGAAACCCCAGCTCGGCTTCGCGACATATAAAAGATATATCGCCGACAGGATCCTTCCGTACCGGGTGTTTCGTTTGCTGCTTCAGCGCCTTGGGATCAAACGGTACGAGCGTCCCCGGATCACCGTTCAGTTCCTGCCGCCGGTGACTTTCCCGCGCCTCGACTCGAGCAAAGAGGAAAAAGTCCAATTCGTCCTGCACCTTCAGAAGATCATGCTCGATGTCCTGAACAGGGACTGAAAACGGAAGCGGCCGTTGGCTCTGTGACGAGAAGCGGGATCAGCATGGAAAATGGTGGCTATGATCAGCCGCCCATCGGCCTCGCTCCCAATCGGGTTCTTAACGCCGTTGCCTCAAAGCTCTTCTCGGCGCTGCGGAACTCCGCGCCCCAGATTCCCTCTCCAGCCTTTGTCTCTCGGCTTCTTTTCTCTGGCCGCGAGATCTTCTCGTGCTCAAACAGTCCTCGCGCCCGCCGGAGCGGGTTCCCTCCAAGAGCATTTCGTCAAGGCTGAACCCTCTATGTCCGCTCCAGCCGATGGCCGCTGATCATAATTCGCGTCTTAGATTACTGCCGCACTTTTCGTCACACAGCCGCGGCCGTTTTGACAAGGTAAATCCCCTTAGTGATAGAATATGGGCATTGCCATGGCCGAATATCGCTATCCGCGCGGCTCCGTCCTTTACCGGAATATGCACAAGTCTTATCCTTTGATCAGGTCCGGCCGGGGGGCCTTCCTCTATGACGTGAACGGAAAGAAGTATCTGGATGCCAGCGGCGGAGCTGCCGTTGTCAACATCGGCCACGGCAGCAAAGAGATCGCGGCCGCTCTTTCCCGGCAGGCCGGAAAGACGGGCTATGTGAGCGGCGTTCAATTCACCCACGAACCCGTCGAAAGGCTGGCGGCGCAGGTGGCTTCTTTCCTGCCATTTCCGGCCGGCAAGGTGTTTTTTTTGACATCCGGCTCCGAGGCCATCGAGGCGTCCATCAAGCTGGCCAGGCAGCACTGGGTCGAAAGCGGCCGGTCGGAAAAATACCGGGTCATCTCTCTCCAACCGAGCTACCATGGAAACACGCTGGCGGCGCTATCGCTGTCGGCGCGGAGACACTATCAAGAGACCTTCCGGCCGCTCCTCATCAAGAACGCCCGGATTCCGGCGCCCTATTGCTACCGCTGCCCCTGGGACCGGACGCCGTCCGACTGTGGAGTGGAGTGCGCCCACGAGCTGGAAAAAGCCATCAAGAAAATTGGCCGGGAGAAGGTCGCGGCCTTCATCGGTGAGGTGATCGGCGGCTCCTCGACCGGCGCATCAGTACCTCCGCAGGATTACTGGGAGGTCATCCGCCGGATCTGTGACCGGAACGAAGTCCTCCTCATCGTCGACGAAGTCATGACCGGCGCCGGCCGGACGGGAAAATGGCTGGCCTGTCATCATTACGGCCTTGTGCCCGATATCGTCGTCATGGGAAAGGGCCTGACTTCCGGATATTTTCCGCTGAGCGCCGTGGCCGCCCAGGCGGCGCTCCTCGAGCCGATCTTCAAAAACGGCAAAAACTTCCTCCATGCCCAGACGTTCGCCCATCATCCGGTGGGCTGTGCGGCCGGCCTAGCGGCCCTCAACCTGATCGGCGGGCGAAAACTTGTTTCCGCCTGCGCGCAGTCGGGAAAAAAACTTCTGGCGGAACTCGGCCGGCTCCTCGATCATCCCCACGTCGGGGATGTCCGCGGCCGGGGACTTCTCATCGGGATCGAATTCGTGGCCGACAAGAAAAGGAAAACACCCTTCCCAAGGGCCGGGCAATATGTCGAGCGTTTTGTTGCCAAGGCGCTCGAGCGCGGGCTGATCCTTTGGCCGAACATCGGCCAGGCCGACGGGACGAACGGCGACCTGGTGATGATCGCCCCCCCCTTCACTATCAGCGACCGGGAGATCGTCCTGATCCGGAAGCGATTTGCAGGAACGCTCCGTGACATGGAGGGAGTCGACTGAGGGAGACCGTTATGGATAAAATTGTGATCTTGAGCGCCGTTAGAACTCCGATCGGCCGGTTCGGCGGAGCCTTCAAGGACGTCAACGCCGTCAATCTGGGTGTCGTCGCGGCCGGCGAGGCCATGAAGAGGGCGGGAGTCGCCCCGGACCGGATCGATGAGGTCGTCTTCGGCCAGGCGCGGCAGGCGGGGAACCGGCCGAACCCGGCGCGGCAGATTCTTTTTCATTCCGGGATTCCGGTCGAGCGGACGGCCTTTACCGTCAACAAAGCTTGCGCCTCGGGGATGAAGGCGATCGCCCTGGCTTTTCAGTCGCTCCGTCTCGGCGAGAACAGGATCGTCCTGGCCGGCGGGACCGAGAACATGTCCCAGATCCCGTATCTTCTGGACGGAGCGCGCTGGGGTTACCGTCTGGGCGACGGCGCCCTGGTCGACGCCATGTACCGGGATGGTCTCTTCTGCCCTCTGGCGGAAATGATCATGGGGGAGACGGCTGAGCTTTTGGCCGAAAAATATGGGATCAGCCGCCGGGAACAGGACGAGTACGCTCTGGGAAGCCAGAGGAAGGCCAAGCGGGCGGCGGAAGGCGGACGGTTCAAGGACGAAGTCGTTCCCGTCCCGGTCAAGGACAAACGGGGGCAGGAGTGTGTGATCACCGAGGATGAGCATCCGCGGCCGGAGACGACGCTCGAAAAACTGGCCAAGCTGCCGTCGGTATTTAGGGAGGGGGGCTCGGTCACGGCCGGCAACTCTTCCGGGCTGACCGACGCCGCGGCGGCCCTGGTCATGACGACGGAGCCGGAGGTGCAGAGCCTGGGTATCAAGCCCATTGCCGAAATCCTGGGAGTCGTCTCGGCGGCCGTTCATCCGAAAGAGATGGGCCTCGGTCCGGTGCCGGCGACGCTCCGGCTGATCAAAGACCTGGGGCTGAGCCTGGACGATTTCGACCTCATCGAGATCAACGAGGCCTTCGCCGCCCAGGTCCTGGCCTGCGAACGGGAGCTCAAGTGGGATCCCGCCCGAAGGAATATCAAAGGCGGAGCCATCGCCCTGGGCCACCCCATCGGCTGCACCGGAGCCAGGATCACAGTCACCTTGCTCCACAGCCTGATCCAGGAGGATAAAGAGCTGGGCCTGGCCACTCTCTGCGTCAGCGGAGGGCAGGGGATGGCGCTCGTCCTGAGGAGAATCTAGGAGGCAGGAAGATGGCTCTCAAAGTGCCCGACATCAAAACACCTCTCCCCGGCAAGATCGCCAAAAAAATTATCGCCAAGGACAGGCGCTACACATCCAGCTCCTATATCAAAGAATATCCGCTGGTTGTGGCAAGGGGAAAGGGCGCGGTGGTCGAGGACGTGGACGGCAACCGCTTCCTCGATTTCATGGCCGGGATCGCGGTCAACATCACGGGATACAGCCATCCCCAGGTCGTGAGGGCGGTCAAAAAGCAGGCCGAGAGGTTCTTCCACATCTGCTCGACCGATTTTTACTACGCGCCCTTCGCCAACCTGGCCGAGCGGTTGACGGGGTTGATGCCGATGGAGGGAGAGAGGAGCGTTTTTTTTACCAATTCCGGCGCTGAGGCCATCGAGACCGCCATCAAGTTGGTCCGCTATCACACCAAGCGGCCGTACATCATTTCCTTCCTCGGCTCTTTCCACGGCCGGACGATGGGCGCCCTGAGCCTGACGGCCAGCAAGGCCAAACAGCGGCTTCACTTTTCTTCCTTCCTGCCCGGAGTCCACCATGTCCCTTTCGGATACTGTTATCGCTGTCCCTACAACCTGACCTATGATTCCTGCGGTATCCACTGCGTCGAGGTTATCGAGAGGGTCGTTTGCCAAACCCTGATGAGCCCCCGGGAGATCGCGGCCATCTTCGTCGAGCCCATCCAGGGAGAGGGAGGCTATATCCTTCCTCCGCCCGAGTTCCACCAGAAGCTCAAGGCCTTCGCCGAAAAATACGGGATTATCTATGTCGTTGACGAAGTCCAGTCCGGGATGGGCCGGACGGGAAAGTTCCTGGCCATCGAGCACTACGGCGTCGAGCCCGATGTCGTCGTCCTGGCCAAAGGGTTGGCCTCGGGCCTTCCGCTTGGAGCGGTGGTATCCAAGAAAAAATACATGACCTGGAAGGCGGGGACCCACGGGAGCACCTTCGGCGGGAACCCGCTGGCCTGCGAGGCGTCGCTCGTGACGCTTGACCTCCTCGAGAAAGGCCTGATGAGTAACGCCGCCCGGATGGGGACGCGGCTGCTGAACAAACTCAAAAAGCTCAAGAAAGATTTCCCGATGATCGGCGATGTGAGAGGGCTGGGGTTGATGATCGGCGTCGAATTTGTGAAGGACCCGGAGACAAAAGAGCCGGCGGCCAAGGAAGTCCACGAGATCGCGCAGCAGGCTTTCCGGAAAGGGCTTCTCCTCCTGCCGTGCGGCGACAGCGTCATCCGCTTCTGCCCGCCGCTGGTCATCAACGCCCGGGAGGTCGACACGGGCGTGGCCATCTTCGCGGATGTTCTCGGGAACATGCAGAAGGAGGGATGGTCGATATGAGCGGCAAAGTCATCTCCATGTCCGAGGCGGTCGGGGAGTATGTCCGGGACGGCGACACGGTCGTCATCGAAGGGTTTACGCACTTGATCTGCTTCGCGGCCGGGCACGAGATCATCCGGCAGAAGAAGCGCGACCTGGTCGCCTGCCGCCTGACGCCCGACCTCATTTATGACCAGATGGTTGCGGCCGGATGCGTCCGCAAGCTCGTCTTCAGCTGGGCCGGGAATCCCGGAGTCGGCTCGCTCTTCGGGTTGAGGCGGGCGGTCGAGGAGGGCGTTCCGAGGAAGGTCGAGATCGAGGAATACAGCCATTTCGGAATGGTCGCCCGGTTCATGGCCGGGGCGTCGGGGCTTCCCTTCATGCATCTCAAGACCTTCGAGGGGAGCGACCTGCCCAGAAAGAATAAGAACATCAAGTTCATCCGTTGCCCGTATACGGGAAAGAGGTACGCAACGGTCCCGGCGCTTAATCCGGATGTTGCTATCATCCATGTGCAGAGGGCGGACAAGGAGGGGAATGCCCAGATCTGGGGGCTGATGGGAGTCCAGAGGGAGGCGGCTTTCGCCTCGAAGAAGGTCGTCATCGTCGCCGAGGAGCTGGTCCCCTCCTCAGTGGTCAGAGCCGACCCCAACCGGACCATCATTCCCGGGCTGATCGTCGATGCGGTCGTTGTCGAGCCTTTCGCCGCCCATCCGAGCTACGCGCTGGGATATTACGACAGGGATAACGGTTTTTACGTCGAATGGGCGAAGATATCCAAGGACAAGGCGGGGATGGACAGGTATCTCGAAGAATGGATTTACGGATTGCCGGGCCGCAAGGAATACCGTGAGAAGTTGGGCGCGGAGTCCGTCGAAAAATTGAAGGCGGACGACCGCCCCTCCGGCTCAGTCAATTATGGTTATTGACACCGGCAAAATGAACTCGCATTGAGACAGTGAGCTGACCATGAAATCATGAATTCACACTGATACAATGAGTTGACGCAGGCAAAGTGGATCAAGGCTGATGAAATTGAATGATATCGGGACGATGAGTTAGCCATGACACAATGTCCTGTTGTCATTACTTCCTCCCCCTTGACGGGGGAGGATCGAGGAGAGGGTGAGGAGAATAATATGGCCGACTATTCGCCTTCGGAAATGATGGTCGCCCGGGCGGCCCGGGAGCTCAAGAACGGCGAGGTCGTTTTCGTCGGGATCGGCCTGCCGAACGTGGCCTGCAACCTGGACCGCCGCCTCCAGGCGCCCGGCCTCGTCCTGATCTACGAATCCGGGGCTGTCGGCTGCGTTCCGGACAGGCTGCCCTTGTCGATCGGCGACCCCTGCCTGGCCACGGACTCGATTTCGGTCTGCTCCATGGTCGAAGTGTTTAACTATTACCTCCAGGGGGGGTTGATCGACGTCGGTTTCCTGGGCGGCGCCCAGGTGGATCGTTTCGGCAATATCAACTCGACGGTCATCGGGGACTATGCCCGGCCGACAGTGCGCCTTCCGGGAAGCGGCGGTGCCTGTGAGATCGCTATCCACGCCAAGAAAGTGATCATGGTGCTCAAGCAGTCCCCGAAGTCATTCCCCGAGAAGATCGATTTCGTCACCAGCCCGGGATTTATCAATGAGGTGAACGCGCGCAGGAAATTCGGATTTCCGGGCAGGGGGCCGGCGCTTGTCATCACCGATTTCGGGGTCTACGGCTTTAACAAGAACACGTACGAAATGATTCTCCAGGAGATATATCCTGGAGTCTCGGTGAAAGATGTCAAGGCGAATATCGCCTGGGACGTCAAGGTCTGCCGGCCTCCAAAGACCACGGTTCCACCCACCGACGAGGAGCTCCAGATCATCCGCCGGGACCTCGACCCCGCCCGCATCCACCTGAAATAGCAACTGACCCGCGAAGGAGTTTTCTCCGCTCTGAATTTTTTTCTGAAGCGGGGGGAGAGTGTCTGCCGGGAGGGGCGGCGGTTTCTGAGATATCCCTGTCCCAAGATACGTCTGATTAAAAGACAGCGCCTTCCAGGACTTGACGGTGAGCCATCGAAAAAGTTATACTATAGTGCAACTATTCATGGAGGGACGAAGATGAGGTTTGCTGGGATGAAGGAACTCAAACAGAAGACAAGAGAGCTCCTCAAGGCGGCTGAAAAAGAGGATATCATCATCACTGCGCACGGGAAGCCAACGGCTGTCCTGCATCATATCGATCCCGATGATCTCGAGGATTATCTGTTCGAAAACGACCCGGCTTTTCAGCGGAAAATCGAGGGGGCCTGGAACGAGTATCTAGCAGTCGGCGGGACTCCGATCGAAAAAATGATTGACAACCTGGAAAAGAGCCGTGTCAGGAAAAGAATTTAGGGTCGTCCTGGCCGGCTCAGCCGAACGGGATCTCCGAAAGCTGGAACCGGCGCTTGCGCTCGAGCTCTGCCGGGATATCGCCTCCCATTTAGAAACAGCTCCAATTCCCATCGGAAAACCCCGGATCAAGAGACTTTCCGGGTTCTCTCCGCCGCTCTACAGGCTCAGAAGCGGGGACTTCCGGGCGTATTATCGCATAAATGAAGGAGACGTCGTCGTCCTGGCCATCCGAAACAGAAAAGATAGTGAGAAGTTTTTGAAGAGGATCGAGGAAAAGCGCCGCCCCTACAGTAAGCGGAGGCCATAGCCGTCGGGCAGGAGGAGAGGCAGCTTTGAGCCAAGAGCTTTTTCCTTCCGCCCTCTTTCGTCAAGAGACTGTGTCGCAACAGGTGATAGATTTGGGCTATAGAGTGCAGAAGAGGAGCTTTTCGATGTTTTCATTGAGGCTTAGAGCCTTGGGGCCACTTTGGCCGCCTGATTTTTCTCTTTTCCTGCATCGAGGCTGGCCCCCTCGACAAATTAAGCCAAAACAGGCGCACGATACTGCCCTAACTTCTCGATCAACTTCCCCACTCCCAGGATCGTCATCATCCGGGCCAGGTTAAAACATGTGGCCAGCAGCGAACTCTCCGCCCCCACCCCATCCCGCCCCCGCAGCAGAAAGGCATTCGCCTGGAGGTTCCTCTTGATATGCCCAAACGGATGTTCCACGCGCTTCTTCCTCCTGGCATATATTTCCGGCGATGCCTCATATTGCGCTTCCAGTTTCTCCTTCAGCTCTTCCAGCGGATGTCGGATGATTTTCCGCCCTCTCTTCGACCTGGTGCATTGACCATAATGTTCACAACCCCGACAGATCGCCCCTTCGCTGATTTGATAATGCCTCTTCCCCGCGCTCCGGTTTGTCCCCACATATCCCAACCGCTGCCCCGCCGGACAACCGCTTCACACTCCTTTAAAAGCTGCTCGATCCGGCCGTCCATCTCCCCCAACAGGGCCTCATAATAGACTTGATCATGCGCCTGCGATCGCCCCGCATTGGCCCGCACCTTGGTCCCGTCCACAAACAACGCATTCCCGGCGATCAGCCCCAACTTCAAACACACCCCGGCACACTGCCTCAAGACTCTTTTCAACGCCTTCCGGTTCCGCCGACGAAACTCCGCGATCGTTTTATGATCCGGTTTCAGCCCCCCCCATCAGCCAGACAAACGATAGATTATAATGCGTCTCCCGCTCCAGCTTCCGGGAACTCCTGACCCCGTAAGAATACCCATAAACCAGCAAGTTCAACATCGCCCGCGGATCATACTCCGGGTTCCCCACTTGTTGCTCGTCCAGCTCGATCCCCAATGCCTCAAAATCCAGCGCTTCTACAAAGGCATCATAGACGCGTACCGGATGATCTTTGGGAATGTACTCCTCGATGCTCTGTGGAAGCAACGTCATCTGTTCGCGGTTTCCATATCGATAGGCCATCCTCACTCCTCTTTCATCGGCTTCTATCGTATTATATCAATATGGATATCCCATGACAGTGCTGTCCAGTTAAGGAAAAACAAAAGCTTTCCATCATA
>JBAUIH010000324.1:0-1761 GCA_049682755.1 Candidatus Aminicenantales bacterium | reverse complement strand
GCAGCATGTGTTCCCTCGTTGACCGCATTATCCGGCCACCGGCGCGCAAAGGCAACGAAGAAGGACGCCCCCTCCGTGTCGCCGATCGGCCCGAACGCACCCGGAGCATTGAGGATTTCATCTTCCGGAGAAAATGTAGGGAAGGGGAATCCTTCGCCGGCGCGGAAAGAACGAATGGGCGGAGGGAGGTGGAAATCCATGGACGAAAAGAAGATCATCGCGGTCGTTGGCGCGACCGGTTCGCAGGGAGGAGGCGTGTGCCGTGCCGTCCTTACGGACGCGGGCGGCTCGTTTTATTGGGAGAACCTGATCCACTTCGGGAAGGGGCCCAAGAGGGGGGAGGGTAGACGCGTCGGATGAGCTTGGCCCACGATTTCCGGCGGACCGCAAGCCAGGTACTTTCGGGTCGCGGGAAATCGGAGACAGCCCGCAAACTCAATATCCATCGCCGCAGCCCGCAGCCTGAAGGCCTCGAAAAAAAAGGCCAAGGCGCTATCGAAATGAGCTGCCTGCGACAATTTGCCGCATTGTTTGCAGTCCTTCCGCGTAGTAATGTATTTGGCCGAGAGAGCAGTGTTTGGCCAAATCCAAAAGATGCCGAGATATTTATGGGAAAGAAAAATGGAATCCTCATGGCCGTGGCACTAATGCTGGCCTCAACGGCCCAGGCCGGAGAACGAGAGAGTTGCAAACTCTGCGGCATGTATATTGACCAGTACCAAAAAACCAGCGCGATCATCACCACCAAAGGCGGTGCGGTGGAGAAGACCTGCGGAGGCTCCGACATGCTGCGCCTGGTCGCTGATGCCGGCGGTGCAGACGCCTTCACCTCGGTAATCGTTCACGACTGGGCAAGCGGTAACGAGATAGCGGCGGCTGAGGCCACCTATGTCATCGGCAGCAATCTGGTGCCGGACATGATCCCTAACTTCATCGCTTTTGCCGATCAGGGTGAGGCCAAAGCCTTCATGGCCGAGCACGGTGGGGCGATCCTAACCTTTGATCAGGCCCTGCAGGCGATTTCGCCCATGGGTATGACCATGCCCAACCGAGTGCTCTCGGCGGTTCCCCAGCCCAAAGGGTCCAGCAGCGTTGGCGTGGGTTACATGACCATGAAGATGGCCACCCTGAAAATGGGGACCGATGAGGTATCGGTCGCCCAGTTCAATGCCGCAACCGGCAGGCCGATGGCCCCGAAGAAGATGGAGTCCTCAGCGACCATGGTGATGGCCAATTACGGTATCACCGACGAGCTGTCACTTATGGCCAAGATTGCCAATATGGACAAGACCATGACCTCGGACATAAGGCTGCCCTCCGGCATACATGCCGACAGAGTACGAGAGAATAACGGCATCAGCGACCTCGACCTCAAGCTGCGCTATAACCTGTGGCGGGACGACTATTACAGCAAGTTCTTCACCGTAATGGCCAACGTCACCCTTCCGACCGGCGATTTCGATACCGAGTTTGCCAATGCCGCCACCAATATGCCCGGCCTGCAAACGGGCACGGGCAGCGTCAACCTCGGCGGCGGATTATTGGGCTCGTTCCGTTTCGGGGATTTCTGGATCCATGGCGAACTGAGTTTCCTGGTCAATCGGGAAAACAGCGACAACTATGATTTCGGCGATGTCGCCAAGATCGGCGCAGCCTTGCACTATACCCCCAATTACGACGTGATGCTGGGCCTGGAGCTTGACGCCACCGATACCGGTAAGAATGAGTTCAACGGAGTGACCATGGAAAACAGCGGTGGAG
>JBAUIH010000323.1:0-2928 GCA_049682755.1 Candidatus Aminicenantales bacterium | reverse complement strand
CTGGAGGCCTGTCTGGGCGGCGGCGGCCTCCCTGGCCATTGTCGTTGGGGTTAGCCTCATCTGGACTGTGACCTCGCGCCCCGCCAAGATGCCTCCGCTCGCCCCTCTTCTCAAGCTTGACATTCCGCGGTCTTATCTTGAAAGCGCGCTCGAGAAAGCCGAGTCCCCCTACCACGAAGAGATCATGGAGTTGAAACAGATCCTCCAGTCGGCGGCCGACTATCTCTTGAACCGCCTCGACGTCAACCTCGGCCCGGAAAACTGATCCGGTCCGCGTTTATCTGGAGACGGTCCGCTCCGTTTCCGCAATGAGCAGGGCGCTGGCAGCGGCCATCTCGTCGTAATAACGAATGAAGCGGTCGGTCTCTTCCGCCTTATCCTGGCTCAGGTTGTGGGCCCAGCGGTAGCCGATGGGCTGGTACCACAGCGCGGCCTTGACGTTCAGGGGGCCGTCCGCCCGATCCAGCGCGATGGAATACAGGATTTTATCGCTTCCGCCCACGAAATCCTTGTCCTCCGCCGCGCCGCCCCAGACAGCGATGTCGCTATCAGCCGTGGCCTTGTCGAACCCCTCGGGAAGAATCCGGTTGTCCTTCAGGTATTGGGAGGCCGTCAACAGGACCGTGGTTACCCGGCCGTCCGGGCCGCCCAGAATCGGCTCGTATATCTGCACCTCGTCGGCGGAGCTGATCCGCTCGTAGTGCGGCTCAAATCTATCCGCGTCCTTGTCATTGTCGTTTCCGGATATGGATCCGTCCGCCAGAGGCCGACCCGACTCAAAGACAGTGCGGCCTGAGCCGTCGGTTACCTCAAAATGGATCCAAGCACGGCGCGATGGATAAGCCGAGGGCAGCTTGTGCCCCGCCAGATTCTGCACGGACACCTGCGCTTCCAGACGCCCTTCGCGTATTTCGACCGCCTCGAAGGAGAGGCGCGCCGTCGAGCTCTGAAGGTGGGCGGCCGTCCGGTTCGCGGTCGCATCCAGTTCCGGCGGAAGGGCCTTGACGGCCAATTCCGCGCGGTGCCGGTTGAAAACGCGCGGCATGAAGAAATTCCCGCCGCGGAAAACGTGCCGGGAGACCGCTTCCCTTTTCACGCCCATGACGGAGCTGATGGCCGCTTCCCCTTCGACAACGGGCAGGTGGCACGTCTGGCAGCTTTTGGAGTTCCTGTAAGAGCTGTGCTTCCATTCGAGATAGGGAACCTGCTCGGGAAATTCGCCGAGCACCTCTCCTTTGTCGCCGAGGGCGTGGGTGAAGAGTGTATGACAGGTGGCGCAGAGCTCGGACTCCTGGACGTGGCCGCTTTCCACGGGCACGTACAAAGACGCCGAATTCATCAGAGACTGGTGTCCTTCATCGACCTTGAAGGGCCCGAAAATATGGCGTTTGGGAAGAGAGGCCGTTTTGTCCACGATGAAACCGGCGGTGAAACTGTCCTTCTTCCCGAAGTTGTCATTCTTGATCTGGTGGCACATCGAGCACGAAACCCCGTCAGCGGTCAAAAGCCCGAGGGGCAACTGGGCAAGGTTCAGGGGAAGGTGCGAAAAAACCTCTCCCTTTCGCCCGGCCGCGTTGGCCGTGAAACGCTGCATCGGCATGTGGCAGGCCGAGCATTCGTTCTCGATGACGTCGGCAGCCCCGGGGCGCAACATCACCTCGCGCCGGACGGCCGCCTGCCAGTAGGGGTCACGGGCGGAGTTGGCCATCATGGACGACCGCCAGTCGAGACCGAAGGAGAAATCCTCGCCGCCGGCCGTGGTCAAGCCGTTATGGCAGGCCAGGCAACGGTCGAAGGTGACAAAAAGATCGGGAACGTCCTGGGCGGGCGCGAGCAGCACCGCCGCCGCAACCAAAAAAAGGGCCAAGGGATAATGCCGTTTTTTCATCGTCATCACCATCCTTCAAAAAAGCCGCCGTCGAACCAATCCCAGAGTAGATAGACAATCAACTGCGTGCTGCGCGTTGATGTGTTGTTCAAAGGAAGGCGGACACCGAAATTCATCATTATGTGTTGGCGCCTGCTGAGGGTCACCTGCATCTGCGGGACGACGTCCCAGTGCGTCTTTGCGCCTTCTTCCAGTTCCCTGGCCGCCAGGAGCTCGACCATCGGCGAAAAGGTGCGTCCCCAGTTCGCGGCGCTGAAGCTCCGGCCGAGGGCGGCCCGGACAAAGGCCTCCGTGCCGGCCTTATCGGGATCCAGGGGAATTTCCATGCCGGCCTGGCCTTGAATAAAAAAGTCTGACGGGAGGATCTGTCCGATCAGGGCGAAGGGCTCAAGAACGGCCGTTCCTTTTCCAAAACCGCGGCGTTCATCCCCCGTCGGCAGCTTGATCTCCGCCGCCGCGCTGAAGATCGTTCCCCTGTCCAGGCTGTGGTAGAAAGCCCGCTTGAGAGCCAGGGCGATGTCTCCCACTCCGGAATGCCAGCCTGACACGGGATCTTGCGGGCCCCTTTCACTCCAAGCGTAGGGGATAACGACTTCGACCTGGTTTCTGGAACCGATCCTTTTCTCATAGATGAATTTTCCGGAGAGGGAGCCGGACCCCTCCATATTTCCAGAGGCCGAAAAAACGAACTCGTCCTCCGGGAAAGCTTTCTCGGTGACGAGCGGGCGCGGCAGGTTGAACTCTCCCGCAGGCCAGCTCTTGTCCTGGTCAAAAGAGTGGATATAGGATACGATCCGCCGGGTTTCATCGATCGTCAAAACCCTCTGAAAGGCCGGCATCAGTTCGGAGAATTGTCTGAGCGGCCCTCCCAGTTGGGCGACGGCGACCCAATCCTCCTGCGGCTCCCGGGAAATGAAGCTGCTGTCGGTGAAGTCGGGAAGCGGCAGGTCGAACCCGACCATGCTCTGGGACTGGCCGCGGCCGTCCGGCCCATGGCACGCCGCGCAGGCCGCAAGGTAAAGTTCGCGCCCGGTCTTTGG
>JBAUIH010000322.1:0-4757 GCA_049682755.1 Candidatus Aminicenantales bacterium | reverse complement strand
GTCGAGAAACCATGCCCGCTCACTCCTCATACGGGTTTCTCATGCCACTGCCCCTCGCCTGATGAAAAGAAAGCGGGCATTCGTCGATGGACTTCCTCGCCGGCCTTTCCGGAGACACCAACCTTTTTCCCCCTTGCCCTATTATCGATGATGGATTCCGGCCGAAATTTGACAAAGACTGTCCAACCTGAGATATAAGACATTCCACATCTCATAAGTCCCCATCGAAAAAAAGGAGGCCTCCATGGAAGCCCGGAATATGAAATCGACGGCCATATTAAAAAGACTTCTCGGATCTGCGCTTGCCGCCGCGCTCATCCTGTTCGTTCCCGGCCGGGCGGCGTCCCCGAAAAACCCTTCAGACGCTCCATCCATCATCCCGAAGCCCCTGCGACTGGATGTCAAAACCGGCGTATTTCGCCTTGGCCCGGCGACAACGATCATTGTCGATTCGAAATCCGAGGAAGCCGCGGAGGTCGGCGCCTATCTTGCCGAAAAACTGTGCCGGGCGACAGCTTTTCCATTCGATCGCGTTACCCACACCGGAAAGGTCCCGGCAAATTCGATTCTCCTCCGGACGTCCGACGATCTGAAAAAAATGGGCCCTGAAGGATATGCGCTTGTCTCTTCCAAGAGCGGTATCAAGATCGAGGCGTTCGCGGCCGCCGGGCTTTTCTACGGCGCCCAGACGCTTCTTCAACTTCTGCCGCCCGAGGTCGAAAGCGAAGCTCCTCCGGACGGCGTGGATTGGTCGATCCCGTTTGTCCGTATCGAGGACGCGCCGCGGTTCGTCTGGCGAGGGGCCCATCTGGATGTCGGCCGCCATTTCTTCCCAAAGGAATTCATTAAAAAATATATCGACCTCATGGCCATGTATAAATTGAACACTTTCCATTGGCATTTGACCGAGGACCAGGGCTGGCGGATCGAGATCAAAAAGTACCCCCGCCTGACCGAAATCGGCGCCTGGCGCCGGGAGACGATGGACGACGCCACGCCCCACGGCGGTTATTACACCCAGGAGGACATCCGGGAGGTCGTCGCCTATGCCAAAAAGAGGTTCATCACCGTCGTCCCGGAGATCGAGATGCCGGGGCACTGCCAGGCGGCGCTCGCCGCTTACCCCGAGCTCTCCTGTTCGGGCGGCCCTTTCAAGGTCGGTACAGAGTGGGGGATCATCCACGACGTCTACTGCGCCGGCAACGACCGGACGTTCGCGTTCCTCCAGGATGTCCTCGCTGAAGTCATCGATCTCTTTCCCTCGGAATATATCCACATCGGCGGAGACGAAGTCCCCAAGGTTCGCTGGCAGAACTGCGCCAAGTGCCAGGAACGGATCAGGGCGGAAGGGCTCGAGGACGAAAAGGAGTTGCAGAGCTATTTCATCAGGCGGATCGAGCGTTATTTGAGCAGCCGGGGAAAGAAACTCGTCGGCTGGGACGAGATCCTGGAGGGAGGACTGGCGCCCAACGCAACGGTCATGTCCTGGCGGGGCGTGAGCGGCGGAATCGAAGCGGCCAAGTCCGGCCACGACGTCGTCATGACGCCCACCGCCTATTGCTATTTCGATTATTACCAAGGCCTTTTCGATGAGCCCCGGGCGATCGGCGGATTCCTCCCCCTCGACAAAGTGTATTCTTTCGAGCCCGTGCCTGAAGAGCTCTCCGAAGAGGAAGCCCGGCACGTTCTCGGCGGCCAGGCCAACGTCTGGACGGAATATATCAAAGAGCCCCGGCAGGTCGAGTACATGCTTTTGCCCCGGCTTCTGGCGCTGAGCGAAGTGGTCTGGTCGAACAAGGATCTCCGCAGCTTCCCGGATTTTTCGCGCCGCATCGTTTCCCACTATGACCGGCTGGCCGCCGGGGAGGTGAATTTTCGTCTTCCCCCGCCCGACGGCCTGGGCGGGAAAAAGCTGATTTCCGGCCCTGTCGATGTTCAAATTTTCGCTCCTTTCCCAGGGGCGGAGGTCCGCTTCACGACGGACGGAAAAGAGCCGACCACAGAATCGCCGCTTCTCCCCGCAGGAGCGGTCGAGATCAAGGACAGCGCCATCCTCCAAGCTAGGACCTTTCTTCGGTCCGGCCGGATGAGCCGGGTGATCGGCACCATCTTCAGCCGGATCGATCCGGAACGCAACGGGCTGGACTATTTCTATTACGAAGGCGATTGGCTGAGGGTACCCGATCTGGAGGGAATGAAACCCGTGCGCGCGGGAACCGTCTATGACGTTTCCCTCGAGCCGGCCGGACAGAGGGCGGAGAACTTCGCTTTGCTCTTCAACGGCTACTTGCATATCCAAAATCCCGGTGAGTACACGTTCACGCTGATGGCGGATGACGGAGCCGTCCTGATGATCGACGGGCGGGAAATCCTGCGGCACGACGGCCTCTTCTGGATTCTCGAACTCAGCAGCCGAATCCGCCTCGAAGCGGGCCTGCATCCTCTCCGAATCGTCTACTTTCAAAAAACCGGCGCCCGGCGCCTGGACGTTTTTTGCGAAGGCCCCGGATTGGAAAAGCGGGCCCTCTTCCCGCACTGGCTCTTCAGGAAGTGAAATCCCTCCGCTAAAAAAGGCAACGGGAGGGAGATCGTCCGGTCTTCCCGAGGAGCTCACGGACGCACTGTTCCATGACTTCCGTCTGGGCTTCCATCGAACGGACAAGGCTGAACTGGGCCCGGGCGCGGTCGAGATTCTGTCCCGGCCGGTGGACCCGGAAATAGACATCCCCCTCCAGAAAGTCCGTGAGGAAACGAAGCCCAATCGTGAAGGTGATGAGACGGCCGGAAAAGACAAGCAGACCGATTTCCTCCGCTGTGAGGAAATCCCCGGCTCCAGCCAGGTAGCCATCGGCCAGCGCCCGGAACATCTCCATCTCCATTCTGACCTTGGCTAAATCTCTTTCGTCCTCGGGAGCAAAACTTGTCGTCGTCCGGACCATATCTCCGAAGTCATAGAGAGACGATCCCGGCATGGTCGTGTCGAGGTCGATGACGCAGACGGCCTTACCTGTTCTGTCGTCAAAAAGGATGTTGTTAATTTTGGTGTCGTTGTGGGTGATCCGGAGGGGGAGGCGGCCCTCAGCCAGAGCGTCGGTGATGACCGCCGTCATCGGCTCGCGTTCGAGGGCAAAGGCAACGGCATCCCGGGCTTTCGCGGCCCTGTTGCCGGCATCCTCGCTCAAAACCTCCTTGAACCGGGAAAAGCGGCGCGGTGTATGATGGAAGAACGGGATGGTCTCATGAAGCGACGAGGCCTCAAGATCGGACAGACGCTTCTGAAAGAGGCCGAAGGCCCGCCCCGCTTCGTAGGCTTGCTCGGGGCGCGTGGCGACATTGATGATATGGGCCTCGCCGACGAACCGATAGGCCCGCCAATAATCGCCTTCCGCGGAAAGAAAAAAGCACTTCCCGGAACGGGCATAAAGGAGGTTCAGCGTCTCGCGTTCGGGATTGCATCCCTGAGCCTTCTCGAGCTTGGCGCGAATGTGGCGGGTGATTTTTTCGAAATTGGCCATCAGCCGTTCCGGATCGCGGAAGACAAAGCGGTTGATCCGTTGAAAGATATATTGGTCCCGCCCGGTCTCGTTCATGGCGTCAACAAGGTAGGTGTCATTGATATGTCCGACCTTGAGAAACCGGGCTCGAACGAAATCGCCGGGGACGGCGAATTGGGAAAACACCGGTCTCAAATCATGCTCCGTCATGTTCGGGAACCCTCTCCCCGGACGGCCGCCGGAAAGACTCCCTCGCGGATGAGCTCCCGGACGTGCCGGCGAACACGGGGCAGGTCCTCAGGATAAGTGATTCCAAACCAGGGCTCTTCCGTGGGGATATATTTCACCCGGATCCTTCCCGCCCGCAGCAATGCGTTGACCACAGAGGGGATAAAATACTCGGCCTGCGGGTCCTTGCCGGACCGCTCCAGGAATTCGATGAACGCTTTTTCCAGATGCGAAAATATGGCCGGCTGGAAACCCCAGAAGTTCATCGAGACGACCTCTTCGCCGGTGAGGGACACCCAGGATTCATGTTCGTCCAGCGCGCGGGCCCCCGGCCCATCTTTCTCAACCCTGACCCTCTCCACAACCTCGGCCAAGTATCCGTCGGCATCGATCCGGCAGACGCCGCGGGAGACATAGCCGTGGTCGGAAAGAGTGTTCCGGAGGCGATAGCCGACGAAGGCATATTCATCCCGGGAGCCCGTTGAAAACGGGTTTTTTTTGAGCCAATCCGATAGATCCCGGAAAGCGCTCGGCCCGTAGAAATCATCGGCGTTGATCGTCGCGAAAGGTGTCGTGAGAGCCATCCGGCTGATCAAGACCGCATGGGCCGTTCCCCAGGGTTTCGACCGCTTCAGTGGAACAGAAAATCCTTTGGGAAGACCTGCCTGTGCTTCCTGAAAAATGTAGCTGACCTCGAAATGTCTCTCCCAATAACCGCCAACGGCCTGACGGAAAAGCCTTTCGATTTCCCTGCGGATGACGAAAGTGACCTGGCTAATCCCTGACCGGAGGGCCCCATAAAGAGAATAATCCAACATGGTTTCCCCCGCCGGCCCAATCGGATCCACCTGCTTGAGACCACGGTATCGTCGACCGATTCCGGCGGCGAGGACAAGGAGGCTGATGTTGGACATTCCTTTTCCTTGGGAAGCGCAGCCTCATTTTATAGCATAGCGAGGAAATTCATGTCAAAAAAGACTCGGGATGTGTGCTGAGAAGTCCGTATGAGCGACGAGCGGGCAGGGTTCCGCGAAG
>JBAUIH010000321.1:0-11969 GCA_049682755.1 Candidatus Aminicenantales bacterium | reverse complement strand
GAACCACCGTCGGCCGGGGCCGGGCGCTGGGGCTCGAAGCCGCCGCTTATCTCCGGAAGAACGATTCCTACCATTTCTTCGAGCCGCTCGGCGATCTGCTGATGACCGGTCCTACCCTGACTAATGTCATGGATCTCCGGCTGATCCTCGTCGGCTCAAGGACCGAAGATGCCTAGAACAAAAATCGTCTGCACCATCGGACCCGCCTCCCGGTCGTCTAAAATCCTGGCCGAGCTCATTTCCACCGGCATGAGCGTCGCCCGCTTGAATTTCTCACACGGCTCGCACGCCGAGCACGGTGCGGTCATCTCCGACCTCCGCCGCCTCGCCCTTGAACTCGGCCGGCCTGTGGCCATCCTCCAGGACCTGGGAGGACCCAAAATCAGGGTCGGACCAGTCGCCGGGGGAACGGTAATGCTCGAGCCCGGCTCGCTCTTCACCCTGACGGGCCGTCGGGTCCCGGGAAGCGCCAGGAGCGTTTCTATCAGCTACCCTGCTCTCCCCCGGGATGTTCGCCGCGGAGATACGCTGTTGCTCGGAGACGGGGCCATCGAACTCCGCGTCTCCCGGGTGACGCCGCAGGATATCAAGTGCCGGGTGATTATCGGCGGGCCCCTGAGCTCCCACAAAGGGATTAACCTTCCCTCGCGGAGCCTGCGGCTCCCCGCCATCACGGAAAAAGACGAGAAGGACCTGGCCTTCGGCATCCGTCAGAAGGTCGACTATATCGCCCTCTCTTTCGTCAGGAACGCCAAGGATATCCTGAAGGCGAAAAAGCTCATGGCGGCGCGAAAGTGCGCTATCCCCTTGATTGCCAAGATCGAGAAACACGAGGCTCTGGACAATATCGATGAGATCATTCCGCTCGTCCAAGCCGTCATGGTCGCCCGGGGCGATCTCGGCGTGGAGATTCCGCTTGAAAGCGTGCCCCGGATCCAGAAATGGCTGATCCAAAAATCCAACGCCGGCGGCAAACCCGTGATCACGGCCACCCAGATGCTCCGCAGCATGGTGGAAAACCCCCGGCCGACCCGGGCGGAGGTAGCCGACGTGGCCAACGCGGTTTTGGATGGGACGGACGCGGTCATGCTGTCCGAGGAAACGGCCATCGGCCGGTTTCCCGTCGAGGCCGTCCGGATGATCGCCAGGGTCGTCGCGGACGCAGAGAGGATCTTCCCTTATGCCGACTGGACCCGCAAGTGGTGGGGGGAAAGCGGGAAGTCCCTCTCCGAAGCCGTGGCCCTATCGGCCTGTACTCTGGCCGATGAGATCCGGGCGGCGGCCATCATCAGTTTCACCCAATCCGGGCTCACCGCGCGGCTCGTCTCCAAGTTCCGTCCCGCATGTCCTATTCTCGCTTTGACATCTCTTCCCAAGACCTACCGGCACCTCAGCCTGGTCTGGGGGGTGACTCCGGTCATGGTCACCGGGCTGAAGACGACCGACGATGTGATCGACCGGGCCTTCGAGGCCGCCCGCAGTTCCGGGCTGGTGAAGCGGGATCAGAAGGTGGTCATCACGGCCGGCGTTCCTCTGGGTGTTCCCGGAAAGACTAACCTCATCAAAGCGGAGATTCTTAGATAGCCTCTTTTAGAGGTGCTTGAGCTCGTCCTTCGTCTCGTCCGTTTCTTTTTTCTTGAACTTCTCTTCCAGGAACGACCTGGCGATGCCTTTTCCGCCGAGGCCGAAAGCCAACGCCAGCGCCAGGACCAACCCGCCGAAAACAATGGTAAAAGCGGCCAGCACGGCCAGGCGCCCGATGCCGAGCTGCTCCATGGCCATGACAAAGGCGAAGAGCACGACCGTGGTTTTGACCGCCCGGCTCAGCAGGCCGGACTGCTTGATCCCGGCGTTGACCGAAGCGATCAGGGCCGCCCGGCCCAGGAAATTCCCGATGAGAACACCGAAGACCAGCAGGAAAGCGGCGATGAAGACGTTGGGAAGGTAGAGAAGAAATTTCTCCAGAAGCTGGTCGACCGCCGGCAGCTTGAGCGCGTTCAGGGCGATGATGAAGAAAATGATGACGATCAGCCAGTAGAAAATCCGGCCGATGAATTTCGTCGGCGTGTCCTTGACGGCGATTTTCTGGAGGGATTCGGTGATCCCCAACCGGGAAAAAAGCTTGTCCAGTTTCAGGAGTTTGAAGATGCGGACAATGAGGGCCTTGACGGCCCAGGCGAGAAACAGGCCGATGACGAAGATGACCAGGGCGCTGAAGAGATTGGGCAGGAATTCACGGAACTTCAGGTAGAAATCCTGGAGCGGCTGTCCGATCATCCTGTCGATGAAATTTTTCATGGCGACCTCCTCGATCCGGCCTGCCTTCAGGCCTTCTCCCCCCATTTTTTGATGAGGTAACTTTTGTCGTTCTCATAAGCCAGGCAGAGATCCTCCAGCCTCTTTTCGACCTCCTCCGCCGTGCTCTCCCAAGTCTCGGCGACAAAAGAAGCGACCTTGCCGATGTAAAGCGGGGTGAGCGATTTGATGAGGTGCTCCGGGCTCATGATCTTCCTGTGAACGGACAAAGCGAAATGGAAAATGATCCTCACCCATTCGGAGTCGGGAAAATGGAAGCGGTCCCTCGGCTCCCCGGCCAGGGATTTCAGGAAGAGGAGCTGCTCCCGGGGCAGGAAGGACTGGTAGAAATCGGCCAACTCCCTGGCTCCCAACTGGAATTTCTCGATCATCTTTTCCAGGTTGACCTGGATCGGCTCGAGGCCGACGGAATAGACGAAGCCGAAGGTCGAGACCGGTTCCGACCCCGCGACCTTCTGCCAGACCGGCTGGTACTCCTCCATCAGATTGAAGACGGAGCTCACGACCTGATGGAGCATGGCGCTGAGGTCGGACCCCGGGTCCTTGGGATCATGGATTTTGGCCCCGAGAAAGGCCTGACAGATTTTGAAACCGTTGGCCACCGCCGTGGTCGTCATCCAGATGTCGATGCCGAAACGGGCCACGTCGGTCCCCCAGACATCCTTGCCGAGGTAGAAGGAAGCGAGCCGGCCGGAAAATCCGAAGTCCCCGCCGATCGGCTGGCGGATCCGCCGCCCGTACAGGGCCCGGGTCAGGGGATAGACGATCGTGTTCGTGATCGTGCCGTCGTATTTATGACGGAGGTAATAAGGGGAAACGTAATCGAACCCATCCTCGAGGACGGGCTTGACCAGGAGTTCGATCCATTCCGGGGTGATGCTTCTCAGGTCGGAATCCACCACGGCGCAGGCCCGGACGTTGAGCCGCCGGGCGATCTCGAAAACGGTCCGGAAGGCGCTTCCCTTCCCCGGGATGCCGTGGTAGGGTGTGACCAGTTTGTGAAAGCCGCCGGCCGGCCGGTCGATGAGGATGGAATCGAGGTCGACCCGCGTCGCTTTGACGATGTCACTCGTCCCGTCCGTCGACCCTCCGTCGGAGTTGACGAGCAGGGACTTGAATTTGGAAAAGTACTTGGACAGCCCGGCCTCCACCGCCTTGACGACGTGAACAATGGTCCTGGAATTATTGTAGCTGGGAATGCCGATGAGGATGTCGACTTCCCTGAGGGCGGCGATCGTTTCCTGGACGTCTTTCCCCAGGATGATCGGTTTGTCCGGCATTCTCCCTTTATTATTCAGATTGACTTCTATTATAGACTCCCGGGAAATTGATGGCAACCCTCAGGAAAATCCTTTTGGGTCGGAGTCAGAATCATTTCCCGGAAATCATTCAGTCTTCAGGTTCGAGGTGCAGAAGGGGCAGCGGGTCGCCTGGAGCGGGATCGCGGAGAAGCAGTACGGACATTCCTTGGTGGTCGGAGCCGCGGCCGGCGCCTCGGCCTTTTTCTTCATCCTGTTGATCCACCGGATGACCAGGAAAACGGCCAGGGAAACGATCAGGAAGTTGATGAGGGTGTTGATGAAGACCCCGAGGTTGAGGGTCACTGCGCCGGCTTCCTTGGCGGCGGCCAGGGAAGCATAGGGTCCCGCGGCCGTCCCTTCTTTAAGGACGACAAACAGGTTCGCAAAATCGGCATCCCCCAGGAGCAATCCGATGGGCGGCATGATGACGTCGGCCACGAAGGAGCCGACGATGGCGCCGAAGGCCGCGCCGATGATGATGCCCACGGCCATGTCGACGACATTCCCGCGCATGGCGAATTCTTTGAATTCTTTAAGCACGAGACTCCCTCCTCTCAGAAATTTGCAGTTACACTTTGCGGAAGCCCGGCTCCATTCCGCCGTCATCACGATGCCAGTAGGGCAGCCAGAGCAGGCCGGACCAGACGGCCATGATGTCTTTTTTCTTCGGCCGGAGTGTCAAAGGCTGGAGGACCTCCGCGTCCGGGTTCAAGGCATCGGTAATCCTGGCGGTTTCCTCCTCCACCTGTTTCTGGAGGTCGGTCAGCCGCTCTTGTGCCGCCTCGAGCTGCTGTCGAGCCCTCTGGATATCCATCTTCTCGTAGTAGGCGCGGCTGGCGCTGCGGGCGCTGGTCGTGGCCCGCCCGACCTGCGCGGACTTTCGGCCAAGGATGGACCCCAGGATGGTCGCACCCACGGAAATAGCGGTGTGGGTCATTTGTCCCTTATACTGTTCCTGTTCCCGTTCGAGCCGCTGCTGGGCGGTCAGGCGCCGCCTCATCCAGCCGAGCAGCTGGTTGAGAAACAGAGTAACGAAGAACATCCGTTCCGCGTCCGTGAGATGCGCGATGGACAGGATGCTCAGGCGGGGTTTCCCGGCGGGCGTGTAGAGCAAGGTGTCTATATCCAGGGGATCGCCTTCCAGCCAAGAGGTGAATCCGGGAGCGGCCAGGAGGTTATTGAGCATAACCGCCAACCGGCTCCTTTCCGGGGCGGGATAAAAGGCCTCCGGTTCGAAAACACCCACCCGCTTGAGTGGGGGGGGACTGGACCCTCTGGATGAAAACGGGAAGATCAAGACTTTCGCCGGCGCTCCAGGCCGCCTCGAGGAGGTTGGAGATAAGAATGTGCTCACGGCTTTGGAGCGGATCGGCCTGGATCCCGAGGAGACCCAGGAAGCCGGAGACGGTCGTGGAGATGCGCTGGCGGAAAAGGTCCGAGTCCTCCACGAGCTCGGGCGGAGGAGCGTCAAAGGACTTGAGGATGGAGAGCGGCAACCCGGCGTTGCTCCCGGGAGTGTAGATGGAAATATCGGCCGCTTCCAAGAGAGAGCGGATGCGGCTTTCATCCTGGCCCCACTCGGCCAGCCCTTTCCGCCACATCTCGGCCTGCGCACGGGCATAATCATCAGGCGAGAGGCCTTTCTGCGCGGCCTCGTCCTCGTTGATCCAGGGCCTGAAATCCTCGGGACGGAGCCCGTGGAAGAGGAGCATCAGGTTGCCCAGGTCGCCCTTGGGGTCGACGATCAAGGCCGGGATTTTGTCGATGGCCGCCTCCTCCAGGAGTCCGACGCAGAGGCCCGTTTTGCCGCTTCCCGTCATGCCCACACAGACCGCATGGGTTACCAGGTCCTTCGAGTCATACAGAAGGTAATCGGAAGTGACCGCCTGCGTTTCCGGGTCAACCGTCTTGCCGAGATAGAAAAGGCCGAGTTTTTCGTAAATATCCTTCATTTCGGACCTCGTCCCGAAACAGATGAAGCCCGTCGTTCTCCGCCTCGAAGGAACACGACAGGGCCCTTGCGCAGGGAATTATTACTACAGCAGAGAACGATGTGTCAAGGCAGACCCGAATTATGGTGACACAATACTCAATCTGAAATATTCATGAGATGAAGACTAAAAAATTCCCTCTCCCAGGAGAGACTGGGTCACAATTCGGACTGAGTTTTGCTAATGGGAAATTCACTCGCAATTAGTCCCACAAAGCGAATCTCGATATTCAATTTTTTCCGGAATTCCATTTCTTATGGGAAAAACGCTGTAAAATTTTTCACGTTTTCTGATTATTACACAGTCTCGGACGGGAGAGGGTCGGGGAGAGGGTGACTGTAGGCCGGAAATGGCGGACGTTTGTTATTTCCGGCCGCCGCTGAGAACCCGCGCCGGCAATGTGATAATCGCCTTGAGAAGATCAAAGACGGCGTTGACCGTGATGCCGAGGAGCCGGAACGGCAGCATCAGGAGCCAGACAATCGGATAGAGGAGAAGCGCCAGCAAGGCCAAAGGCCAGCAGAGCACCAAGAGGATGAGCCATAATAAAAATTTGACCATGAGCGACCCTCCCATAGAAGAACTATGGTGATACAATACCTAATCCAGGCTGGGGCATAGGTGCTTTCCGGAACTGAGTTTTGTGTCACCAAGATTCTCATTCCATAATAGTCCTTTTCTATTTCCATAATAATATACGAAAAAATGGGGCAAGAAGTATGTCTTGATTTGGATGCAGCCGCAATCCGGCAGGGCCGTCATCATCTCCGGAAAAGGCGGGACGTAATCTTGAGTAGGCTGCGGAAGGGAGTGGCCGAGCTGATGGTCCCCATTTGGGGCAGGAGAGAAATAAGCGATTTCAGCCTCCCGCCGAATTTTCCGTGGTGCATGAGCATCAGGGAATTTTTCATCAACCGGATATTTTCCGGCCGGTAAGGATACCACCACACCTTCTGGCGCTTCTTCGAGAAATCGGCGCTGAAGAACTTGATGTTGACAAGCTCGAGAAGCCCGTAGGGGCCGTGCGTCCGGCCCTGGCCGGTGTGTTTGATGCCGCCCCAGATGGCCTTGGGCTCGTTGAAGCCGATCATGTGATCGTTGACGGTGACACCGCCCGTCTCGAGGCGCTCGGCCAGCCGGGCGGCCAACTTTTTATCTCGCGTCCAAACCGAGGCGGTCAGTCCATAGCGGCTGTCATTGGCCAGGGCAACGGCCTCCTCGACGTCGGAGAAGGCCATGACGGGGAGCACCGGCCCGAACGTTTCCTCGGTCATGACCTTCATAGTGTGGTCGGCCCGGGCCAGGATGGTCGGTGCATAGAAATAGCCGGGGAGAGGGGCGAGCTTTTCTCCGCCGCAGAGGACCTCGGCGCCTCTCTCTCGGGCATCGCGGACATGCTCTTCGACGACCTTGAGCTGGCCCATGTTCTCCATCGGCCCGACGTCGACTTCGGGATCCATCGGGTCGCCCACCCGGAGAGCCCCGGTGAGCTCTACAACCCGCTTCTTGAATGCCCCGGCGATCCCAGCGTCCACATAAACCCTCTCGACCGAGGCGCAGCTCTGTCCGGTGTTCATAAACGCTTCCCAGACGGCACCCCGGGCGGCCAGTTCGAGATCGGCATCCCGGAGGATGATCATCGGGTCCTTTCCGCCGAGCTCCAGGACGGTCTTGGTCAGGTTCCGGCTGGCCAGTTCCATGATGCGCTTCCCGACGGAGACGCTGCCGGTGAAGTTGACGGATTGAACGTGCGGGTCGACGATCATCTGCTCGGCCTGCGGCACCCGGCAGGGAACGGCGTTCAGGACGCCGGCCGGAAGCCCCGCCTCCATCATGATCTCCGCAACGGCGAGCCCGCTGAAAGGCGTCGAGGTGGACGGCCTGAAAATGACCGTGTTCCCCGCTACAAGCTCGCTGATAATGTCCAGAAAAGGGATCATAAACGGAAAATTCCACGGCGAGATGACCAGCGAAGGCCCGAGGGGCTGGAACAGATACCGGCATTTCTTATGGGCAAAAAGCGGGACGTGAGGCCTGACCTTGCGGGAGGCCAATGCCCCCTTCTCGTTGCGGCCGTAGTAGTCCAGGGCCTCAAGGACGGAGAATACTTCGACGGTCAGGGACTCGACCAGCGGAGACCCTTTTTCCCGGGTGATGAGCTCGGCGATTTGGGAAGAACGACTGAGCAGAATCTCCTTGGTCTTGAGGAATATTCTCTGTTTCTCCCGGAGCGGGAAATCCCGCCACACCGGGAAAGCCTTCCGGGCTGTTTCAACGGCCCGGCGGCAGTCTTCCGCCGAAGCCAGGAACGCTTCGCCCAACGGTTCCAGCGTGGCCGGGTTTTCGACCCCGACCGTGTTCTTCGAATCGCCGCGCTTGTTATCGATGATAAAACGGCCGTCTAAAGCGCTCATCTTGTTAAACCGACGGAGGAATGCCCTTCGCTCTCGCAATCATGGGCGTTGTTTTATATCATAAGCCAAAAACCGAAGTCAAAATTTGGGGACAGTATATCCTGTTCCGAATTATTGGGATGAGAAGCCCGGAAACCCGCAGAAGGTCCCTTGGTTATTCAAGAGGCCGCCCCTTCGTCTCGGGGAGGGCGAAGGCCGTGAAGGCGGAGAAGAGGAAAAAGCCGGCCGTGAGACAAAAGGCCAGTGTGAGGCCATGGCTTTTGGCCAGCGCCCCAATAGTGAACGGCGCCAAAGCGCTCAGGCCCCGGCCGATATTGTAGGTGAAACCCTGCGCGGAGGCCCGGATCCGCGTGGGGAAGATCTCGGCCGTAATGGTCCCGAACCCGGAAAAATAGCCGGTCCCGAAAAAAGCGAGCGGCGGCCCGAGAAGAAGCAGAAAGATATTCCCCTTGACATTGCTGTAAAGGGCCACCAGCGCCGCCGCCGCAAAGAGATAAATGATATAGGTCTTCTTTCGCCCGATCCGGTCACAGATGAACCCGAAGCTCACATAGCCGAGCCACATCCCGGTCTGCATCACGATGATCCAGGTGGACGTCCCGACGACACTCAGCCCCATCCCCCCCTTCTCCGCGGGGAGTCCGAGATAGGCCGGTATCCAGGTGAACAGTCCCCACCAGGCGAACATCGTCCCCGCATTCAGCAGCGTCGTCACAAGAGTGTCCTTCAACAGGGGGCGGCGGAAGATCTCGCTCAATCCTCCGTGCGAGGCCGACCGTTTCTTCTCTTCCGCGCTTCTTTTCCAGATCTCCGGCTCGGCGACCTGGCGCCTGATCCAGAGCGTCAGCAACGCCGGCAGAACGCCGACAAAAAAGACGGCCCTCCAACCCCACCGCGGGAGCATGATAGCGGTGACGACCGCGGCCAGCGCATAGCCGACGGCCCAGGAACTCTGCACGATCCCCAGGGCCTTGCCCCGGTGCTCGGAGGGCCAGGTCTCGGCGACCAGAGCCGCGCCCGCGGCCCACTCTCCGCCCATGCCAAGTCCCAGGAGGACACGGAAAATCGCCAGCTGGAAAACAGTCTGGGAGAGGCCGCAGGCGCCGGTGAACACGGAATAAACCAGGATGCTGCCCATCAAGGCTTTGACCCGTCCGAACCGGTCGGCGACGAGGCCGAAAATGATCCCGCCGGCCGCCGAGGCCAGGAGCGTCAACGAACCGAGCAGCCCGGCCGTGGCCGTGGACATGCCGAATTCCCTCATCAGGTGTGCCAGGACCATGGCATAGAGCATGATGTCCATGCCGTCGAGCATCCAGCCGAGCGACGCGGACAAGAGAGCCCTGCGCTGCTGAGGGGTTGTTGTCCTAAGCCAGTTCATTTCTTATTATTATTGCCGAGGCGAGGGGTGGGCTGGGGAAAATCGGCGCACTTCGAGCTATCCACCCCGAGCCTTCCCATATCCGCCGCCGCCGGGAGTCTCGATCACCATCCGGTCGCCTCTTTTCACTTGGAAAGAGGCCTTTGCTGCCAGCGATTTCGTCTTCCCTCGTCTGATCAGCACATTTTTTCCTCTTTTCCCCGGCGATCCCCCGGCCAGTCCGTAAGGAGAAAACGAACGCCGCTCCGAAAGGATGTTCACTCGCGCCGGCGCGAGGAATTCGAATTCCCGGACGATCCCGTCCCCGCCCTTGAATTTCCCGTGTCCGCCCGAACCCTTCCGCAAGGTGTAGCGCCTGATCCGAATGGGCAGAACATGTTCGAGGGCTTCGACCGGTGTGTTCTGCGTATTGGTCATGTGGGTGTGAACGCCGCTCAGCCCGTCGCGCTCCGGGCTCGCACCCATCCCCCCGCCGATCGTCTCGTAATAGGCGAAAGGCCTCCCCGTCTCCGGGTGATTTCCCCCGAAGGTGACGTTGTTCATCGTCCCGCTCGACGCCGCCGGGATTCTTCGCGGCAGGGCCTTGGCCAGGGCGCCCAACAGAACATCGGTGATCCGTTGCGACGTCTCGACATTCCCCCCGGCGACGGCCGCCGGCCAGCGGGCATTAACGACACTTCCCTCGGGAGCGAGGAGGCGGATGGGACGGAGCAATCCCGAATTGTAGGGAATATCGCCCGGGATGATCGAGCGAAACACGTACATGGTCGCAGACAGCGTGATCGCGTAATTGGCGTTGACGCTGCCCCGCGTCTGAGGGCCGGAACCGGCGAAATCCACTTCCGCCGAACTCTCCCTGATGCGAATGGCGGCCTGGATCTTGACCGGCTCTCGGCTCAGTCCGTCACTGTCCAGGTAATCCGCATAACAATATTCACCGTCCGGGATCCCGCGCAGGGCCTGCCGCATGATCTTTTCCGAGTAATCCTGCAGGTGGCCCATGTAGAGCTTGATCTTATTGAGCCCGAATTTCCGGGTGACCTCGAGGAGCCTTCGCTGCCCGATCCTGTTGGCGGCGAGCTGGGCCGTCAGATCGCCTTCGCGCTCATCCGGGGTCCGGACGTTGGCCAGGACGAAGCCGAGGATGTCCCGGTCGATCCGGCCCCGCCGGACGAGCTTCACGGGAGGGATGATCACACCCTCCTGGAAGATCTCGCTGGTCAGCGCCATCGACCCGGGGGAAATCCCGCCCACGTCCGAATGGTGGGCCCGGTTGGCGGCGAAAAAAGCCGGACGGCGGCCTTCCCCGGCAAAAACGGGTGAGACCAGGGTGATATCGGGAAGGTGGGTGCCGCCACGGAAAGGATCGTTCATCATGACCGTATCGCCCGGCTCGAGTTTGACGTTCTCGATGGCGCTCAGGACCGAAAGAGGCATGGCGCCGAGGTGCACGGGCAGGTGATCGCCCTGGGCTACGGTACTCCCCTGCCCGTCAAAAACGGCGCAGGAATAATCCCTTCTCTCCTTGATGTTGGGCGAGAAGGAGGAGCGGCAGAGCGCGACACCCATCTCCTCGGCGATGGAGACAAAGATGCTCTTGAAGATCTCGAGTTCGATCGGATCGACCATCGCCATGGCTCTCATCTCTCAGAAGTCCCTTTTTTCCATGATGAGATTCCCGTAGCCGTCCACGCGGCAGAAGAAATCCGGCGGCACGACGGCCGTCGATTCGTAGTCCAGGATCAGGGCGGGTCCGGCGATCGCATTCCCCGCGCGAAGTCTCTCTCCGGCATAAAGGACCGCCCGGAAGTTTCGGCCGTCAAAGCGCATGGATCTTCGTCCGATCCGTGCCCGTACCGGGTCGGTTTCTCCGGGCTCGATCCCGGCCAGCCGCGGTTTGTCCGTCAGACCCATCGCTTTCACTCTCAGGTTGACCACCTCGACCGGCCGCTTCTCGTCGGCGTAGCCGTAGCGGCGCAAGTGTTGACGATGGAAATAAGACGTGTAATCGGCCGAAAACGGCACGGTGAGTTCGTAGGACTGTCCGGCGTAGCGGACATCCAGGGACCGGAGGAGCCGGATTTTCTCCCCGCCGAATCCTTCTCTTCGCAGCTCGCGGCGCGCCTCTTCCAAGAGCGGGTGAAAAAGCCGGTCGAGCTCTCCGCGCCGGATTCTCTGCCCCGGCCTGAGAACGGACAGCGAATAGTCTTTGAGCGTGTCCGAGAGGAGCATGCCCAGGGCGGACAGGACCCCAGCGTTCCGGGGAACGATGACCTTGGGGATCCGGAGCTTCCGGGCGAGGCTGCAGGCATGCATTCCGCCCGCTCCGCCGAACGAAAAGAGGGCGAACTCGCGCGGGTCGAAACCCCGCTCCACCGAGATGACCCGGATCGCTCTCTCCATGGTCGCATCGGCGACGCGGATGATCCCCTCGGCCAGATGGAACACATCCATCCCCAGGCGGGCGGCGAATTTCCCCATGATCCGCCTCGACCGCTCCGGGTGGAGCTTCATCTCTCCGCCAAGGAAACGGTCGGGATCGAGCCGGCCCAGGATGAGGTTGGCG
>JBAUIH010000320.1:0-2964 GCA_049682755.1 Candidatus Aminicenantales bacterium | reverse complement strand
AGGCCCGCCGGCCGGCTTCGGAGATCGCCGCAGAGAGGATGAAGTCGCCGCTGTCCATCACACCTCCGCCGAGCAGGATCTTTTCCGGGTTCAGAAGATTGAGGGCGATGCCCAGGCCTATACCTAGGTAATAACCCGCTCGCTCGAAGCTGCGGCGCGCGGCCGCGTCTCCTCTCCTGGCTCGGGCGGCGATCTCTTCCGTTGTCAGGGACGAAGGAGAACGGGTGAGCCTCCGGTAGGTTCTGCTGATCGCGCCGGCCGAGGCTTCCGTCTCCAGGCAGCCGCGCGATCCGCAGCGGCAGCGCTCGCCGTCCGGATGGACGGTGATGTGCCCTATTTCTGCGGCGTAGCCGCAGGTGCCGTGGAGGATCTCTCCGTCGGTGATGATCCCCGAGCCGATTCCCGTTCCCAGGGTGATGAGGATTAGATGGCGGATCCCCCTGCCTGCTCCGCGCCGGTATTCCCCGTAGGCGGCGAGATTGGCTTCGTTGTCGATCCAGAAGGGGGCCTTGACAAACCGGGCGATGGCGGGACGCATTTGAGAGCCATCGAGGCTTGGGTAGTTCGGCGCCTGAACGACCCTTTGCTCTCTATGGTTGAGAATGCCGGGAAGGCCGAATCCCGCCGCCCGAATGATTCTTCTCTCTTTTCTAGTCAGCTCTTCCCAGAGATCCCGAAACAAAGTCACCAGTTCGCCCTGGTTGGGCGGGGAGGGAGTCCTGCCTTTGAAGACCGGGTGAAGTCGCTCGTCGAGAAGTCCGTACTTGAGCTGGGTCCCCCCGAGGTCAAACCCGGCGAACAGGGGCATGTCTATTTTTTCCTGGCGATAGCGGCGTAGTTGACAGGCGCGAAGAGAAGTTCGTTAAGGCTGTCGATGTTCCGGTTGAGGATGGAGGCGCGCTCGTCGGCACCGGGCAGGGGCTGAAGCCTTTCGCTTTCCAGGGGGGAAGAGTAGGTGATCTCCGCGTCCTCGAACCCCGCTGTTTCCAGTAAGAATTTCAGAGCCTGCGGATGGATCGGGCTGCGGTGGGAAGGATCGAGGAAATAGACCTGGACGAGGGCGAAGACCGAGAGCGGGTTGACTGTCTCGAGGACGATCGTCCCCCCGCCGCCGAGCTTGTGAAAGCTGAGTTCGATCAGCCTCTTAAGGTAGGCGGGCGGAAGGTGCTCGATCACCTGGGAGGAGAAGATCCCCTCGAGCGAGCCGTCCGGCCGGGCGGCCAGTGTTTCCAGGATGTCACCCTTCCGGCAGAAAAGCCCTTTATCCAGACAGATATCGACCATCTGGCCGTTGAGGTCCACCCCGGCTGCCTCGATCCCGGTCTCGCGCAGGAGCTCGAGGAACTCTCCCCGGCCGCAGCCCAGGTCGAGGACGGGGCCGCCTTTGGAGAAATAGGAGAGATATCTACGGAGTTGCTTCTGGACTTCCTCGGGTCTTCCGCGAAAGCGGTTCTCGAACCCCGCGTAACGCCAGTCCTCGAGAGGAGCGAGCAGCTCCCTGACCTCTTCCGGCGCCGGTGCCTTTTTCTCCTCCAGTGCGGCCAGCAACCGGTCCAACTTCTCCCGAAGCAGGATGAACTTTTTCATCAGGAGCTGAACGTCTTCGTAGGCGGCGGCGAGCTTGTCAACGCGCCACTCCAGGCTCTTGAAAATCAAGCCGACGTGGTGGCTTCCCAGGGCGTCCCATTCCTTGTCTTTGGCATCGGCGAGGGCGATCACCAGGCGGACGAGCTCGTCGAGCGAGGCGACGAGATCCTTTTTCCCCTTCTGCTTTATTTCGTCAAGCCGGCGGGCGAGTTCCTGTTCTTTTTCCTGGCGCTCCTGGGCGAGCTTTTCCAGCGTCCGGCGCATTATTTTTTGTCGGAAGAGCTGGTCTTTTCAGCGTCGGTTTTCTTGTCTTCGGGTTCCCTGCTGCCGAATCCTTTTTTGAAGTTCCGGATGCCCTCCCCCAGACCTTTTCCGAGTTCGGGCAGACGGCGGGCGCCGAAGATGATGACGATGATCAGCAGGATGAGCAAGAGCTCGGTCGGTCCGATCGGTCCAAACAAAAACATCTTAGCCTCCTTTGGGGCGATATCCTCACCGGCTCGAGAGTAATCGAATGAACAGACAAAAAGTACTTCACCCGGGTCCAAAAGTCAAGGCGACGGGGCCGGCCCGGACTTTATCTTCCGGCCGAGTTCCTATACAATTTGCCCCGTGATCAAGGTCGTCCTGTGAACGGCGAGGAGACAATGCGACCGACAATCGAATGGACAGATGGAAAAGTGATCATGATCGACCAGCGGGAGCTGCCCCTCGAAGAGGTCTATGTTGAATGCCGCAGCGCGGAGGACGTCGCCAGGGCCATCGAGACGATGGTCATCCGCGGCGCCCCGGCCATCGGGGTCGCCGCCGCCTATGGAGTCGCTCTGGGCGTTATCAACGTGGCCCCGCTGGAGGAGCGCGAACGGGAGTTCGGCCGGATTATTCAGAGGCTTGCCGGGACGCGGCCGACGGCCCGGAACCTCTTCTGGGCCCTGGAGAGGATGACGCGCGTTTATGAAGAGAACAGGCTCCTCCCCTGTGGCGCGCTCGGGCTGCGGCTTCTCCGTGAGGCCCAGGCCATCGAAGCGGAAGACTTGGAGATTAACACGCGGATCGGCGCTTCCGGGAAAGACTTGATCGAAGACGGAGATTCCGTCCTGACCCACTGCAACGCCGGCGGATTGGCCACGGCCGGCTACGGAACGGCGATCGGGATCATCCGGGCGGCCTTCGAAGAGGGCAAGAAAATTCATGTCTTTGTCGACGAGACCCGGCCGTTCCTCCAGGGGGCGCGGTTGACCGTCTGGGAGCTCGACAGGCTCGGGATTCCGATGACCCTGATCACGGATAACATGGCCGGCTGGCTGATGAAAAACGGGGAGGTCCGGCGCGTTATCACCGGGGCCGACCGGATCGCCCGGAACGGGGATGCCGCCA
>JBAUIH010000319.1:0-2189 GCA_049682755.1 Candidatus Aminicenantales bacterium | reverse complement strand
CTTCGCGGAACCCTGCCCGCTCGTCGCTCATACGGACTTCTCAGCACATATCCCGAGCCTTGGGAAAAAGAAAATTGAGGAGCGAAGTTCCTCGCTGGGGAGCCGAACGGGCTGACGAACCCAAGCCCGAGCCTATTGGACGACGGCGATGGCTTCGATCTCGACTTTGACGTCGCGGGGCAGGCGGGCGACCTGGACGGCGGCGCGCGCCGGGAACGGCGTCTTGAAGAACTCCGCATAGACCTGATTCATGAGGCTGAAATCGTTCATGTCCTGGAGGAAGACTGTGGCCTTGACCACCTGGTCGAAGGAACTTCCGGCAGCTTCAAGCACAGCTCCGAGGTTTTTCAGGACACGCCGCGTCTGGTCTTCGATTCCTCCCGTTGTGAGCTCACCGGTGGCCGGATCGATGGCGATCTGACCTGAGCAGAAAACGAATCCACCGGCAATGATGGCCTGTGAATACGGACCGATGGCTTTCGGAGCCCGGTCCGTCTTGACTTCTTGTTTCATAATCTTTTTACCTCCTGATTCGGCGAAGGCCCGCGCCTTGAACAGCACCAGGCCGCTGACGAGCGCGAGCAGGGCGCCGCGTCTTCTCATTCGCGGCTCTCCTCGATCTTGAGATTCAGGCCAAGACGGTGATCTTGACCGGCCGGCTCTCCAGCCGTGACCCGTCCTTGACTGCGACAGCCCTGATTGTATAAGAACCAGGCCGGAGATTCCAGAAGAAAATGAACGGCGATCCCGCTTCTCCCACCCGGTCGTCGTTGACCCACCATTCCACCCAGTCGATTTCCTGCGTCCGGGGAACGTCCGCTTTGAGTTTAATGCGCTGATGTTCCCCCCGGAGGATGGGATCGATCTTGAAAACATCGCCGCTTCGGGGAAAAGAGATCTGAAAGGGCGAAGAATCCGGGCCCGGCCTCATTCCGGCGCTCACCTGGGCGAGCGCAGGCGTCGGGCCGTGATGAGAACAGACCTGGTCCGGCTCGGTCCCCGCGATAAAAACCTCCTGGACTGCCCCCGGGCAGAGGGCCGTCGGTATCTTCCCCGAGAGCGGACACACCAGCGCCGTGGTGATGCCGCTTGGCCTGACAAATTCTCCCCCCGGATTGTCTCTATGAAGGAGGAGCATGATATCCTTGAAAAGCGGTCCGCTCCCCGTGATGCCGGAGACATTGTGCATGGCCTGGCCATCGAAGTTGCCTACCCAGACTCCGACTGTGTATTCAGATGTGTAACCGATCGTCCAGTTGTCCCGGAAGTCTTTGGACGTTCCCGTCTTGGCGGCCACAGGAAAAGGGAAAGTCAACGGAGTGTGGTAGCCGAAAGACGGAATGCGGGCGTCCGGATCCGAAAGGATATGAGTGACGATATAGGCGACCTCGGGCGAAAAAACGCGCCTGGCGGCGGCCTCGTCCGCTCCGGGAATATCCCGGCAGTCCTTCCGGACCATCCGGATGATCGATTTTTCCCGGACATGGAGGCCCAGTCTGGCCAGAGTCGAATACGCTCTCGCCAGCTCCAGCAGGCTGACCTCTCCGTTCCCGAGAGTAAGCCCTACTCCGTAATAGCCGGGATCCTGCCTGAGGCTGGCGAATTCCAATTCGCGAAGCCGGCGGTAGAGAAGATCCGGGCCGATCGTCTGCAAAACGGCCACGGCGGGGATATTGTAGGAGCAGGCCAGCGCCGCCCTCAGACTGATCATCCCATGGAACCTGCGGTCGTAATTTTGAGGAATGTAATAGCCTGCCAAGGTTGAGAACTGGGCGGGGGAATCATCAATGAGGGAAGCCGCCGTCCACCCGTTCTCAAGGGCCAGCCCGTAAGTGAAGGGCTTGAGGGTGGATCCCGGCTGGCGCCTGGCCAGGGCTCCGTTCACCTGGCCGTCATGCGCGAGGTCGAAAAAGTCGCCTGACCCCACCATGCTCAGGACTTCGCCTCGGGTGTTGTCCAGGACGACGATAGCCCCATTGGTGATCCCCCGATGCTTCATGGCCTCCAAATATCGCTGGAGCACGGTTTCGATCTTGTGCTGAGTTCCGTAATCCAGAGTCGTTTCGATGGCACTCAGCGCTCGTCGCTCCTCAAGGGAGATCTGGGCCAGGATGAAATCACAGAAATGGGCCGCCCGGAAGCTTCTCGATTCAGGAACAATCCGCAGTTCCTCCGTCCGGGCCCTCTCC
>JBAUIH010000318.1:0-8667 GCA_049682755.1 Candidatus Aminicenantales bacterium | reverse complement strand
GCCACTTGAACCTGGACCTCCGCCGGGTGACGGGGGACGGGTACGAGCTGCGGGTGAAGGATGACGGCGTGGGGTTTCCGGAGAACCTGGATTTCCGCAAGACCGAAACCCTGGGCATGCAGATCGTCAGCACCCTGGTCGATCAGATCGACGGCCGCCTCTCGCTCGAGGCCCAAAGCGGCACCCGCTTCACCCTCCAATTCAACGAGCTGCCCCAAAAAACACGAAACTGAACGATGGACAGAATCCGCCTTCTCATCGTCGAGGACGAAAGCCTGGTGGCCAGGGATATCGAGAACATGGCGATGAGCCAGGGCTACGAGATCTGCGGCATTGCTTCCTCGGCGGAGGAGGCCCTTGCCTTGGCCGCCGAAAGCCTGCCCGATATCGTTCTCATGGATGTCATCATCAGGGGGTCACCCGACGGGATCGCCGTCGCCGAGAAGATCTGGGACTCCTACCACATCCCCGTCATCTATGTCACCGCTTATGCCGACGAGCAAACTCTGAAACGGGCCAAGACCACCGAGCACTTCGGCTATATCCTCAAGCCGTTCGACGAGCGCGAGCTCAAGATCGCCATCGAAATGGCGTATTACAAGTCGCGCATGGGGATGAAGCTCCGGGAAAGGCAGGAATGGCTCTCGGCGCTCCTCAAGAGCATCGGCGACGGGGTCATCGCCACCGACACGTCAGGTCTGATCACTTTCATGAATCCTCTGGCCGAGAAACTGACCGGGTGGCATCAGGAAGAGGCTCTGAAGATGCCGCTCCGAGAGGTCTTCCGGACGGTCGTCCACCGCGGCGGCGAGGAACCCGAGATCATCCTCTGGGCCAGGGACGGAAAAAAGTTTCCGATCGAAGAGACCGACATGCCGATGAGTGAAGGCCATCGCAACGCCAGCGGACACGTCCTCGTCTTCCGGGACATCAGCGCCCGCCAGCGCACCGAAAAAGAGCTCAAAGAGAGTTGGGAAAAGCTCCACGAGGCGCTCGAGGGAACCATCCAGGCCATGGCCCTGACGATCGAGATCCGCGACCCCTACACGGCCGGCCATCAGCGCCGCGTCAGCAAGCTGTCCTGCGCCATCGCGAAAGAGCTAAACATGCCGGAAACGCAGATCGAGGGCCTCCGGGTCGCCGGCGACATCCATGACATCGGCAAGATCTATGTCCCCGCGGAGATCCTGAGCAAGCCGGGCCAGATCACGGCCATCGAGTACGGCATCATCAAAACCCATCCCCAGGTGGGTTACGATATTTTGAAGACCATCAAGTTTCCCTGGCCGGTGGCTCAGATCGTCCTCCAGCACCACGAACGACTGGACGGCTCCGGTTATCCACTGGGCCTCGTCGGCGATCAAATCCTCAAGGAAGCGCAGATCCTAACGGTGGCGGATATCGTCGAGGCCATGTCCTCCCACCGCCCCTATCGTCCCGCCCGGGGCATCGAGGAAGCCCTCGAAGAGGTCGCTAAGCACAAGGGCCAATATTACGACACCGACATCGTCGACATCTGCGTCAGGCTCTTCCGGGAGAACCTGTTCCGTTTCACTGAAGAAATCCGCTCCTGAGGCGGGGCTGCCTCCTTCTGTCCAAACGATTATGAACCTGCGCTTTGCTTATGGTGGGAGGAGGTGAGAAGGCGGGGAGGGAAAGCGCCCCCGACGGGATTTGAACCCGTGTTGCCGCCTTGAAAGGGCGATGTCCTAGACCTAGCTAGACGACAGGGGCGGGCGATGAATGAGCCGTGCTGGACTCGAACCAGCGACACCCGGCTTAAAAGGCCGGTGCTCTCCCTCTGAGCTAACGGCCCCCAAAAAAGAATACCTCTATATAAAGGATTAATGAGAAAAGGTCAATATCAAGGCGAGCCCGGGCGCGGCCTCAGGCGACCGGACCGAACTGGACGATGACCCAACGACCGCGGTGGCTGATATTGGACGCCTCATCCCTGAGTTCGTACCGTTTCAGGTTAAAGCGGTACAGCTTTTCCTCTCCGGCCTTATCGACGACCTTGGCATCCACGTCTTTGGAATGAACCGTCCCTGCCAGGTCCATGATGTTGGGCAGTTCCCCCGTGGGCCCGATCACCGAGAAGATGGCGATATCTCTTTCTTTCTCGGCGGCGGCCTTGGCCTCATTATAATTCCTCTGCAGCTCTTTATGGAGCTCTCTCTCCTCGTCGAACTTGGCCTGCATTTCGTCCACCTTCCTCTTGGCGGCGGCCCTGGAGGCGCCCGTCCGGGCGGCCTTCAACTCCTCTTGAGCGCCGTAGAGAGCGTCCTCTGCGTCCATCACCGGCCCGACGTGCTCCTCGAGCTTCTTCTTGAATTCCATCTCCGCCTTGCCCAGCTCCACCAGGCTGGTCGGCTCGATCTTCTCTTCACTGACGCTGACAATGTCCCAGGAGACGTGATCGATCGAGACCGGCTCGACGGCCATGGAGGACATCGTCGCGGTATCCTTCAGGGAAATGGCGTGGAAATAGGCCCCCAGCAAGCCCTTTTCGGGAGTCGATCTACAGCTCTGCAGGCTGAAGAGGACGAACAACACGGCAAAAGCGCCAATAATGACGAGACCTTTTCTTCTCATAGTTCCTCCTTCCGAAGAGAGATTTATTTAGTTCTGCCCTGATTTTACTTTTTTTTCAAGACAAAAAGCAAGTCTTAAATCGGCCTCTCGAAAAATTTTTTTCTTTTGATTTTCTTGTTGACAAAGCGCCGGTTTGCACTTAAAATCGACTGTAATTATAAGATATACCCGAGTTTTTCTATAGTTCTTATAGTTACAGTAGATTTTAGTTGATGCAGGATTTATTTCACAACATGCTGTTCGGATCACACATCTTATAAATGCACATCTTTTCCCCAGTTGGAGCGTTGCATTGCCCATGGCAGGCCCAAGACGTTTCGAAGCGGCGGCCCTTTCGCCGGACATCTCTCATTTCTTTCTCCATAGACCGAATACCGGATAAAGGAGGATTCATGGAAATCACCAGAAAGGTCAAGTACGAAGAGGAGTTAGACAGGCAATTCCTCGACCAGGTCAAAGAGATGTCCGGTTGCGAGGAAATCGATCACTGCATCCAGTGCGGAACTTGCAGCTCCTCCTGCCCGATGTCTGTTTACATGGACTATCCGCCGCGGAAGATCATCGCCATGGTCAAGAACGGGTTCAAGGACGAAGCCCTGCACAGCTTCACCATCTGGCTCTGTTCGTCTTGCTACACCTGCCAGGTGCGCTGTCCCGCCAAGATCAAGATCACCGACGTCATGTACGCGCTCAAGCGGATGGCCATCCAGGAGAAGGTCTATCCTCCCCGGTTCTCCATACCTGTGCTCGATAAGGAAATGTCCAAAATGATCGCCTCGAACGGCCGGAGTTCCGAGCTCTGGTTGATCGTCAACCTTTACCTTAAATCCCTCAGGCCCTGGGCCATGCTCAAGATGGCACCGCTGGGTCTGAAACTCATGAAGACCGGCCGGATGAGCCTGAAGAAAGAACATATCAAGGACAGGAAACAACTTCGGGCGGTTATTAACGGCGTGAAGGAGTTAAGCTGATGAACGGATATATCTATTATCCGGGATGTTCCGCGAAGGGAAATGCCAAGCACTACGAGGAATCCATCCTGCCGGTCTTCAAAGAAATCGGCCTGCCGCTCGACGAGCTTAAGGATTGGAACTGCTGCGGCGCCACGGCTTATTTCTCGGTGGATGACAGCATGGCTGCGGCCATCAACGGTCGCAACTTCTCCCTTGCCGAGAAAGCCGATAAAGACATCATCGCGCCCTGCGCGGGTTGCTATCTGACGCTTAGAAAATCCAATAAATTCCTGATCGGCGGAACCGAAAAAGCCCGGAAAATCCTGACCGCGCTGGACAAGGCGGGCTGCAGCTACGGCGGCAAGGTGGACGTCAAACACCCCCTGGAAATCCTCTCCCAGAACGATATGATCGAGAAGATCAAGGCCAAAATCACCCGGCCGCTCAAAGGCCTGCGGGTGGCCTGCTACTACGGCTGCCAGGTCGTCCGGCCCTACACGGATTTCGACGACCCCGATTATCCGATGTCCCTGGACAGGCTGATGGCTGCCATCGGGGCCGAGCCGGTCGATTTTTCGGCCAAGACCCGCTGCTGCGGCGGCTCGCTCACCGGCACTATCGAGGAGGTCGGGGCACGGCTCAATTACATCATCCTCAAAGAAGCCAAAAAGAAGGGAGCGGATGTGATCTCGACCATCTGCCCGCTCTGCCTGTTCAACCTTGAAATCCTCCAGGATAAGATGGCCAAGAAATACAAGGACAATGTGACCATGCCCATTCTTTTCTTCAGCCAGCTCATCGGGCTCGCCATGGGCATTCCTAAAGAGGACCTCGGATTTTCTCGCTCGATCATCGACCTCAAGCCGATGTGGGAAAAAATCGGGAACGGAGGACAAAAATGAGTCAGAACGGTCAACCTCGAATCGGAGTCTTTGTCTGCGACTGCGGGACCAATATCGCCGGCAAGGTCAACGTTCCCGAAGTCGTCGATTTCGCCTCCCGGCTGGACAACGTCATCGTCGCCAAGGAGTACAAGTTCATGTGCTCCGACCCGGGACAGGAACTCATCAAACAGAGCATCAAGGAGAAGGATCTCAACCGGGTTGTGGTCGCCTCCTGTTCTCCCTTGATGCACGAACCGACATTCCGGGGGGCTACTGCCGAAGGCGGCCTCAATCCTTTCTTTTTCCAGATGTCCAATATCCGCGAGCAGGTCTCCTGGGTCACGGAGGACCCGGAACAGGCGACCAAGAAGGCCAAGGCCCTAATCTCTGCGGCCGTCCGCCGCGTCGCCCTCCACGAACCCCTAACCAAGAGGGAGGTGCCGGTCCGACCCGAGGTCCTGATCATCGGCGGCGGCATCGCCGGGATCCACGCCGCGCTCACCTATGCCAACTCGGGCAAAAAGGTCTACCTGGTCGAGAAACAGCCCTCGATCGGAGGGCACATGTCCTATCTCGACAAGACCTTCCCGACGCTGGACTGCTCGGCCTGTATCCTCACCCCGAAAATGAGCGAGGTCGGCAAGCACCCGAATATCGAGCTTCTGACCTGGAGCGAAGTCGAGGAGATCTCCGGCTATGTCGGCAATTTTAAGGCCAAGATCAAGAAAAAGGCTCGCTACGTGGACATCGACAAGTGCAACGGCTGCGGGGCCTGCTGGGAGAACTGTCCGACCACCATCACGCCCTCGGAGAGGATCATCCGCAAGGGCGATATCATCATCAAAAGGGTGGAAAGAGAAAACTAGGCCGAATGGAAATGAGACTCAGGGAAATCCGGCAAATGCTCAACGCCGAGGTCATCTGCGGAGAGGAGTTCCTGGACCTGGAGATCGAACACGCCGGCGCTTCCGACCTGATGAGCGATGTCCTGGCCTTCGGCAAGCCCGGATTGCTCCTTATTACCGGGTTATCCAACGCCCAGAGCGTCCGGACGGCCAGCATCATCGGCGCCAAAGCGATCGTTTATGTCCGGGGCAAAAAACCCGACCAGGAAGGCACCGAGTTGGCCGTCCGGAAGGAAATCCCGCTTCTCTCCACAAATCAGCTGATGTACCGGACCTGCGGTCTCCTTTTCAGCTACGGTCTGAGCGGAATTGAAGCCGCGCCAGCCCCGGAGAAAACCTCCAGCAAGAGCGAGGAAAACGCGTTCGTCCAAGAGTTCGAGATCAAGGGCGGGGATTTCAGCCGGGCGGGAAAAGCTTCGGTCAAGATCATGGAGATGCTCAGGGAGGTCGGAGTCGATCCGGCCATCGTCAGCCGGACTTCGATCGCTTCATATGAAGCCGAGATGAATATCGTCATGTACGCCCGCAGGGGGACTTTCACCCTCTGCCTCACTCCCGACGCCATCCACCTCACGGTCCACGATGAAGGCCAGGGTATCCCCGACATCGAGCTGGCCATGAAAGAAGGATATTCCACCGCCACCAACGAGATGCGGGAGATGGGATTCGGCGCCGGGATGGGTCTCCCCAACATCAAGAAGAACTCCGACCGTTTCAAGATCCGCTCGGAAGTGGGCCAAGGGACTGAACTCGAAATCTGGATCGACCTCAGCCAGGGCAGGAGCGCATGAGCCAGTACTATCATTCGATCCGTTTCGATCCCGATAAGTGCGACGGCCGGATGAAGTGCCTGCGCGTTTGCCCGACCCAGGCCATCCGGGTGCGCGGCGGCAAGGCCCGGATGATCGAAGAGCGTTGCATCGACTGCGGGGAATGCATCACCTCCTGTCCCCAGGGAGCCATCATCCCGCTGACCGATCCCTTCGGAGAGCTGAGCCGCTTTCGGCATACCGTGGCCATCCCTTCGCCGGCCCTCTATACCCAGTTCGGCCGGGAGATCCTCCCGGACAAGATCCTGGGCGGCCTCAAAAAACTTGGTTTCGACGACGCCCTTGACCTAGCCTCCACTTGTGGCGAGGTGAGCTTCGCCATCCAGGAATACCTGCGCGATCACAAAGGTCAGAAACCGATCATCTCCAACGCCTGCCCGACCGTCGTCCGCCTGGTCCAGGTCAAGTACCCCGATCTCGTCGACCTCATCTTGCCCATAAACACACCGCGGGAGATCGCGGCCAAGAACATCAAACAGAAAAAATCCAAGCAGTACGGCCTCCAGGAGAAAGAGATCGGCACTTTCTACATCACCCCCTGCCCGGTCAAGATGATTTCCATCAAGCAGCCGGCGGAGAAAGGCCGGTCCTCCCTGGACGGGGCCATCTCCATAGCCGACATCTATGGTCCGCTGCTCTCGGCCATGGAGGGAGTCGAGAGGGAGAGCTACCGCAAGGCCCTGGAAAGCATCTGCATCCTGGGGATCGGCTGGGCGATGGTCGGCGGGATGAGCCGGACGCTGCGCCTCCGCAATTCGCTGGCCGTCTCGGGGCTGCCCGAGATCATCCGCGTCTTTGACGATATCTCCAGGGGGAAGCTCAAGGATATTGACTTCATCGAGGCCTACTCCTGCATCCAGGGATGCTGCGGCGGTTCCCTGACGGTGGAAAACGTTTACAGTTCCCACAACAAAGTCCTCAAACTCATCGAGACACTGGAGTTCGAGAAGATCAAAGCCTGTCCCGACATCCGCCAAGTCCGTAAAAAATACTCCCAGGACTACTTCTTTCTTGAAGGAAAAGTCGAGCCGCGACCTCTCACTCCTCTCGACCCGGACCTCGGCCGGGCGATCAGGAAACGCAAAGAGAAAGTGGAAGTTTACGAATCCCTTCCCAAAATCGACTGCGGAGCGTGCGGGTCGCCCGACTGCCTGACTTTTGCCGAAGACGTGGTCAAGGGCCAGGCGCGGCTTGAAGAATGCGTGCTTATAAGGATAAAAAACTATGAAAGTCAAAGAGATCGTTGACAAGTTTGACCTCAAGGTATTGACGGCCCCGGGCAAGTTGGACGTCGAAGTGAGCGGCGGCTATACCAGCGACCTGCTCAGTGACGTCATGGCCAACAGCCGTCCGGGAAACATCTGGATCACCCTCCAGACTCACCAGAACATCGTCGCCGTGGCCAAATTGAGGAATCTGGCGGCGATCGTCCTGGTCAACAACCGCACTCCCGACGAGGAGACCGTGAAGACGGCGGAAGAGGAGCAGGTCCCGCTGCTCTTGACCCCGGACCCGGCGTTCCAGGTCTCCGGAAAGCTGTACATGAAGTTGAGCCAGAAGGATTAAAGAATGCTGAAAGCTTACCGCGCCGATCTCCACATCCACACCTGCCTCTCTCCCTGTGCGGAGCTGGAGATGTCGCCGCGCGGGATCGTCCGCACGGCCAGGGAACGGGAGATCCAGATCCTCGGCATCTGCGACCACAATTCCGCCGAGAACGTGCCGGCCATCCGGGACGCGGCCAGGCCCTACCGGATCTCCATCCTCGCCGGAATGGAAATTGCGTCCCAGGAAGAGGTCCATGTTCTGGGTCTCTTCGACAGCCTGGACTCGGCCCTGGCCATCCAGGAGATCGTCTATGCCCATCTGCCCGGCGAGAATGACGAGGAGGCCTTCGGCATCCAAGCTGTCGTCAACGAAGAAGGAGAGATCCTCCGGTTCAATGAGAAACTCCTGATCGGCGCCACCACCCTCACCCTGGCCAAGGTGGTCGAGATCATCCATGACCATGGCGGGTTGGCCATCGCCGCGCACGTCGACCGGGAAGGTTTCAGCATCATCGGCCAGTTGGGATTCATTCCCGGGAATCTCCCGCTGGACGCCCTGGAGGTCTCCCCGGCCATAACCCTGGAGGCGGCCCGCGAGAAGTACAGTCCGCGTTTCCCGCTGACGACGGCTTCCGACGCCCATCGCCTGGACGAGATCGGCCGGGTTTCGACGTCCTTCTGGATCGCCGCTGGGACCGTGGCCGAGATCAGGAAGGCCCTCGTCCAAGAGGACGGGAGAAAGATCGTCCATTGAGACATCGAGATGAGAGACCTGTCGCTGCACATCCTCGACATCGCCGAGAACTCGATCGAGGCCAAGGCCACGCGGATCGAGATCCGGCTGGAGGAGAGCCGCGAACTGAACCGGTTCGTCCTCGAGATCAGCGACGACGGAACGGGGATGGATAAGGATATGTTGAAACGCGTGCTGGACCCGTTCATGACCACCAAGA
>JBAUIH010000317.1:0-3300 GCA_049682755.1 Candidatus Aminicenantales bacterium | reverse complement strand
CCCCAGGACGTTGAAACGGGCGGAGGCGGACTTCAAAAAGAAAATCCACGACGAGATCCGTCCCTGGGGAGCGTTTCGTTGCTATCCCTGCCGGACGACGGGAAACCTCAAGATCATCACCGTCAAGCCGGGCCGGGCGCTCTCCCTGCAGTGGCACCGCCGCCGGAGCGAATTCTGGGTTATCCTCGATCCCGGGCTGGAGATGACCCTGGGGAAACGCACCTGGCGTCCGAAGAAAGGGGAAGAAATTTTTATCCCGCGTCGCACCGAGCATCGCCTCCGTTGCGTCGGCCGCCGGCCGGGGAGGGTGATGGAGGTCTGGATCGGGCGATCGGGCGAAAGCGATATTGTCCGGCTCGAGGACGACTTCGGCCGCGTCACCTGACCTGCCCCAGGAGAAAAGCCTTGGGGTGCTTGACCAGGATCCTCTCGATGATGAACTCTTCGATATCCTGAGCCGTCCGCAAGTGCATCGCTTCTTCGACGACTTTTTCCACCGTCGCCAGCTCCAGTGAACGGAAGGTCTTTTTGATGCGCGGAATGAAGATGGGATTCATGCTGAACTTGCGCAGGCCGAAACCAAGCAGGATCAAGGCGGAAAGCGGATTGGCGGCCATCTCCCCGCAGACGGCCACATCTTTCCTTTCTCTCAGGGCCGTCTGGATGACGAACCGGATCAACCTCAGAACAGCGGGGTGGAGGGGTTTGAAGAGATAGGAGACGAACTCGTTGGAGCGGTCGACGGCCAGGTAATACTGGATGAGGTCGTTCGTTCCGATGCTGATGAAGTCCACCTCCTTCACCAGGATGTCGGAGATGGCGGCCGCGGCCGGGACTTCGATCATCGCCCCGAGGGGGATCTGGCGGTCGAATTTCACCCGCTCCCGCTCCAGTTCCTTCTTGACCTCTTCGAAGAGAAGCCGCACCTCGCCGACCTCTTCAACCTCGGTGACCATGGGAAGCAGCACCCGGACGTTCTTAAGGACACTGGCCCGGAGGATCGCCCGGAGCTGGACCTTGAAGAGATCCCGGTTCCACAGCGAGAAACGGATGGCCCGAAGCCCCAGGGCGGGGTTCGGCTCCTTCTCGATTTTGAGCTGGGGGAGAGTCTTTTCTCCCCCGATATCGATCGTCCGGATGTAGACGGGCGCGGGGTAGGCCGCCTTGGCGATCTGGGAATAGGCCACGAAATGATCCTCCTCCGTGGGGAGGGTGGCGCGCTGGAGATAGATGAATTCCGAACGGAAGAGACCGATCCCTTCCGCTCCGAAGGAAAAGGCCATCGAGACTTCCTCCGGAAGTTCAATGTTCGCGAAGGGGAAGAACTTCTCTCCGTCCAGGGTAACGGACCCCAGCTTGGCCGTTTTCTTGAGCTCTCGGAAGTACTTGTCATACTTTTCTTTTTTGCTCTGGAATTCCTTCCTGACCGCCAGGGGCGGGTTGATGATCACCTCGCCGTCCGTGCCGTCGACGACGATATAGTCCCCCTCCTTGACCTGCTGGGTCACATCATGGAGGCCGACGACGGCCGGAATATTCAAGGACCGGGCCAGGATGGCCGTGTGGGAGGTCGATCCTCCCATGTCCATGGCCACGGCCAGGACATTCCCCCGGCTGAATCGCAGGGCGGCCTCGGACGGCAACAAATCGTGGGCGATCAGGACTTGTTTCTTCGTTCCCTCGGACTTCGCGGCGCGTTTTGGCCTGGGCATCAAGTTGGCGGCGATTCTGGCCAGAACATCGGAGACATCCGATTTCCGCTGCCGGAAGTATTCGTCGCTGATGGCATCGAAGATTTCCTGATACTTCCGGTGGGCTTGAGCGAGGGCCCATTCCGCCCGGACTTTTTCCTTCCGGACGCTCTTTTCAATGCCGGCAAAGAGCGAGCGATCTTCCAGGATCAGGAGATGGGCGTCGAAGATATAGGCATGCTCTTCTCCCCTAATGCCTTTGATCTTCTTCTTCAAATCCAGAAGTTCGACCTTGGTTTGCTCAACCGCCTTGTTCAGCCGTCGCAGCTCGCTCCCGAGCGAGGAGGCGGGAATGGTTTCCTTGCGGGCTGAGAAAAGGACCGGATCGCTCAGGCAGACCTCCCCCATCCCGATCCCGGGAGAGACCCCAGTGCCTCGCAGGCGGACGAATGTCATGTCGGTCACTCTTTCTCGCCGAATTTGTCTTTGATAAGAGCCGCGAGCGCCGTCATGGCCTCCTCTTCATCCTTGCCCGAGATCCGGAGAACGACCGTGCTCCCCTCGGTCGCGGCCAGGGTCAATATCCCCAGGATACTTTTGCCGTCGATCTCGGTATTGTCCTTGATCATTTTGACCGAAGAACCATAGCGGTTGGCCATGTTCACAAATTTCACGGCCGCCCGCGCGTGGAGACCCAACTTGTTCCGGATGAGGGTCTCGCTTTCGATCATCGGAGCGCGTCTCTTTATTGCTTCGAGCTCAACAGGGCACCGGCCAGGTGGATGTTCTTCTTGCCCTGCTCGACGACCTTTTTGGAGACGTCTTTCAAATTGTTGCTGCGCTGCAGGGAGACGAACTTGATGAGCATCGGCAGGTTGACGCCGGTGATGATTTCGACCTGATTGTCACGGAGGAAACTGAAGCTCAGGTTGGAGGGCGTGCCGCCGAACATGTCGGTGAAGATGACGACGCCGTTCTTCTGGTCGACCCGCTTCAGGCTCTGGCTGATCTTTTTTTTCGAGTCCTCGGCGTCGTCATACCAGCCGATCGAAATCGCCTCGATGTTGGGCGCCTCTCCCAGGATGATGGTCAAGGCATTGAGGAGCTCTTCGGCCAGCCGGCCGTGGGAGACGATAATCCCGCCGATCATTGCTCGCGCCTACTTGAAGATATCTCGGTGATAGATCTTTATATCATATCTTCTCTTGCGAAGATAGCCCCTCAACGCCTCGGCGATGACCACAGACCGGTGTTTTCCTCCCGTGCATCCGACGGCGATGGTCAGGTAGCTCTTGCCTTCGGCGATGAACTTGGGCAGAAGATAGCCGACAAACGGAACGAGTTTGCTCATAAACTCCCTGGCGCCTCGAGACTGGAGGACATGAGCCCGGACTTTCGGGCTTTTTCCGGTCTTGTCGCGAAGATGGTCGATGTAAAAAGGATTGGGGAGGAAGCGCGTATCGAAAATCAGGTCGGCATCGAGCGGAATACCGTACTTGTAGCCGAAGCTCACGATAGCGATTTGCATGCTCGGCGTCCGGCCTTTGACCAGCCGGTGGGTGAGCAATTCCTTGAGCTGCGAAATGTTGGTGGATGAGGTGTCCAAGAC
>JBAUIH010000316.1:0-5240 GCA_049682755.1 Candidatus Aminicenantales bacterium | reverse complement strand
GGGCGGCCCGGTTCATCGGTCCCCACTCCTGGGTGCGCAGAAGGTAATCGAGGCTGTGGGCAATCTCGCCCTGGATTGTCGTGTCCTCCTCCCGGCTCAGAACGCCGCCCCGACGAAGGAAATCGTAGGCCCGGATGTAGCGCATGAGCGTGAAGAAATCGGGAAGAGCGGGGACACCGTCCGCATAGTCGGCCCGCTTGACTTTGGCCCGGTCCGGATAGGCGGACCGGTAATCGCCATAGGACAGAAGCACTTTTTTCACCCTTTGGGCGTATTCCGGCTTCTTCTCGGTTTCATAGAGATAGCCGGATATGACGGCCATCTCCAACAGGCCTCCGGGCGGCCGGTAACCGAAGACGTTGTCCGGGTCAAAGCTCTTCCTCCATTGCGCGATGAGGTCGTCGGCGTGGGACCAGGCCCATTCGGTTGAGGCCCGGGCGAAGTCCAGGTACCGGGCAAGCGGGACCGCTTCCGGCACGCCTGAAGTCCCGGCGCCGGAATCCGGTCCGGCCCAGAGCACGGCAAGCCAGAGGAGCCCAAACAATCCGGTGATCTTAAGGAATTTCGGACGACCCATGGGATCTTCCCTCCTTATGGAAACCCGCCCGGGACAGACCCCTGATGCGGGAATGAACAAGACCGATTCAAGCCGGGAGAACGACGACGGCTATTCGAAGACCTGTTTCATGATCGCCACCAGATCCAGGGCGTAATCAACCTCGGTCAGAGGGATCTTTTTGCTCTCGGCGATCCTGCTGAAGCGGGAGTCCGTGTTGCTCTCTTTGGTGACGATGATATAGTCGGCGAAGGGCGCGACGGCATCGATCATCCGCTCGTTGTCGCTCCCGGGCGCGCCGCGGAGCGCGGTCCCGCCGACATGGACGGCGATGATGAAAATTTTATTCTGCTTCGCGTAGTCGATAATCCTTTTGAGGCGGGCTTCCTCCGTCTCGATGGTCAGTCCCGAAGCCCCCATTCCCTTGAGACTCGCCCCGATGGCGAAAATGACCGTTCCGTAGGGCGTTCCCTTGGGAAACTTGGCGAAGTCGGTATAGACCTCGGCATGGAAACCCGGGCCCGATTCTTTATCGGCCAACCCGACCCCGGCCTTCATCATATCGACATCGGGCACATCGCAGTAGTCAAAGCCGATGCCGGCTTCCTCGAGCACGATGTTGACCGTCGTGACGTCGTTGCTCTGCCCGGCCGAGGTGGTCAGGACGGGAAGCTTGGCTTTGGGAACTTCCTGCCCGGCGGATGCGGCCAGCGAAACGCAGAGGACGATGGCCAGGCCGATCATAAAGCATCTTGTTGCTTTCATCACTGGATTCCTCCTTCTAGCGAAGTTCGACAGTCGATGTTCATTCTATCTCCAAGGCACCCCGTCCTTCAAGGATGGAGCGAGGGCCTTCCTATATCCCATCGGCCTCCGTGATCGCGTCCCAGACTTTGATCGCCTTCCTCCACCAGTCCGGATAGAGGTTCCGGCCGCGGTCGAAGGTCCGCTTTTCGGGATCATAATAACCCAGCTTGTTGAAGTGGACGAACAGGTCATCTCCCAGCTTCCACCAGGCCTTGACGACGTTGTCGGCGTGGCTGAGACAAAACCCATCGAGATAGCCGATGCCTTCGAAGGGAGAACGGTTGTATCGCTCGAGGGCTTCCTTATCAATCTCCGGGATCCGGGCCACGGTCTTGGCCTCCCATTCGTCCTGGGCTTTCTTGACGACTTCCAGGGCGGCTTTATAGACCACCTGCGTATGGAAGTCAACGTAATCGAAGGCCCAGCGGGCGGAGTCGCGGTTGAGGACCCAGTGGTCTCCCACCTTGAATGAGGCCGGGACGTCGGTGATCCCCGCGTAAAGGGGCATGTAACAGGATGTCTCCTGGAGCCCGAAACTGAGCCAAACGATGCCGCCGATCGGAGCGGGGAGCCAGCCGCGGCACTGGGTGATGGTCGTGTACTCGACACTGGGTGTGCCGATTGTCCGCGTCGTTCCGTAGTAATTCGGGTTGGCGAAAGGACCGCCCCGCAATCCCTTGACCCGGTCGAACTGGCTGCCCTGTGACCGGTCGCGCGTCATGGTCATGACGTCCTGGACGGAGACCGGTTTATCGGGCTTGACAGAGAAGGGAAGATCCATATTGGGCGTTTCGGGGCTGAGTTTGAGCGAGGGGGCGACCAGGTTAAAAAACCGCCACATCCTGGCCCGCCGGCCGTTGCTGCTGATCGCCGAGCCTGGGGCTGGCGAGTAGGCTTTCTTCCAGCTGAACGGCTGGGCGTCCTTAGGATCGTAGAGTCCCTGCTCGACGGCGAAAGAGACCATGTGGGCGGAGCCCAGAAAATAATCTTTGTTTTCGAGGTCGACGTCGTTGATCCGCGACTCGTTGGGGCAGACCGAGACATGGTCGTCCGGGACCCTCTGGGCACACCAGACCGCTCCCGGTTTTCCGCTATCCGGCGTCCAGAGCGGGCCGACCGGCATGATCTCGAAAATCCAGAGTTCGTCGGGGTCGTGAACGGCCAGCATCTCCCCGCCGTCGTTGAAACCGTAACCGTATTTCTCGGCCAGGGAGCCCATGAGCTGGACGGCCTCACGCGCCGTTTGGCAGCGCTCCATGGCGATGAGCGTAAGCATGGTGATATCGAAGGCGGGAGTGGGCGTGTTGTTGGAAAGTTTCCGGACGCAGCCGATGGTCGACTCGCCGATGCCCAGCTGCTGGTCGTTCATATAACCGAACATCCCATGGTGATAGCCATAGGTGTGCGGCACTTCCGGAATCTCGAGACCGCTGAAATCGTTCTTGTAAAGGTCCCACTTGAGGCCTTCCTCGGGCGCCCAGGTTTTATACTGGCTGATGTGGTAGATTTTTCTCATTTCGCCCGGTTGATGTTCGGAGGCGGGGACGTGGCGCCACGTCCAGTCACAGACCCCGCAGTCGCAGGTGTGGGTGGCCATGGTGGACCCGTCCGCTGACGCTCCTTTGGCGACCATGATGACCGTGCAACCGGCATCCGAAAAATCATCCATAGCGAGGTCCGCCGGCCGCGATTGTCGGGCGGGCGCCGTGATCAGCGCGACGGAGACCAGAAGGATCAAGGCAGCGACGGAAATGATGATCCGCTTTGTCATTTTTGCTTCAGCCTCCTTTCTCAAATTCCGATGAAGCCGGCACTCATCGATCGACCGGCTCGAGAATGGCATCGTAGACCTTGACCATCTTTTTCCACCAATCCGGGACGGTCTGGGTCTTCGACCTTCCGGCCGACCTTTTTTCTAGATCGTAGGTGCCGAGCTTGTTGTATTTGACCAGCAGCCGGTCGCCCAGCTCCCACCAGGCGTCAACCACGCTGCGCGCGTTGTCCAGACAATAACCGGTCAGGAACTCGGCCGCTTTGGCCGGGTCTTGGGAATAGAGGTCCAGGGCCTGTTGGTCGATTTCGGGAGTGCGGGCGATCGCCGAGGATTCCCATTTTGTCTGGGCCTCTTTGACGTCTTCGATGGCCGCGTTATAGACCACCTGGACATGAAAGTCCGTGTAATCGAAAGCCCAGCGGGCCGAATCCCGGCTGAAAACCCAATGGTCTCCGATCTTGTAGGAATCCGGCATATCGGTGATTCCCGCATAGAACGGGACAAAGCACGAGGTGTCCTGGGACCCAAGCGCCAGCCAGACCAGGCCGCCGATTGGACCGGGAAAACCGCTCCTGGACTGCGTCACCGTCGTGTATTCGGCGTGGTTGGTGCCGATCGTCCGGGTCGAGTTGTCATAATAAGGATTCCCAAAGGGCCCGCCGCGCAAACCCCGCAGCGGGTCGAAGTCGGTCCCGGCGCAGCGGTCCCGCATGATCGTCATGACGTCCTGGAGAGAAAGTTGCTTGTCAGGTTTTATGGAAAACGGAAAGTCCATGTTCGGCGTATCGGGAGAAAATTTCGCCGAGGGCACCACGAGATCGAAGAATCGCCACAGCCGGGCCCGGCGCGAGTTGCTTTTAGCGCTTCCCTGGGAGGGGGAATACGCGTGCTTCCAGCTGAAGGGGTGACCGCTCTTGGGATCATAAAGCCCTTGTTCGACAGCCAAAGAAACCATATGGGCGGAGCCCAGGAAATAGTCCGAATTCTCGAGGTCGACCTCGCCGATCCGCGACTCGTTGGGGCAGACCGAGACATGATCATCCGGAACGCGCTGGGCGCACCAGACCGCTCCGGGCTTGGCGCTCTCCGGCGTCCAGAGGGGCCCAACCGGCATGATCTCGAAGATCCAGACTTCCTGGGGATCGGCGACGGCCAGCATTTCGCCCCCGTCATGGAAACCGTAGCCGTATTTTTCGCCCAGCCCGCCCATGAGGCGGATAGCCTCCCGGGCCGTTCTCGATCTCTCCATAGCCAGAAGCGTGAGCATGGTGATGTCGAACTTGGCCGCCGGTGTGGGGTTGGAGATCTTGCGGACATTCCCGATCGTGGCTTCCCCGATGGACACCTGGTGCTCGTTCTGGTAGCCGAAAACACCGTGATGGAAGGCGAAGGTCCTGGGGACTTGCGGGATCTCCAGTCCGGTGAAATTGTTTTTGTAGAGATCCCACTTGAGACCTTCCGCAGGCGGCCAGGTCCGGATCTGATGGATGTGATAGATCTTCCGAGATTCTCCGGGCCCGTGATCGGCCGCCGGGACATGACGCCAGGTCCAGTCACAGACGCCGCAGTCCGCAGCGTGAGTGGTCATGACCGAACCGTCGGTCGAAGCGTCCTTGCCGACCATAACCACCGTGCAGCCTTCGGGTTCACTTTCAGAAAGATGGTTTCGGGAGTCCGGATGCGTCGCTAAGAACCCGGCCAGGATGCCGCCGCCAAGGACCGCACAGCCAAGACTCAACACCAGGCATCTTTTTATCATAGTCATTCTCTCCCGGAGTTTCTTCAAGAATGCTCAATTCATATAGATTTTGTCTTTTTCCGCCGTGGAGGGATCATGGAAAAAGGAACCGACGCCCTTTTTGACGACCTCGGCATAGCGCGGGATCCCGTGGACCACGATCGCCCTCTCGGGATTTCGCTTGCCGTATTGCTGGAAGATCTCCAGCACAATGGAGCAGTGCTGTCCAACCCGCTTTTCGATGGGCCAGCCCGACTCGTCATAATGAACGAACAGCTTCTTTTTCCGAGATAGGCTCAGCAAAAAAGGATCCTTGCCGTCGAGCAGGAACGCCTCGGTCTTGGGACCGGTCGGCTGGTCGAGGA
>JBAUIH010000315.1:0-30297 GCA_049682755.1 Candidatus Aminicenantales bacterium | reverse complement strand
CTGGAGGACGGATTGGTGCTCGACGGCCGAAAGGACCACATGCCGGCCTTTATCCCGCCGGGCCAGGGCCAGCCCTTTGATGGCGAGATTGTTGGCCTCCGAACCGCATGAGGTGAAGAAGATCTCGTTTTCCTCGGCGCCGATCAACCGGGCGACCCGGGAACGCGCTTCTTCCATAGCGGTCAGCGCCTCCTGACCGGTCGAATGAAGGCTCTGGGGATTGCCGTACTTTTCCCTCAAGTAAGGGAGCATGGCCTCCACAACCCGGGAGTCCACGGGTGTGGCGGCGATGTGGTCGAGATAAACCCGCCTCATGATCTTGACCAGCCGGTGTAACCGCCTCAGATGGCGACGACCTCCTTGACTTCCGGGATTTCCTTCTTCAAGAGCCTCTCAATCCCCATTTTCAGGGTCATCTGGGACATAGGGCAGCCGGCGCAGGCGCCGGTGAGTTTCACTTTGACCACTCCGTCCTGGACATCGACGAATTCAACATTCCCTCCGTCGGCCATGAGCGAGGGGCGGACCTTATTCAGTACTTCTTCGACTTTCTCTTTCATGTTGTCTCACTCCTTAAAGGTATTGTATCATGTTCGTCATCTCAACGAAATCTCTCCATCATTCTCTGCAGTCTCGGACGATCAACTCTGAGGTCGAGCGAGGCAATCGGCCTTTGGCGGTCGGGGAGGATGAGCTCTTCGAAGGACGGCTTGCCTTCTTCATAGATCAGGCCGACGGCGATTCTCTCCGGATTGCTCAAGGCCTCCCAGGCCTTGGCTTTGTCCTGCGGGCTGTAACCCGGGATGTCCTCCACGGAGACGATATGCTTACGGTACCAATCATAAGAATTCACCTTGTTATGGGTGACGCAGGGGCTGAGCACTTCAATCAGCGCGAAACCGCCATGCTTCATGCCCCGCTCGATGAGCGATGCCAATTGAGACACCTCGCCCGAGAAACCGCGGGCAATGAACGTCCCTCCGGCTCCCAGGGCAAGCGCCGGCCCGTCGATCGGAAAATCCTTGGAGCCGAACGGCGTGGATATGGTCACCGCCCCGAAGTCCGTCGTCGGCGAAGCCTGGCCCTGAGTCAAGGCAAAGGTGCGGTTATCGACGACGATGTAGGTGAGACCGACGTTCTTGCGGAGGGCATGGAGGAAATGGCCCAAGCCGATCGAGTAGGCGTCGCCGTCGCCGCTGACGGCTAAAACCTGAAGGAGCGGGTTGACCAGTTTGATGCCGGTAGCCACCGGGATGGCGCGGCCGTGGAGGCCGTGGAACCCGTAGGCTCGGAAGGAGTTGATCAACCGGCCGTGGCAGCCGATTCCGGTCACGACGACCAGATGCTCGGGCTCGAGGTCAAGGGAAGCGGCGGCAGCCTTGAGAGCTTCGAACACGCCGAACAAGCCGCAGCCTTTGCACCAGGTGGGAGAGGTGAGCTGGAATCTTCGTTTTTCTTTCATCGGGCGGCCTTGAGAACAGGTTCGACGATGTCCCGGGGAGTGAACTCCCGGGTCGAGGAACTGAGGATGCTCCTGAGCTCTTCACAAGGGCTGACCTGGCTCTTGATCAGGGTGGCGAGCTCACCGCCATAGTTATGTTCGACGACAAAAACATCACGGCTTTGCGCCATAAATCCCCGGACCTCGTCGGCCGGAAAAGGCCAGAGCGTCCGGAGCTGGAGAAACCGCGAGGCCATCTTCTCTTCCTTAAGCTGGTCCATGGCTTCGAGGACGGCGCCCAACGTGGAGCCGAAAGCGATGAAACCAATATCGGCTTTTTGGCAGCCCCACAGTCGCGGCGGAGCCAGATCTGCGGCTGCCCGGTCGAGCTTGCGCATGCGTTTCTCCATCATCCGCAGGCGGTTCGCCGCATCCTCATCCCGGTAGCCTCTCTCATCATGCTCCAGGCTTTCGACGAGATGGACGCCGTCTCTGTAACCCGGAAGTGACCGGGGTGATATTCCGTCAGGAGTGAACTCGTACCGTTTGAAATTCGGGAGGGCCGGAAGATCCTCGGGACGGACGAGCTTTCCCCGGTCGATCCTAACGGAGGAAAGGTCGAAGGCCCGGGCCGTCCGGTAGTTCTGACCCATGTCGAGCTCGGTCAAAAGGATGACGGGACACTGGTACTTTTCGGCTAGGTTGAAGGCCTGGACGGTCAGGTCGAAACACTCCCCCACCGTCCCCGGCGCCAGGACGATGCGGGGGAATTCGCCGTGAGAGCCGAAGATCCACTGCAGGACATCCCCTTGCTGGCTCTTGGTCGGCATCCCGGTGGCCGGTCCCACGCGCTGGACGTGGGCGATGATGACAGGGACCTCGCCCATCCCCGCCAGGCTGAACGCCTCCATCATCAAAGACGCTCCGGGTCCGGACGTCGAGGTCATCGCCCGGGCGCCGGCAAAGGCCGCTCCGATCGCCATATTGAGAGCCGCCAGTTCATCCTCGGTCTGAACGACCACACCGCCGAAGTCCGGCATATCATGGACGAGGGCCTGCCAGATCTCGGAAGCGGGACAGATCGGATAGGCGGCGAAATAGCGGCAGCCGGCGGCCAGGGCGCCCAGGCCGATGGCTTCATCTCCGGAGATCAGGATCCGGTCATCATCCTCTTTTCTCGCTAGCGGATGCCGTTCTGTTTCTGCCGTCATCTCCCTGGCCTTCTCATGGCCGAAGGAGGCGGCATCGATATTCGCCCGAACCACGTCTTCCCCTTTCCTTGTCAGGAACATCTCGGAAATGATCCGTTCGAGGAGGCCCCGGTCGAGGCCGAGGACGCAGCCCAAGGCCCCGAGGGCGATCATATTCTTGAAGATTTCCTGGCCGTACTTTTTCCGGGCCAGGGAGCGCAGGAGAAAACGGTGGAACGTCTTTCCCCGGGTCTTTTCCGGCGGAAGGGCGGCAATTCCCTCGCCGTCGCAAAAGACAATCCCGTTCTCGGCGATCTCGGGGAGATGGGCCAGGATGGCCGCGCAGTCAAAAGCCAACAGGATATCCACCTTGTCGCCCAGGCCATAGATTTTGTCCAGAGACGCCCGAACCGTGTAACAGGTATCCTCTCCGCGGATGTTCGAGGGGAAATCGCGGCGGGTCGCCACCTCCCAGCCCTGGCGCTTGAGAAGCTTGGCCAGGACGTTGCCCGTGAACAAGACACCATCGCCCGCCTTGCCGGCGATCATCACGGATAGGTCTTTGATCATGCGCGTCTTTCCTGCCGGAATAGCCTGGAGACTGGAAATGGGTTCATGATAAGGCCTATTTTACGACTATTACCGGCCGAACACAATTAATTTTATAGGAATACTAGTAATTTGAACGTCCGGCCGGTCAAGCCAGCGTTCCTCTGGCGACCAGGACGACCCGGCCGCCCACAAGAACCTCGATCCGGCCCGCTTCTGCGCCGGCTCGTAAAAGAATAAGCGACGGCCGGCCGATCTCATGTCCTTGTTCGACCCGGATATCGATCCGCTCTTTCCCGAAAAAACGATGCCGGACCAGATAGCCGGCCAGGCAGCCGTTGGCGCTTCCCGTAGCGGGGTCCTCGGCGACGCCATAAGCATGGGCGAACACCCGGACGTTGAGATCCAGGCGGTCGTCATAGGTCTGGGGCGAGAAGAGAAGGAACGCTTTTCCCCGCTTGTCGGTCGTCAGGCCGGCCAGCTTCTCCTGCCGGAAGCGGCTTCTTTTGATTCCCTCCAGCGTCTTGACCGGCACGATGACGAACGGAATGCCTGTCGAGACTTCCTGCACCGGGAATTCCGGAAGAAAGTCAACCGGCCGCAGATCAAGCACGGGCGCCACGCGCCGGGGGTCCATAATCTGACCGAACTGGGGTTCCATCTGCCTCATCCAGAGGACATCCGGCTTCCCCCGCAAATAGCTGAAGAACACGGGGATGGGACCAACCTTGAGGTTGAGAACGACTTTCCGGACCGGCTCCCGGATGAGATCCCGCTGGATGATATAGGCGGTGCCCAGAGTGGGATGACCGGCAAAGGGAAGTTCCGCTGTCGGCGTGAAGATACGGACGTCAAAGCCCCGCCGCCGCTTGGCCTCGCGGACAATGAATGTGGTCTCGGAAAAATTGATCTCACGGGCGATCTTCTGCATGGCATCGGAAGTGAGCTCGTCGCCCCGGCGCACAACCGCGAGCGGATTGCCGGCGTACTTTTCCTCGGCGAAAACATCGACGATGGAAAACGGCAAAGCCTTCATCCTTCACCCCCTTTTTATTTCCAATCGAGCAGGCGCTGCTCGCCCCGCAGTTCGCGGATGGCGGTGACGTCCTGGCTGACTTCGAGACATCCTTTGTATTGATCCTTCCCGTCGCGCACAGCGAAGTAGCGGATATAAATGAACCGTCCTTTCAACTCGATCCAGAAATCGGCAACATCGCGATCGCCGGCCCGGAAGGCTTCGAGAATGCGGTTGACCAGGTGGACGCTGTCCGGGGGATGGCAGTTCTGGACTTTCCGTCCGATGACGGCCGGGCTCCGGGGAAAAATGCGCTCGGCTCCGGCGGAATAATAGCGGACGTTATCCGTTTCGTCGACAAAAGTGACGTCGAGAGGCAGGTTCTTGAGCAGCAGGTTGACCTGTTCCGGCGTCAGCGCTCCTGTATCGAGGGGGAGCCCCCGCCCGGCGCGCCGGTATTCCGGCAACGGCGGGCGCTCCGCGGCCTTGACCGCCGGCTCCCATTCGGTTCCCGGAGTCACCCAGGCGTAGCCGATCTCCTCCTCGCCACTCCGCACCCGGATCCAATCTTCATCTGTCAGTGTTTCAAGACTCATCGGCAGCAGGATCTTCTCTTCTTTATAGATCATATCGGTCATCATCTCCGCAAGACGGCGACCCACTGAGATGAGATCGGAGCCTTTTCCCGCCGCGAGCAGGTCCCGGAACTCACCAAGCATCGCCCGGACGTCATCATGGATCGCCCACATGACCTTGGAGGGACCGCTCACTCCCCTGGCCTCGAGGAGGGGGAAGAGCTGGTTCTCTTTCCTGAGGTAATGCTTCTCCACGGCGGCGAGCCTGCCCAGCACAAACCGAAAATCGTCCCGGATCTTTTCCAAGTCGGAGTCTTTCTCCCCGTGAGAGAAGCGCTCCAGGAGGCCCTCAAATTCATCCAGAATCTTTTCGAGCGCCCGGTTTTCCGCCGTCAAGGTGTGGAGGGGATGGCCGGGGATCGCGGCCGGCAGGGGCTGATCCTCGAGCGACTCCCTGAAGACCTGGACGTGGACATCACACAGCCGCTTGATCTCCTCTTCGGGGAGGCCTTCCTCGATCAGTTTCTGTTCCATCTCCGAAATCTCAGTCGGGCTGACATCCTTGATCAGCTCGGCAAAGCGTTTTTTCTGCTCCTCCACACCGCCGCCCCGGTGAAGCTCCCGAATGATGTCCTTGAGCACTTCATGACGGGCGTCTTTCGCGACGATCGGCTCCGGCGCATAATCACCCGTCTCGATGATTGCCTCCTCCTTGGCGAGTCTTCTGATCTCCCCCTGTATTTTTTGCAGAAGATCGGGAAGCGCCATGTCCCCGAAGCCCGCGACTTGCTGGAGGGTAGCCACCCGGCCGATCGTCTTGCGCAGGATCGGACTCCTGAGTTTGGAGAATCGCGGCGAGAAACCCGCCAGGGAATCCAGCAGGAAGGGGTATTTTTTGATCAGGTCATCGACCTTCGTCTTGGCCCCTATTTTCATCACTTGCTCCTTTCCGATTCTGATGGTCCGGCGAAGATCAGGCCAACCCTTTTTTCACCCGTTCGAGATCGACCACATCCGCCAATTCTTCTTCGAGGAGGATCGACTCCTTTCTCTCCACTCCCGTCGAGATGAGACAGACCCTGGCTTCGACCGTATCCTCGATCAATCTGACATAATCGAGGAAAGCGGCCGGGAGCCGGCGCCTGACGGAGAGCCCGCGGACGGGAGTCTCCCAGCCCTTCATCGTCCTGTACCGGGGAACGACCTTCTCCAGAATCCAGGGCTCCGTGGGGAAGGTGTCGAGCGCTGTCCCTTTGTATTCATAGCCGATACAGACCGAGATCTCTTGGAAAGAATCCAAGATGTCCGGCTTGGTCAGGACGAGCTTGTCGATGCCGTTGACACGGCAGCTGTGGGCCACCGCCACGACATCCAGCCAGCCGCAGCGCCGCGGTCGGCCCGTCGTAGCGCCGAACTCGCAGCCGCGCTCCGAGATCAGGCAACCGCGCTCGTCCTGGATCTCGGTCGGGAAGGCGCCGCCGCCGACACGGGTCGTGTAGGCTTTGCCGACGCCGAGGACCCAATCAATGCGCGTGGGGCCGATTCCCAGGCCCGTGGCGACTCCGCCGGCCGTGGAATTGGATGAGGTGACATACGGGTAGGTCCCGTGATCGATATCCAGCAGTGCGCCCTGGGCGCCTTCGAAAAGGATGGAACGGCCCTCGCGCATCTGACGGTGAAGAAGCGTCGAGACGTCACCGATATACCGGCTGATCGCGGAGGCATAACCGGCATATTCTTGAAAGACCTCCTCGAGATCCAAGAGGGGCCGGCCGGAGGAGCCGAACAAGGCGTTTTTTTCTTCCAGATTCTGGGCGAGTTTCTCCCGGAAGACGGACAAGTCGAGGAGATCGCCGACACGGATCCCGCAGCGGGCGACCTTGTCTTCGTAGGCGGGTCCGATTCCCAGGCACGTCGTTCCGATTCTTCTTGCCCCCTTCCTTTCCTCGGCGATTGTCTCGACCTGGAGATGATAAGGGAGGATGAGATGGGCGGCGCGGCTGATGACCAGACGGCCGTCGATGGCCACATCGTATTTCTCGAGGTTGGCCTTTTCCTCCAGGAAGGCGCGCGGATTGAAAACAACGCCGTTGCCGATCACACACAACGTCCCGGCATGGAGGACGCCGGAAGGAATCAGGTGGAGGACGATCTTCCGGCCGCCGACGTAAACCGTGTGCCCGGCATTGTGGCCGCCCTGATAGCGGCCGACCACATCGAAGGCCGGAGTCAGCAGGTCGACGACCTTGCCTTTGCCTTCATCTCCCCACTGCACTCCAAGGACAACTACGTTGGCCATAGGATTCCTTTCTCAGTCCTTCTATCGGTCAGAACAGAAATGATACCTGGGCCAGGAGAACATCGTCGTCGAGCTCGTCCGGCTTCTCCCGGTTGAAATCGTACTCGACCTTGAGCATAAAATTAGGGGCGGGTGAATAGACGAGACCGACGGCCCAGCGCCGCCTATCCTTCGCGATCCCGACAGGGATGAGCAGAGGATCCAGCGGGTCCCATCCGTGATAGGGATCATTGTATTCGAGGGTCTGGTAACTGGCCACCACCATGAAACCGCTGATGTTCAACGAAGCCAAGGCAAAATGGCCTTCACTCGTTCCCCTGGCGTAGCCGGTCGGGTTTTCGAGATCGGCCTTGCCATACTCGTAGAGAAGCATAAAATCCTGGCTGCTCCAGGAGGCGTCGGCGCCGTAGAGTCTCAAGTTTCGTTCGGAGGCGTCGTCATACGTTCCCCGGTAATAAGAGCCGGCGACTTCGAAGCCTTCTCCCAATTTCAGAGAAATCCGTCCGCCGGCGGATTTGTTGCCGTTATTATCCTTGAACTGCTGGCCGTCCCGCAGGTCCCTGCCTTCGCGCAGGCCGTTTCCCAGATACACCGAATAGCCGAAAGACGACCATCGACCTTCCGTCAGGACGCCGATGTCGCGCCAGCTGTCCGGGTAAAGGTCAGCCTGCGGTAAAGGAGCCTGGATAAAGGGATTCTGATAAGGCCGGTTGGCCGCGTTGTATTTGCCGAAGGGGACGAGGTAGCAGCCGAGCTTCATTTGGAATGTTTCCGCAGGATTGACTCCCACCCAGGCTTCTTCGACCTCCGCCCGATTCTCTGATTTGAGCTGGATCTCGAAGCCATAATTAAAGATGTTTTCGACTCGACCGGTGAACAGTAAACCCGCCTTGACCCAGCCGAACGTCCCTTCGGGATAATCCGCCTGCGCCTTCCCATTCTCATAACGGGCAGACAGAAAACCGTTCAGCTGATACTGCGAGAAAGCCGGTAGACCGATCAGGAGGCCCGCAAGGACAGCATAGACAATCCGGGCTCTCATAGCACTGAAAAATCAAAACTGTCGTCGAGCAGGGTGTTGATATACTGGCTGACCTTGGTCTTGGCTGTGACGGCGCGGGTGATTTCGTTGACTCCTTTTCTGGTCCCCGTCCAGATGGCCCCTACCAGGGCGCCGTCCTGAACAACGATCTTTTTATAGATCCCCTCTTCCTTTTTCAACTTCCTGACCTCCTCGAACCCGCCTCCTTCGGGATTCACCAGGCCCACCGAGGTGACATCCAAGCCGACCACCTTGAGGGTGTTGGCCGGGACCGTTCCTTCGTACATCTTGTCTTCTCCTATGATATTGTAAGCGGCGGTGCGTCCCTGCTCGAAGGAGGCAGGGATGATACCATACACTTTTCCCCGGTGCTCGACGCCGTCGCCGGCGGCAAAAATATGGGGGTGGCTGGTTCGCAGGCGGTCATCTACCACCAGCCCGTGGTCCGTGACCAAACCTGCTTCCCGGGGCAGTCCGAGGTTCGGCCTAACGCCGGCAGCGATGACAACCAGGTCGACTTTGACCTCCCCTCCCCCCTTCAGTTTGAGCGCTTTGATTTCTCCGTTCCCAAGAATCGCTTCCGTGGCAACGCCGAGGCGGATCCGGATCCCCAGGTTCTCGATCTGGCTCCGCAGGAGCGACGCCCCCTGGCTGTCGAGCTGGCGGGGCAGCAAACGATCGAAAAATTCCACCACTTCCACCTCGGCACCGCGCGCCCTGATGGCCCGGGCGATCTCGAGCCCGAGCAGCCCGCCTCCGATGACGGCCACTTTGCGGCCGCTCTGGAGGGCCTCGAGGATGGCCTGGGCATCGTCCAGGGTCCGCAGGGAAAAGACGCCTCGTTGATCCGCTCCCTGAATGGGCGGGATGAAGGAAGAGGCGCCATTGGCGATCAACAGCTCGTCATAGGACTCGCGCCGGCCCCCCTCCAACTCGAGTTCCTGGGATCGGGGATGGATCTTGCGGACGGGACTCCCCAGCTCGATGTCGATTTTTTGTCGTGTCTGCCATCCCTCGGAAAAGGCGAAGATACGTTCGTAAGGCAGTTTGCCGGCGATATACTCGATCAGATTGGGCCGGGGATAATAATGGTACCTCTCCTCGGCGAAAATCAATATCTCCAATCGCGAGTCGAGTTCCCGCAGCGTCTTGGCGGCCATGGTCCCGGCCAGGCCGTTGCCGATGATGACGGCTTTCATCCGAATCCCTTTATTCCCGCGGCCGAGTTACCGTCATGAGAGCTTCTTGAAAAATTCCTTGCCCACACCGCACTGAGGGCAAACCCACTCCTCGGGGAGATCCTCGAACGGTGTTCCAGGAGCGACGCCGTTGTCGGGGTCACCCTTCTCGGGGTCGTAGATATAGCCACAGGCCTGGCATTCCCATTTTTCCATTTCGTCTCTCCTTTCTAGATATGGATCTCAAGATGTCCGGGGAAGTGACTCAATCCTCCCAAAGGACATGCTTTTCGTACTCAAGCTCAAGGCGCAGTTTGTGCACTTTCTCCTGTTTGGCTAGGAATTCGAACAGCGCTCTGTGATCTTTGATCGTCGATCTCTTGGCCAGATCGAGATAGAGGTCGGCGGCCTTTTTTTCTTTTTTGGCGGCAAAGATCAACAGATCCTGAAAATTCATGTCCGGGGCGAGCGGCTCTTCAACCAGATAATCACTGATCATCAGGTCCTTCACGGTCTTGGAAGCGGTGGCCTCGACCCTGACCCGGGTCAGCCTTTGGAGGATTTTCTTGTGATTCTTTTCTTCCTCCTCAAGATCGGCCAAGAGCCTCCTGGCGGGTTCTTCCTTGGCGATCGTCCGCAGCTTGCGGTATGTCCTGGCGGCTTCTTCCTCGCGCTGGATGGCGAATGTCATGACATCCTTGAGATTTCCGAACTTCATGTCCTCATTCCTCCTCTCGGAATATCCGGTTCGGTCCCGGGCTGGCGCCTCCAGATGAAGAAGAGCCTTAGCAATTATAACGAATGCCCTGATTCTGTCAAACCGGACGGCGCTGGCAGCATGGACAGAAGTGAGCGCTCCGTCCCGAGAGACGGATGCGCCTGAGCCGGCTCCCGCAGCGCGGGCAGAGTTCTCCTTCTCGTCCATAGACCCGGAGTCGGTTCTGGAACGATCCCACGACTCCGAAACCGTCCCGGAAGTCCCGTACCGTCGTGCCTTTGAAAGCGATGGCCTCGGTAAGAATTTTGGAAACGGCAACCCAGAGTCTTTCCAGGCGCCGGCGGCCCAGGCGGGAGACATCCGTTTGGGGATGAAGACAGGCTTCGTAGAGGATCTCGTCCGCATAGATGTTACCGATGCCCGCGAGCACCCGCTGGTTGAGGAGAAGACTCTTGAGCCGCCCGCGGCGGCCCCGGAGATGCTCGATGAAAGCGCTTCTGTCCAGCCCCAGGGGTTCCGGACCGAGCAGGCAGAGCTCCCGGGTTCCCTCTAATTCCGCCGTCCGCACCAGCCGGATGAACCCAAACTTGCGGACATCCCGGAAGCGCAATTCCCGGCGCGATCCCCGGAAACGGACGACGAAATGTGTATGCTTGTCGGGCAGAGTGTTCTGACCGCAGAAGACGAGCTGGCCGGTCATCTTGAGATGAATAATCAGAGTCAGGCCTCCGGAGAAATCCACCAGGATCATCTTGCCGCGCCGGCGGAGGCCGCTGACCCGGCGATTGACAATCTGTTCAGGCGGACAGAGCCCCGGGTCTCTGACGATCGGCGGGAACAGTGCAAGGACGGATCGGACCTGGAGTCCGCAGAGATGCGGACGGAGGCAGCGGACGATCGTTTCAACTTCCGGAAGCTCAGGCATCAGCGCATTATACTTGATTTGCCTCCCCGTTTCCTTTATGATTCTTAGCTTCAAAGCCCATGAAAGAGATCGCTTGCCTTGTCGCCGGCTGGCTCGTCCCCGGGCTCGGCCATGTTCTCCAGAAAAAGCTCTGGCGCGGCCTGGCCTTTTTCGTTTCCGTCGGCGCCATGACGGCCATAGGCCTGGCCATGGGCGGACGGATCTACCCTTTCCAGGCGGAGAACCCGCTGACCATCCTGGCCTTTTTCGCCGATCTTGGCAACTTCCTTGTTTACGTTCTGGCGCGGCTTCTGTCGTTCGGCCAGGGATCGCTAGAACGAGTCACCTTTGAGTTCGGGACGGCATACATTGCCGGCGCCGGCCTCATGAACTATCTGATTGCCTTTGATGCCTTCGACATCGCCAAGGGGAAAAAGCGATGATCCTGCAGAGTCATCTCTTTTCGATGATCGTCTATGCGTTTTTTGTCTCCGTCGTGCTGGCGCTTCTCCGCCGGAATGATCAAAAGAGCCGGATCAAGTACGGGCTTTCGTTGTTTCTGATCATGGTCGCCGGCGCGCTCCTCTTCGGCTGGTTCATGTATATTTTCGCCCGCTGAGGGCCCTCTCTCCCGTCCTCCCCTTCTCCTATGAATCCCCCATTCGATGTGCTATAATCCGTGACCGAACGGGCCGCCGCCGACCGTTTCGTCATGATTGAGCTTTACCATATCTCGAAGCAATATCAAGAAGGCCAATGGGCCCTGCTCGACATCAACCTTCACGTCACGAAGGGCGACTTCTGGTTCATCACCGGCCCCAGCGGCTCCGGCAAATCCACCCTGCTCAAGATCATTTTCCGCGAAATCCTGCCTACCCGGGGACAGATCATCGTCGACGGCATCAATATACTGCGCCTTCCCGACCACCAGATTTTCAAGCTGCGCCGGACGATGGGCATCGTCTTCCAGGATTTCCGGCTGCTTTTTCACAAGAGGGTTTTCAGCAACGTGGCCATCGGACTCCATGTGCTCGGCGTCCCGATCAAAGAAATCCGGCGCCGGGTCTTCAGCGCCTTGAGGTTGGTGAACCTCCATCAAAAAATGTGGGAGTTTCCGTCCCATCTCTCCTACGGAGAGCAACAACGCGTGGCCATCGCCCGGGCGGTGGTGAATGAACCCCGCATCCTGTTGGCCGACGAACCGACCGGAAATCTTGACCCGGAACTGGCCGCCGAGATCATGGGCGTCTTCAAGGAGATCAACAAAAGAGGCACGTCCGTTATTATCTGTAGCCATGACAAAGAACTGATCCGTCATTTCGGCGACAAGATCCTGTTCCTGTTCAAGGGAAAAATCATCGGCAAGGAGGTCCTGCCATCCTCCAGAAAATAAGATACTTCTTCCGCGACGCGCTAAACAACCTTTGGCAGTACCGGACGCGGAACCTCCTCTCGATCACGATCGTCTGTCTTTCCTTCCTCATTCTGGGCGTCTTCTTCTCCCTGTCCAACAATCTTCAGTATATCGCCGACCAGACGGCCGAAAACATGATGGTGGTTTTTTTTCTCTCCCCCGACGCTACGGCCGTCGAGCAGAGCGATATCGAACAGCGCATCCGCTCCTCCCCTTATGTCGTCCGGATGAACCGCGTCAGCTCTGAGCAGGCCTGGGAACGGTTTCAGAAGAGCTTCCCCGAGCTCCGGGAAATCCTCAAGAGCCTGGGCGCCAACCCTTTTCCTCCATCATTCGAGGCGACTCTGCAGAAGAAGGCCTTCATGTCCAATGAGATCCTCGGATTCATCGAGGACATCAAGAATACCAAAGGAGTGGAGGACGTCCAGTTCAACCGGGATTGGGTGCAGAAGATGCAGTCGCTAAGCCGCCTGGCCCGAGCCATCGGGTTCTTCCTCGGTGGGATCCTTATCCTGGCCTCTTTTTTCATTATCTCCAACGTCATCCGCTTGAATGTCTTCGCCCGCCAGGGGGAAATCGAGATTCTCCGCTTCGTCGGCGCCACCAATACGTTCATTAGGCTGCCCTTTCTTTTGGAAGGCATCACGCTCGGGATTCTAGGCAGCACCCTGTCTTTGGGCCTGCTTTTTCTCCTGGTGAAATTTTTTCCATTTTATCTCGGCCACTCGCTCGGAGCCCTTCAGGAGATCATCAATTTCCGCTACCTTTCCCTGTCTCAAGCGTTGGGCATGATCGTCGGCGGAGTCCTCATGGGGGGACTGGGAAGCCTGAGCTCTCTCTCCCGATTCCTTAAAATTTAGTGTCCTGTCTCGTCTATCTCTTTCCCAAGCCCTCCCCCAAGACAGAACACTAGAAGATCTCCCGACTCATGCGGTGAGCCTCCCGGAGGGATTCGGGGATGCGGAGGCGCGAACAATCCAAGAGGAAAATTTGACACGCGCGAGGGATTAGCCTAAAATTTTTTCAATGGCATCCCTAGGTCAGGAACTCCGGCGAGAGCGTGAGCTCAGGGGAATATCGCTCCGGGAGATCGCCGATTCCACCCGGATCAGCCTGAGGTTTCTCCAGGCAATCGAGGAGGACCGGCTCGATCGCATTCCCGGGGCATTCTTTGTCCGGGCGATCCTCCGCTCCTATGCCAGGGGCATCGGCATCGATGAGCACCAGGTGCTCAACAGGTACCAGGAAACGCAGGCCTTTGCGGAACAACCTCAAGATAGGAAGGACCCATCCAAAGGGGCGCGCCCGCCGCGCTCCCGGGTTTTCTCCCGGAAGTGGTTGATCCTCGTCCTCGGGGCCGTCGCCGTGATCGCCCTCGGGCTGGCCCTTCACTCCGTGTTTTCCGCATCACCGGAGAAGGAGCTATCCGCCTTGCCGGAAACTTCCCTGCCGGCCAGCGCGCCGGTCAGTATCGCCGAATCGCCTGCTCCGGCGGAGGCGACGGTCGAAGAGATCAAGGGACTTGTCCTCCAGGTCGATTTCATCGAAGAAACGTGGCTCCAAATCTATGCCGACGGGGAATCGATCTGGGACGGCATCAAGACCACGGGCGAATCGCTCGAGGTCACGGCCCGCCGCGAGGTTCTCCTCTCCATCGGCAACGCCGGAGGAATCGGCCTGACCATCAACGGGCGCAAAGCCAGGTCGCTCGGACCCCGGGGAGCCGTCCGGACGGACGTCAGAATCACTCCCGAAAACTGCCGCGATTTCCTGGCTGAGGACACGCCGGACGAGAGCTAGACCGATGGAGACGCCCAAACAGAAAGGCCCGCGCTTCATCGCGGCTTTTGTGATCTTGCTCGTCATCGTCTTTTTTGCCCTCGAGTACTTTATCCGCGCCTCCCAGGAGTTTTCCCCCACCTCGGTCACCAACGTTCTCCTGTCGATGATGCAGGTCATCGTTTTGATCCTCTTCCTCGTCCTTCTCTTCGTCCTGGGCCGGAACCTGGTCAAGCTTCACCTCGAAAGAAAGCGGAACATCGTCGGCTCGCACTTCAAGACCAAACTCGTCCTGTTCTTCATCGCTTTGAGCATTATCCCCACCTTTCTGCTTTTCTTTTTCGCCAGCGATCTGATCAGCCGGAACATCGAGCTCTGGTTCAAAACGCCCTTCGACCGGGTGATCGCCGACACCCAGAGCGTCGCCGACGGAGTCTATGCGGACGCCGAGGAGACGACCCACCACTTTGCCATCGAGCTCAGCCGGGACATCCGGAGCCGACGTCTTGTCCAGGTGCAGAACAGGCTCCTTCTGCGGGACTTCATCCGCGAGAAGCTCAACGAATACAAGCTCGACGAGATCGGGATCTACCTGAACGAAGAAGAACTGTTTACCTATCTCAATCCCGGCCTCCCTCTTCAGGATTACAAGTCCGTCCAGCCGAATCTCGTCGAGAGAGCCCGAACGAGCGAGCGCTTCCGCAGCATCGAGCCCATGGGAACAGGGGAAATGATCCGGAGAGGCGTCTCCTTTGACCTGACCGGGGTCGGTCACGTCCTGCTGACCGCGGGGAAGTTCTTTCCCCAGAGTTTCACCCAAAAACTCAACACCATCAACGGCTACGTGGAGAGATACAGTCTTCTCGCTCCTCAGAAAATCACCGTCAAATCCTTTTACATCTTTATCCTGATGTTCATCACCCTGCTCATCATCTTCGCGGCCTCGTGGAGCGGGCTCCATCTGGCCAAGGGGATCACCGTCCCGATCGAGAAGCTGGCCCAGGCCACCAAGGAGGTCTCCCGGGGCAACCTCAACGTACGCGTCGAGGACGCCGCCACCGATGAGCTAGGAACGCTCATCGACTCCTTCAACAAGATGATCTCCGATCTCCGGGAGAGCCAGCTCCACATCGCCCAAAAAACTGCCGAGCTCGAAAACCGCAAGCAATATATAGAAACCGTCCTTCAGAACATCACGACCGGTGTCATCACGCTCGATTCCCAGGGCCGAATCACGACCATCAATCCCTCGGCCCGGGAAATGCTGGCCATCGAGGATCGGAATCCCATCGGCAAGAGATTCGAAGAGGTCCTGAACCAGGAAAAGTACGGAGAGATCGTTAAGAACATCGCCTGGGGGATCAAGAACAAGTACCGCCTGTCGGACAAGGAGATCAACATCGTCGCCAACGGCCAGACGACCACTCTGGCCCTGGCCCTCTCTCCTCTTCCCCAGGCCAACGGCGATTTCTCGGGAATGATCGTCGTCTTCGACAACCTGACCCAGCTCATCAAGGCCCAGAAGATCGCCACCTGGAAAGAGGTCGCCCAGCGGGTCGCTCACGAAATCAAGAACCCGCTGACGCCGATCCAGCTCTCGGCGGAACGGATTATCAAGATGCTGAAGAAGCAGGACCCGAACTCCCCCAAGGTGATCGAAGAGGGGGCCAAGACGATCATCCAAGAAGCACGGACGATCAAATCGATGGTCGATGAGTTTTCCAACTTCGCCCGAATGCCCAAGGTCGAGCTCCAGCCGGGCGACCTGCGCCCGCTCATCGAACAGGCGGTGGGGCTCTTTCGCGGCATCTTCGGCCAGGTCGAGTTCGAGACCGACCTGGCGCCCGACCTTCCTGTCCCTCTTCAACTCGACCCGGAGCAGATCAAACGGGCCATGATCAACATCTTCGACAACGCCATCGAGGCCATGAGCAAAAAAGGGACGATCCGGGTCCGGGCCTTCTTCGAGAAAAAGCAGCAGCAGGTCGCCATCGAGATCTCGGACACGGGCCCGGGCATTGCCATCGAAGACAAGACCAAGCTCTTTCTTCCCTATTTTTCCACCAAGAAGAAAGGCACCGGCCTGGGGCTGGCGATCGTCAATCAGATCGTCCGTGAACACCACGGGTCGATCCGGGCGGAGAATATCCAGCCGACCGGGGCCAAGTTCACCATTCAGCTGCCGGCATGACCAAAGGAAATATCCTCATCATCGACGACGAAGCCAGCATCTGTTCCTCGCTCAAAGGAATTTTGGAAGACGAAGGCTTTCTGGTGAAGACCGCAGGCTCGGGAGAGCAAGGTCTGGAGCTGTTGAAGAGCCAGAATGTTGACCTGGTGCTGCTCGACATCTGGCTCCCCAAGATGAGCGGCATCGAAGTCCTCAAGACAATCAAGGCCATGGAGGAAAGCCTCCAGGTAGTCATGATCTCGGGGCACGGCACGATCGAGACGGCCGTCACGGCGACCAAACTCGGCGCCCACGATTTCCTTGAAAAACCGCTCTCGCTTGAGAAGGTCATCCTGACCGTCCGCAACGCCCTCCGGCAGAAGAAGCTCGAGGAGGAGAACCTCCTGCTCCGCGAGCGCCAGCGCGGACGCTATTACCTCATCGGCGAGAGTCCGTCCATCCAGAGGCTCAGGGAAGAGATCGAAATGGTCGCGGTTTCCGGCGGCACGGTCCTGATCTACGGAGAGAACGGGACCGGAAAGGAGCTGGTCGCCCGCCTCATCCATCAGAAGAGCCAGCGCCGGGAGAAACGATTCGTCGAGGTCAACTGCTCGGCCGTCCCCGATGAATTGATGGAAATGGAGCTGTTCGGTTATCTCAAGGGGGCGTTTCCTCAGGCCACCCGGGACAAAAAAGGAAAGCTGCTGTTGGCCCACGAAGGCACGTTCTTCCTGGACGAGGTCGGCAACCTGAGTCTGAAAACCCAGGCCAGCCTCCTCCGGGCCATCAGCGAGCGAAGCTTCGAGCCGCTGGGCGCCGTCGCCCCTCTTCCCTTTGAGGGCCGGATCATGGCCGCGACCTCGAGGAACCTCCGCGACCTCGTCGCCAGGGGCCGCTTCCGGGAAGACCTGTTCTTCAAGCTCAACCTCATCCCCTTGACCCTGCCCCCCTTGAGGGAGAGGCCCAAAGATATTCCTCTTCTGATCGACCACTTCCTCAAACACTTCGCGGCGGAATACGGCAAAAAGCCGAAGACCATGAGCCCGGAGGCCGTCGGCGCCTTCCTCCGCTATGTCTGGCCCGGAAATGTCAGCGAATTGATGAACGTCATCGAGCGGTTTGTCATCATGGTCCCCGAAGACGTTATTGACAGTTCGCATCTCAATCTGCTGGTCGAGACGCGCGAGCTCGAATACTTCTCCGATTTTTTCGAGGGGCGGGAGGACCGGACCCTGGATAAGGCCAGAGACCATTTTGAAAGACGATACATCCACGGGACTCTGATGAAAAACGGCTGGGATATTGCCCAGTCCGCGTCCGACCTCAATCTCGACGAAGACAAGCTCCGGGAGAAGATCAAGACACTGAACATCACCTTTGTGTCCTGAGCGTTCGTCTATGCCACTCGATCAGACCGAAGCCATCGTCCTGCGCAGCTTCAGCATCGGCGACCAGGACAAACTCGTTGTTTTCTTCAGCCGGGACAAGGGATTGCTCCGCGGCGTGGCCAAGGGTGCACGGAAGTTCGGCAACCGCTTCGGCAGCAGCCTCGAGCCGCTGTCGCTGGTCAACGTTTTTTACTATGAGAAAGAGAGAAAAGAGCTGGTCACGGTGAGCCAGGCGGAACTCATCGAATCCTTTTTTGAGATGCACGGTGAGTACCGGACAGCCTGCACTCTCTGCTACTTCGCCGAGCTCGTTGAGGAGTTCTTCCCTTCACGCGCCAGCGAAGATCTTGTGTTCCGTCTGCTTCTGTCCACCCTGCGGGCCATCAAGGAAAAAGGGGACCTGGAATTCTTGAGCCGGTATTTCGAAGCCTGGTTTCTCCAGATCAACGGACTTCTGCCCGATTTCCGGCGGTGCAAGGCGTGCCGGAAACTCCTGACGGAAGCCGGCTGGCTGTCGCCCCGGATGGACGGCGTTTACTGCCCGACTTGCGCTCCGCTCCAGAAAGAAGCGGTCCCGGGGGAACTCGCGGACTTCCTGGAATGGGTCAAGAAAAATCCCCCCTCGCGCGAAACCGCTTCCCCCTTCTCACCCGGCCACCTCAAGGCCATCAGCCGCACGCTCCAAAGCCTCATCATCTTCCACCTCGAGCGGGAGCCCAAAAGCCTTCACTATCTCAAGTAAAGGACAAGGATCACCGTTCCGATCCAGAGCAGGATGTTGAGCAGCATCGGCTTGTCCTGGATGATAATCTCTTCGGGGCTTCCGCCCTTGCCTTTGAGATGAACCAAATAGAGGTAGCGGAAGATGCCGTAGAGGACGAACGGGGCCGTCCAGATCAGGTTCGAAGTGCCGAACTTCTGGACCGTTTCTTCCGAGATCGTATAGAGGCAGTAAGCGATCAGGGTGGACGCGGTGACCACGGCGATCATCTGGTCGAGCAGATAGGCGCTGTATTCCTTGAGGATAACCCGGTGTTCCGCCGCCCGGTTTTCGAGGATGATAAGCTCGTGGCGTCTCTTCCCCATCGACAGCAAAAGGGCGAGAAGCGTCGTGCAGATCAGCAGCCACGAGGAGATGGGCACGGCAATGACCAGTCCGCCGGCCACCACCCGGATGACGAATCCCGCGGCGATCACGAAGATGTCAAGGATGACGACTCGCTTCAGCACGAGGGAATAAGCCAGCTGCAGCAGGAAATAGATGCCCACCGCCAGGAAAAAACTCCGCTCGAGGAAAAAGGCAGTCGTCAGGCCGGTCGCAGCCAGTAGAAAAAAAAGGACCAGCGCCTCGGCCGGGCGGATCTCACCCCGCGCGATCGGCCGCTGCGACTTCTTGGGATGGGCCCGGTCCTCCTCACGGTCACGGAGGTCGTTGAAGATATAGAGGGCGCCGGAGACAAGGCAGAAGCTGAAAAAGGCCCCGGCCGTCCGAAGCAGCAGAGGGATGGAGAAAAAGCTCTGGGAAAAGATCAAGGCCGCGAAGACGAACAGGTTCTTGGTCCATTGGGCCGGCCTGACAGATCTAATGACGGAACGGACAGTCATGGCGAATTGGCGCCATTCTATACCAATGAACCCCGCCATGGCAACATCAACGGCCGTTCGGACGCAAGAAAGGGTTTTTTTCCGCCGTTGACGGGGTGGGGCGGCTGTGCTATAGGTGATTCACCAAATCCAGGACGGGAGGTCCATGGTGAACGAAAACATCAAAACCAAACAGGATCATCACCCCAAGATAACGGGAGGGCTCATTCTCATTTTGCTTGGCACCCTCTTCCTCCTGACCGAGATGGACCGCATTTCCTGGGCGGACTGGTGGGCCTATTTCCTGGTGGGTTTGGGAGGAATATTCCTGCTCGAGGCGCTCCTGAGGTCCTTTTCGGCGGAAGCTCGGCGCGGGATCAGCGGCCGGGTGACCGCTGGCCTCATCCTGGCGATCATCGGCGGATCTTACCTCATCGGGTTCATGGAGTGGTGGCCGCTCATTCTTATCGCCCTGGGAGTCGTCGTCCTGGTCTCCGCTTTCCTGAAAAAATGAGCCCGCCATGCAAGGACTGATTCCGACCCTTTACGTCTACGGAACGACCCTGCCCGAAGCCTGGGAGAAGGCGGTCCTGGCCTGCTGGGAGAACGGAGTGGCGATCGCGACCGAGTACGACAGGCCCGGCGACCCCCCCAGCAAAGACTGCACGATGATGTGGGTTGTCGAAGACCCCTTCCTGGAGCCGCGCATCCACCGCGCCTTCCCGGGCGGCCTGGAGGATCTCGAGATCTATCGGCAGGAGGTCGTGGACGGGGTCCACGATCACTGGATCGCGCCCGAAGAGGGGAAATGGACCTACACTTATCACAAGCGCCTCTTTGCCTATGAGATCGAGGGCTCGGTCATCGACCAGATCAGCTATGTCGTGGACAAGCTCAGCCAGACCGGACATTCACGCCGGGCCCAGGCGATCACCTGGAACCCCAAGCTCGATCCTCCGACTTATGATCCGCCCTGCCTGCAGCGGCTCTGGTGCCGCCTTCTTCCCGACGGAAAGGACGGCTTCGTCCTCAACATGAACACGCACTGGCGGTCGCGGGACGCTTACAAAGCCGCCTACATGAACGTCTTCGCCCTGACCGATCTGCAGCGGACGATCGCCGGCCGGATCGGGGAGAGGACCGGACGTCCCGTGCGCGTCGGCCGCTATGCCGACCTCGTGGACAGCTTTCATATTTACGGTTCGTACTTCGAAGAGTTCAAGGGGTTTCTGACGCTGATTGAGAAGCGGAGTTTCGCAGACCGCACCTGGCCGTCTGAGTACGCCGAGCCGATGTTCGCCGAGGCCCGGGAGAAACTGAAGCGCGAAAAAGCGGGCGGCTGAGCCTCGTCTATTCCTTCCAAATCATCCTCTGGACGATCAATTCCTCGAACCCCTTTTCTTTTTCGCGGTAATGATAAAGAGAGCTCCTTTTGGCTTTGGCATAATTGATTCGGGGGATAATGATCAGGATTTGCATTTTTCCTGATTTTTTTTCTTGTCGCTTCAGCGCGATAAGAAATAGCGTAGAATGTGCAGGCGAGACATCCTTCCAGGAAAAGATAATTCCAAACAGGAATGACCCACCGGGGCAGAGAATATAGTCTCATTCGAACTGCATAGCATATGTCGGCACGCGCCCATCGATGATTTGACATCACTGTGCTTAAAAGCTAGATTGGAGTCAGGAGTCATAGGAATTAGGGGAAAGGATTATGAAACCGAAGATAGCCTTTATATCAACATTGATATCGTTCTCTACTCTCGTCACATTCTGCGTCAGGGGGCAACAAGAAGCTCGATGGCAAGGCAAGATTGAGAAATCGGGCGAGGTGAAGATCATCAATAACCCGAATAAGCCTCTGTATGGAAAAGTTGAGTTTGAGTTAGAGGAAGACATAAGCATCGGCAATGAGGAAGATGGAGACTACTCATTTAACCGGGTGAGGGGACTGGCTGTAGATGACGAAGGGAATATCTACGCATCTGATGCCGATGAACAGAGGATCCAGAAGTTCGATCGCTATGGAAAATTTTTGCAGACAATCGGTAAAGCTACCCTTGTGCTCCCGATGAAAGTCCTCCTGAATGAAAAGAGGGGCCTCCTTTATGTTCTTGATGGCGGGGACATAAAGATATTCAACAAAGAGGGAATGTACTTATCTCACATTCCTGTCAGACCCAGCGACTTTTTGCTATCCCAAGACGGGGATATCTTTGTCGTGGCATATTCAGAACCGTCTGTATTCCTGAGGAAGGTTAACTCTCAAGGCCAAGTTCTCATGGAACTCGCCAAGTTTCCTTTTGAGCAGATCATAGGAAGGTTTTTTGAGGGAATGCTGCCAGGGGATGATCGGGCAGGCGTGGAGTATGACCTCTTTGTCACCCAAATCGATACGCATACCATCATTTATGGATACTCGAAAGAGTACGAGCTGAACGTCGAGGATGATCAGGGAAAGCCGATTCTTAAGATTCGAAAAGAAGAACCCTATCGTGAATTTTCAGAATACCGTAAACAGTCAGTGATAGGAGACAGACTTCCTCCACACTTGCCTTTTTTCCATTCGCTGTTCACGGACGGTGAAGACTTGATTTTCGTCCAAAAAAATTTCCCCTCAACTTTCGAAGATCGAAAGTGCGACGTTTTCAGCAGAGACGGACTTTATTTTTATGAAACATCCATTCCCAAAGATATTGAGCTCATCCATAACGGCTGCCTTTATACATTCGAGCCCGGCAAGATTGAAAATAAATATGCTCGACAGATAAAGCGTTATAGAATCAAGAACTGGCAATCGATTAAAAAAGGCATCCAACAAAATTAGAGAAGCAGAAAATGTCGACTTGAGCTCAACATGGCGGAATGTCGGCAGGCATGCTGTGCAGGCTCACTTTAAGCGCCGCAGGGCTTGCGCCGACGGAGTCATGGCGAGCCCGCCGAGCGAGGTGCATCTCAATTCCCGGGGCAGCATCTTCCCGACGGCGAAGACCGCATCCACGGTCTCATCCAGAGAAACCGGATTGACATAACCGCCCAGAACCAAGTCGGCGCAGACAAGAGCGCCCGCGGCCGCCGCGGCATTACGGGTGTGGCAGGGGATTTCGCAGAGACCTTGGACCAGATCGCAGACCGACCCCATGCTGTTCTGGAGCGAGATCGCAGCGGCATCGAGTGCCTGCCCGGCCGTACCGCCCATCGCTTCAACGGCCGCGGACGCGGCCATCGCCCCGGCCGCTCCGATCTCCACCTGGCACCCGGCGACCTCGGCGGCGAACGTCGCCCGCCCGGCGATGACCAGGCCGACGGCCGAGGCGGCGAAAAGCGCCAGGGCGATTCGCTCGGATGAGAGGCTCTTCGTCTCGATCAGAGTGGCCACAACCCCGGGGACGACGCCGGACGATGCCCCGGTCGGAGCGGCGCAGACCACTCCCCCGCTGTTGCTGACATGCAGGACGGCCAGAGCCCGGGCGGCCGCGCGGGTCGCCGGGCCTCCCAGGGCCAACTTCCCCCGGGTCTCCGCATCGAGAACCCCCGCCGCCGACGGCCGAAGGAGTTTCAGCTTGAGGTTACGGCCCTTCATTCCGCGTTCGATCGCTGCGGCCATGATATCCCAGCGTCTCAGCATTTCTTCCCTGGCCTCTTTTTCGGAGAACCCGAGAAGCCGGGATTCGTATTCCAGGGCCGCCCGGCCGAGACTGAGACGGCGGCTCTCCGCCCAAGCGATCATTTCCGCGCCGGAGCTGAAGAGAGGTTCACCGCGCTGCACATAAAAGACGGGCCGAACGCACCGGATATCATGGACACCGTTCAGGTTGCGAATTATTTCGAGGTTTTCCCCGCCTGGATCATCCAAGCCCTGGAAATGGAGGAGAACGCTATCGCCGCGGACGGTCTCTTTGGTCGAATGAGGGAGCGCTTTCCACCGCCCGGCCAGCGCCTTCACGCCGGGGACGGCGGAGATGTCACACATCACCAGTGTGTCATGGCTTTTCCCGGTGATCTCGACATCCCAGTCATCAACTCGGCGGATGACGACCAGCCCGCCGCCGATGGATTGGCCGATCATCCTGAGACGTCTTTCTCCGCGTCCGGCGAGCTCGATCAGGACCGTGTTGGGATGATCGGCCAAGGCAAGAGGATGCGTTTTGAATTCGATCTTCATCCCTTCCCGGTCAGCCATTTCGAGAGCCTGCGGAAACCGCACGTCGGTGATCGGCCACCCCAGGAGGCCGGCCGCGAAGCCGAGATCGGCGCCCTGCTCCCTGTAGGTCCGGGCATATGAACCTTCCGGGTCGAACGTGAAAACGGCTGAAACCGGCACCTCTCCCAGCAGCGATCCGGCGATCCGGCCGAGGCGGTGGGATCCGGCCGTGTGGGAGCTTGACGGCCCGCGCATGACCGGTCCCAGGACATCATTGAAGACGCTGATGAAAGCCATTCTTGCCTCTACCGATATCCATTTATATCACAACTGCAGCGGCCTTGACGGAAAAAATATGTGCAGACCTGGAGCCGCTGTGTCCACAGACAGGCCGCAACCTTTTCTGACCCTGGCGCGTATATTTGGATGAGGGAATGGGCCCGGTCTGTTTCTCGCATTTGACATTTCGACCTGTCCCACCGATACTTAGGGACTCGCGCAGCTCTCCTATTCCGGTTTCAGGCAGGGTCGATGGACTTCGAGCAGTTGATCGTCCGGTACGGACTCTATCTTACAACCTATGTCGTCGCCGTCATCAGCGGCTTTGTCCCGGTCGTCAACCTCGAAGTCTATCTGGTCTGGGTGGCGGCGTTTACCCCCTGTTCTCAGGCCGTCGGTATCGCTCTCCTGGCCACGCTCGGCCAGATGACCGCCAAGACCTTGATGTACCTGGCGGGAGCGGGCGTCTTAAAGATTTCCGTCAAGAAGCCGGGGAAAAAACTCCGGGCCGTCCAGATGAAGATGGCCGCCTGGCAGCACCGGATGGGGATATTCCTATTTTCCAGCGCCTTCCTGGGAGTCCCCCCTTTCTATGTGGTGAGTATTGCTTCTGGGATCTGTCGCGTTCCCATCGCCGTCTTTGTCATCTGGGGCCTGGCGGGAAGGCTGCTCCGTTTTGCCATCGTCGTCTTCTTCCCCCATCTCCTCAAGGGGCTATTCGGCTAAGGCAACAGTCTGATCCATGAGCTTCCGTCTTCTGGTCGATTCAAACGAATTCGCGGACCAGCTCCTCCAGGATGTCTCCGCAGCCAGAAGCCGCATCTATATCCAGGCCATGACTTTCGACGCCGACAGGTCCGGGCTCCGCATCGCCCGGGTGCTCAAAGAAGCCGCCGCGCCCGACCGGCGGGTCCTGATCGATGACGTCTCCCGGTATATCGTCAGCGATCGTTTCATCTACTCACCGGGCAACTGGCGGGACCGGGAGCTGCGACGGGAATGGCGGGCGACTAGGAACTTGGCTGAAGAATTGCGTCGGCGTAATGTCGGCGTGAGGATCACAAATCCATATGGTCCCCTTTGGCGGCGGTTTCTGGCCCGGAATCATAAAAAGCTGGCGGTCATCGACGGCCGCATCTCCTATATCGGCGGCATTAATTTCAGTGACCACAATTTCGCCTGGCATGACATGATGCTGCGGATTGATGATCCGGACATCTCCGCGTTCCTGGAAGAAGATTTCCTGTCCACCTGGGAAAACCGGAACGCGTCCTCTTTCCGGTCGTTTCCGGGCATCGATTTTTACATCTTGGATGGCACCTCCAACGCCCGGGTATTTGAACTCATCCTCAACCTCGTCCGCGCGGCCAGAGAAGGCATTTTCATCGAAAGCACCTATTTCGCTCTTCCCTTCTTCGACCGGCTGCGCGAGATCGGATCGAACCGGCCACCGACGGTCCTCTTGACCTCCGCGGTCAATAACTGGCCTCAGATGCGCCATTACCTTCCCTGGGAAGCCCGTCGCTCGGGAATTGAGCTCCGCCTCTACCCGGGCCGGTTAACCCACCTCAAGGCGATCCTGGTGGACGGCCGAGAGCTGGTCATGGGCTCAGCCAACTTCGATTTTTTCAGCTATTCCATCTACCAGGAAATCGTCGCGGTTGTCCGTGACCCGTCGGTCATCGCTGCGTTCAAGGAGAGGGTGGTTGTCCCCGACCTGAAGATATCGCTGCCTTTTCAGGGCGACGTCCGCCCGTTTCGCGGGCGTCTGCAGGCACTTTCTTTCAGGGCCCTGGTCCGCATGAATCGCTTGATCACCCGGCTTTGACTGCGGTCTTAAGATCTTTCGTATCCGCAAGCCGTGCCATAGATCACCCGGCCGAAAAGCCGAGCATTGGCAAAGCGGCTGTAGGTGGTCAGGACATTCTCCTTGCGAATCGCCGAGAGCTAAAAATGGGTGAGGATCCGCCGGGAATCAGGGACGGATGATCGCCCGGATGACGCCGTCCGAATAGCCGGCGGCCAGCTCGAAGGCCTTTTGGGCGTCCTCGATTCGGAAGCTGTGCGTGGCCATGAAACGCACGTCCGCTTTTTTGCTGACGATGAGATCGATGGCATCCTGAATACAGCCTCTTTGCCGGCGGACGTTGTGAAGGGAAATCTCCTTGCGCCGCAAGGAGTGGATGTCGAAGGAAACCCGGCGCACCGCCGGAATGCCGACAATGAGAAGGCGTCCCCCCGGCTTGAGGAGAGCGACCGCCTGGTCGAGGGCCGCTTGATCGCCGCAGCATTCAAAGACGGCGTCGACCTGGCCCGGCGAAAGCCGGCCGATCGCGGCGACAATATCCTCGTGGTCGGGATTTCCCGCCCAGGCCGCTCCGCTTTTCAGGGCTGTCCGGACGCGCTCATCGAGCTTATCCGTCGCATAGACCGTCCGGACTCCGGCCGCTCGAGCCGCGAGGATGATGCTCAGGCCGATCGGCCCGGCCCCAAGGACAACGATAGATTCAGGGACAGGTTCCGCCGCCATCCTTATTCCGTGGAGAGCGATGCTCAACGGCTCGACGAGCACTCCCTCTTCGAGCGCCAGGCTGTCGGGCAAGGAGTGACAGTTTTGCTCCGGCATGACGATGAACTCGCAGAGCGCGCCGAAAATCTGGCCGGGCGTGCCGAGATAAAGGAGACGCCGGCAAGTGTTCGGCCTCCCGGCGAGGCACTGGTCGCAGCCGCCGCAAACGACAGCCGGGTCGACCGCGACCCGGTCTCCGGGCTTCAGTTTCCGGACGGACGACGCGGTCTCCGCCACTGTGCCGGCGCACTCGTGGCCGGCGATGAACGGGTATTCCACAACCTGGTCGCCGATCCCCCCTTCTTTGTAGTAGTGGACGTCCGAGCCGCAGAGGCCGACGGTACCGATCCGGATAAGGACATCGGTCGCGTTCTTCAGCCGAGGATCGGGAACATCCCGGACTTCGACGCGATGAAGTCCTGTGAGCAGCGCTGCCTTCATCTCTCCGTTCTCTCGGCTCTATGGTCCCTAGCGATTGAGTTTTCCACCCTCTCCCCAACCCTCTCCCGTCAGAGGGGGAGGGATAAATCAGAAAGGAAATTCGGTCGGGTAGAGATGGCCCGCCGGCCGGTTGAAATAGACCTCCTCGATACCCAACATCCTCACAGCCGCAGCCAGCGGCCGCCCGACGGGCTGAAAAGCGACCGCGGTATGGTGCGGGAACCTTTTCTCGATCAGGACATGGCGATAAAACCGTCCCATCTCCGGGATGCCGAACACCCCGATGCTGCCGAACGACCGGGGATCGATATCGAGCACCTCCCCCTCGGCCACGTAAGAATGAAGTCTCGCATCGGCCGTGGATTGGAAACGGAAGATGGTGACCTCGCCCGGCCGGATCCGGCCTTCCATGGTGCCGCGAGTGATATCGGGCTCCCTGTCCCCCTCCATCAGGCGGTGCATGATGAGCTGGTACTTGAGGGTTCCGCCGATCAAGCAGACCGATGGCGTGTTGCCGCAGTGGAAACCCATGAACAGGTCGGTCGCCTGGTAGGAGCCGAGGCGTTTCCTCGAAGCCGCGAACATATCCGCGGGAACGGAGTTATTGATGTCGAGCAGGGTCGCCGGCAGCTCAGTCGCGCAGGTCGCCATATACTCGCTCAGCGCGCCGTAGATATCGACCTCGCAGGAGACCGGTATTCCCCTCGCTGCCAGGCGCGAATTGACGTAACAGGGGACGAAACCGAAATATTTCTCGAAGGCCGGCCAGCACTTGTTGGCAAAGACGCCATACTCGGAGGCTCCGAGATGGGCGCTCATGAACCTGGTCAGAGCCACCTCATATTGGGCCAGCTTGGCGAGAAGGTCGGGGTAGGCCAGCCCCGGACCGAGTTCCTTGGCCATATCGCGGGATACCGATTTAATCTTCGGGTCGCCCTTGGCCGAGAGAAAGATATCGTAAAGGTCGAGCTCACTGTTCTCCATGACCTCGACGCCGATGTCATAGAGGGGCTTGATCGGTGCGTTGCAGGCCAGGAAGTCCTGGGGCCGCGGGCCGAAGGCGAAGATTTTGAGCCCTCTCAGCCCCAGGAAAACCCTGGCCACGGGAAGGAAGCCGGCGATCATCCCGGCCACTTCCGCCGCATTCCCGACGGGGTACTCGGGGATATGGGGATGCAGGCGTCTCAAACCGACGTTGTAACTCACGTTGAGCAATCCGCAAAGAGCATCCCCCCGTCCTCCGACCAAGTCGTTGGCCGTCTCCTCGGCGGCGGCGGCCAGCATCACCGGCCCGCCGAAGTTCTGGGCCAGGAGGGTGGTCGGACCCTCGGGACCGAAATTGCCGAGGAAAATGACCAAGGCATTGATGCCCTTCTCCGCCAGCTCCCGTTCGGCCCGAAGGACATCGGCTTCGTTCTCGATAATGGTCTGGAGCTCGACGACCGGGATTTTCTTCGCCCGGCATTCCCTGGCCGCCAGAATCCGTCTCTTTCGCGACAGTTCGACCGGAAAGCAATCCCGGCTGACGGCAATGAGACCCATTTTCAGTTTCGGGATGTTCTTCATTTCTTCCCTCCGATTCGTTGCCCGTAATACGCTCCGGGTCCGTGTTTTCTCCGGAAATGTTTATCCAAGAGGGAACACGGAATCCTCCTCTCTCGAGGATTAAGGAGCTGAGTCAGCAGGGCCATTTTGGCGATCTTTTCCAGTTGCAGGGCCGTTTGGACGGCCTCGGCAGCATCCTTCCCCCAAGTGAAAGGCCCGTGAGAAACCACAAGAACTCCGGGGATGTCAAGCGGGTTCAGTTTTCGGAACCGCTCGACGATGATCTTGCCGGTATTGAGTTCGTAATTGTCCTTCACCTCCGCCGGCCTCAATACCCGCGTCACCGGAACGGCCCCGCGGAATATGTCCGCATGGCTCGTCCCGAGACAGGGGATCTCCCGGCCGGCCTGGGCGAATGCCGTGGCATACTCGCTGTGGGTATGGGCGATCCCCCCGATCCCGGCAAAAGCGCGATAGATCTCAAGATGCGAGGGTGTGTCGGAGGAGGGTTTGAGCCTGCCCTCGACCCGCTTCCCTTCCAAGTCCACCAGGATAATATCCGCCGGCTTCATCTTCTCGAAGGAGATGCCGCTGGGCTTTATGGCCATGATCCCCCGCTGCCTGTCCAGCCCGCTCGCATTGCCGAAGGTGAGGGCCACCAGGTTGAATTTCACCAGGTCCAGGTTGGCCTGCCAGACTTCCTGCTTCAAGCTTCCGAGCATCAGTTGCTTCTTCTCTGCCGGTCACGGACCGCCAGGAGGTCTTTCATGACGCTGTGTAGATTTCCCGACCACGTCTTCGTGCCGAAGGCGTCGTGAAGTTGGGAATAGAGTCCATACAGCTCCCTGTAAATTTCATGCGCTTCCTTGTTCGGCCGATAGCTTCGAGGCTTGATCCCGCACATGACCTCCTGAGCCGCTTCGAAACTATCATAACCGCCCTTGGCTTTCCCGGCTACCACGGCGCCGGCGATGGCCGAGCCGAGGGCGCAGGTCTGGCCGGAGCGGGCGATCTTCATCTCCCGCCCGGTCACATCGGCGTAGATCTGCATGAGGAGCGCATTTTTTTCGGCGATACCCCCGCAGTTGATGATCTCGGAAACCTTGACGCCGTATTCCTCGAAGCGGTTGATGATGGTCAGGGCGCCGCAGGCGGTCGCCTCGATCAGCGTCCGGTAGATCTCTTCCGCTGTGGTGTGGAGCGTTTGACCAAGAAGAAGGCCGGTCAGCCGCTGGTCCACCAGAATGGTCCTGTTGCCGTTGTTCCAGTCGAGGGCGAGGAGTCCAGATTGCCCGGGCCTGAGCCGGGCCGCTTTCGTCGTCAGGGCCCGGTGAGAGCCCTTCGCCGCGCCTCCGGGCCGGATATAGCTCACAAACCAGTTGAAGATATCCCCCACCGCTGACTGCCCCGCTTCGAGTCCGAAATAGCCCGGCAGGACCGAGCCGTCGACGATCCCGCAGAGGCCGGGGACATCGGCCAGCGGCCGGCGGCTGGGCCAGACGGCGATATCGCAAGTGCTAGTCCCTATGATCTTGATGAGCCGGCCGGGCCGGACTCCCGACCCAACGGCCCCGAGGTGGGCATCAAAAGCGCCGACGGCGACCGGGAGCCCGGCCGGGAGACCGGTCCGTCGGGACCACTGCGCCGTCAGTTTCCCGGCGACCTTATCGGACGTGTCAGACTTCTCGTAGAGGCGTCGACGGAGCCGGCCGAGCTTAGGGTGAAGCCGGGCCAGAAAATCCTCCGCCGGGAGCCCCCCCCAAGCGTCATTGAACATGGCCTTGTGGCCGGCGGCGCAGCGGCTTCTTTTCATCACCAGGGGGTCGGTGATGCCGGTGAGGAGACCGGGGATGAAGTCGCTGCATTCCACCCAGCTCGAGGCGGCGTCGAAAACCTCTGGGTCAACACGCAGGCAGTGGAAGATCTTGCTGAAAAACCATTCCGAGGAATAGGTCCCACCGCATTTGGCTAAGTACTCGGGATGCTCCTCGGCCGCCAGCTCGGTGATCATGGCCGCTTCGGCAAAGGACGTATGGTCTTTCCAGAGCCAGGCCTGGGCATTCGGGTTTTTCT
>JBAUIH010000314.1:0-3118 GCA_049682755.1 Candidatus Aminicenantales bacterium | reverse complement strand
GCCAGGGCCCGGCCGAGGGCGACCTGGGGCGCCGGGTCGAGGAAAGCCCGCAGAAGCGAATCCGCCTCCTGATTCTTCCCCAAGCGGAAGCCCCTGCGGAGCAACCGGAAACCGGCCGCGGCGTCGCCGGGCCGGCCGGAGAGGAAAATAAGGTCCCCCGGCCGGGCGCCGCTCCGGGTGACGAGGGCCTTGCCAGTTCCCCAGACGGTTATGGAAATGACGGTTTTCCCGGCCGATGAAATATCGCCTCCGATCAAGCCAACTCCGGCTTCCTTCGCAGCTGCCGCCAGGCCCCGGAAAAATTCTTCCACCCACTTCGTCTTCAGCCCTTTCCGCATAGCCAGCCCGAGAAGGGCAAACCGGGGTTGCCCTCCCATGGCGGCAAGGTCACTCAAATTGACGTTGAGAGACTTCCGTCCGAGATAATACGGGGGGTGAAGCGAGGCGATGAAATGAACGTCCTCGACCAGGAGGTCGGTCGTTAAGACGTGCCGGTTTCGCCCGCCGCGGATGACGGCCGCGTCGTCGCCGATTCCCAAGACCAGGTCTCTGTCCTTCGGCGGGAACTCCCGCCGGATGGCGGCAACGAGATCCCGCTCCCGGAGCGACCGGAGCCTCATCCCTGGTCCTTCTTCACCGGCTCTTTGATCAACGCCTCTTTGAAGACGTCCTTGATCCCTTCGACAAAGAAGAATTCCATTTCTTTTTTCACTTTTTTAGGGATATCGATCAGGTCTTTCTTGTTGGGAAGTGGTAGGATCATCTTGCGGACGCCGGCCCTCTGGGCCGCCAGAACCTTCTCTTTGATTCCGCCGACGGGAAGGACATTGCCGCGGAGGGTGATCTCCCCGGTCATAGCCAAGTCCCGTCTTACCTTCAATTCCGTGCAGACCGAGATCAGAGCGGTGGCGATCGTGATCCCGGCCGAGGGTCCGTCCTTGGGGATGGCTCCTTCGGGTATATGGACGTGGAAATCGTTCTCCGAGAAAAAGGTCTGGCTGACCCCGAATTCTTCCGCATGGGCCCGCGCGTAGCTCAATGCGGCCTGGGCCGATTCCTTCATGACGTCGCCGAGGGAACCGGTCAAGAAAAGGATCCCCTTGCCCTTCATCTTGGTGACTTCGACGAAGAGGATCTCGCCGCCCGTCTCCGTCCAGGCCACGCCTGTGGCGACACCCACCTGGTCTTTGGTCAGCACCTGATCTTTGAAGATGCGCGGCGGCCCGAGATATCCTTCCACGTTCTGGGAGGTGATGCGGAAGAGCTTCTTCTTCCCCTCGGCCACTTTGCGGGCCACCTTGCGGCAGACTGCGGCGATTTCCCTCTCCAGGTTGCGCACCCCGGCCTCGCGGGTATAAAGGGAGACGATTTTCTTGATGGCGCCTTGCGTAAAAATGATCCGCCTCTCGCTCAGGGCGTGTTCCTTCACCTGTTTGGGCACCAGATGCTGGAGCGCGATCTGGAGCTTTTCCTCCTCGGTGTAGCCGGGCAGGTTGAGAACCTCCATCCGGTCGCGGAAGGCCGGCTGGATGGGATCGAGGAGGTTGGCTGTGGTAATGAACATCACCTTGGACAGATCGAAGGGGACGCCCAGGTAGTGGTCGCGGAAGGAGAAGTTCTGCTCGGGGTCGAGCACTTCAAGCAGCGCCGACGAGGGATCGCCCCGGAAATCGGCGCCGATTTTATCGACCTCGTCCATCATGAAGACAGGGTTATTGGACCCCGCGCGCCGGATCCCCTGGATAATCCGTCCCGGCATGGCGCCGACATAGGTCCGCCGGTGGCCGCGGATTTCGGCCTCATCCCGGACGCCGCCCAGGGACATGCGGATGAACTTCCGGCCCAGGGCGCGAGCGATGCTCCGGCCGAGCGAAGTTTTGCCCACGCCGGGCGGACCGACGAAACAGAGGATGGGGCCTTTGATCTTCCTGGAGAGCGAGCGGACGGCCAGGTACTCGAGGATCCGATCCTTGATCTTCACCAGGCCGTAATGGTCCTCGTCCAGGATCGTTTTGGCCTTCCGCAATTCGAGGTTGTCCACCGTGCTCTTGTCCCAGGGAATCGAGAACATCCAGTCGAGGTAATTGCGGACGACAGCCGTCTCGGCCGATTCGGGATGCATCTGGGCCAACCGGCTGATCTGTTTCTCGAGCTCCTCCTTGACCTCTTCGGTGACCTTGAGCTTGACGAGCTTGTCCTGGTAGGTTTTGATCTCCTCCTGGAGCTCCGTCCCCTCCCCCAGCTCCTTCTGGATGGCCTTCATCTGCTGCCTCAGGAAGTACTGGCGCTGCAGCTTGTCCATCTCGCCTTTCGCCTCAGTGCTGATCTTGGACTGCATGTCCAGGAGCTCGAGCTCCTTGGTCAGGAGTTCATAGACTCTCTTCAAGCGCTGGTCGGGATCGACGATCTCGAGGATCTTCTGGGCCTCCTCCACCTTGAGCTCCAGGTTGGCGGCGGTGAGGTCGGCCAGGCGGCCCATCTCTTCAACATTGGCGGCGATAATCAAGACCTCGGGCGGAACGGTTTTGCCCAGGGAAGTCGCTTTTTCCAGGCCGTTCCGGACATTGCGGATGAGGGCCTCGCTCTCGATCGTCTTGTCTTTGAGATCGGGCTCATGGATGATCGAAACCTGGGCCTGGACGAACGGCTGATCTTCCTCGAACGACTCGACCTTGGCCCGGATGAGACCTTGGGCCAGGATGCGGACTCTTCCATCGGGCAGCTTGAGCATCCGCATGATCAGGGCGACGGTGCCGACGTCATAGACATCTTCCCTCTTCGGGTCCTCGATCTCCATGTCCTTCTGGGTCAGGAGCAGGATCATGCGGTGGGTGGAGAGAGAGTGGTCGATGGCGCTCTTGGACTTTTCCCTGCCGACGAACAGCGGGGCGATCATGTAGGGAAAAACAACGATATCGCGCAACATCAGAACGGGCAAGGTGGAGGGGATCTGGAGCTTTTGGTCGCGCTCCTCGACCAGCTCATCGAACGTTTCACCGTTCTTGATGTTCTTCTCGGCCATGATTGTCCTCCGCGATCACTCCTCATCCCTGCGGATGCCGGCGCTATTCACCTTGTCCTTATCGGGCAGGTACTTTTTCAGATGAAGGGTCAGGAC
>JBAUIH010000313.1:0-2525 GCA_049682755.1 Candidatus Aminicenantales bacterium | reverse complement strand
GATTGCCGTAGTGCTTAATGAAATCCGCGATGAACGGATTCGGGCACGCGGTATAGTACGGCGGGTCGGACAGGGCCAGAATGTCCTCATCCGAGCCAATGGGAAAGCCCTCGATTTTGCGAAACTCCGGGTCCTGCAATTTCTCGCGCAGCTTCTCCAAGAAGTATTCCCGGCGCTTTTCACCGTTCGGGAATGTCATGCCAAGGCATTCAACGGGCCGATGCTCCGCCGCCTGTTGCTCAACAGATTTATCGAGGAAACGCAGTTGGCCGCCCTGCTCTATGAAAAGCTCTGGGCCACTGGACTTAGTTGTTCGTTTCCTGGCCATATTTACTCAATTACAATTCGCACTTTGCCAGGTTCATTGCATCGGCCTGCCGATGCCGGCCTGCATCGCACACGGCGATGCGGCGCATGGCCAGGTTGATGCCTTCAGAACGCACCGGCGCATATCGTTCGCGCCAGACATATATAATTGCGTTTCCGCCCATGTCGCACATAAAACCGCTCGTAAAATACGAGCGCGCACGTATTTTACGAGCGCCGCTCATAAACAGTTCCTTTCCCCTGCCCCTTGGGATCGATTTTGCCGGTTTCGGCCAAACGCTTGAGCAAACGTGTCGCTTGGAACGGACTGATCCGGCAAAGCTCCGCAACATCCGCCCGTTTGATGGAACCGTGTTTGTCGATATAAACCAATACCATTTGTTCCTGCTGGATGGGATCGAATCCGGCTTGCCGGACATAGGCAGCCTTTTGGCCGGCACGTCGATAGACCTTGGCGCTGAGGATATAGGTGCGCCCACGTCCGGCACCGTGGGCGTCCACCAATCCCGCCTCCACCAGCTTTTCCAAAGCGGCTCGGGTTGCCTGTTCCGACTTCTGGGTGTCGGCTACCAGATCTGCCGTCGTCAATCGACGCTCGCTGCGCAGCCGGGAAAGAATGATCAGGCTGTCGATAGGCATGGCGGTTCCGGCTTCCTCTTCGCGCCTTAAGATCATCTCTAGAAAGCCGACATCGGCATCCCCTCTCGGCAACGTCAGTATAACCGAGGCCGCATCCGACATCCCGTAGTCCGGCGCCGGACGCCCGTAGCGCAGCATGCCTTCATAAATTCGATCGATGCCTCGGCCGGTTCGCTCGGCCAGTCCGATCCGCTTGACAATATCGGCCAACAGGGGATTGCGGGAACGCGGCGCGGCCACAAGGAGATTTTGCAGGGTGATGCCCTCGATGAAACCGCCTGGGTTGGAAATGGTCAGCCCATCATCGTCGAGGCGAACGTGGACTGCGCCCAGCCGCGCGTAATCCCGGTGCACCAGCGCGTTGATGAACGCTTCCCGAAAGGCCCGCCGGTCGAAGGTGGGAATCGGCACGCGGAAAAGGCCCACCTGGATTTCCTGCTCATCAATCCGAGCCTTGAAAAGGAGTTCGACTTCTTCGAAGGTCTGTAAAAGCGGTTTCCGGAAAAACTCATTCACCCGAACATCCGTTCCATCCAAGACCTGAAAGGCGACTTCGTGCGCCGGGACATGCTGCCGCAAGATCGCCTCGCCACCCATCAGCAGCAGGCCCGCAACCGATGGCCGCCGAATCCCTTCGACGGTGGCAACCAGACCCAGCGCGTCATCCAACTCTTCGTCAGCGAGAGGGAGTAAAGAAACGTCTCCTCCGTATCGTCGAATCGCTTCGCGTATCCTCTGGCGCTCCAGCGGATTGAGCGCTTCGACGGTGAGTGAAGTGAGCGGCATGGCGGAAGGATCGACAATCCCCAAAGCCGACTGCCGTTGGATAAATTCATGCGGATAAAAAGGGACGGCTTCCGGTTTGCCGGAAGCCAGGAGACGCCGTCTCAAGAGAAGGCCATCGGAGGTGGACACGATGCTCCGAGATTTGGGGACTTCGACGATTAGAATTTTCTTGCGGTCCCAAACACTGATTTCCGTCTTGACGGCAACCGGCGGATTCGTCCGATTCGCGATCAGCGCCGCCAGCCCGGAAGCATCCTGGTGATTGGGTTGAATCCCCGTCACGGAACCGTCGTCCTCGACACCCAGTAAAAGGAGGCCTCCCTCGGTGTTGGCCAGAGCGACGACGGCAGCCACGATCTCACGATCCGGCAGACTCTTGACATCTCTCTTGAATTCGACGTGGAGCGTTTCTCCAGCCGCCAGGATGTCATTCAATCCGCGTTCAGTTGCGTTCATTCCCGGTTCACTCCAGCACGATTCTGACCTTGCCGGGCTCCTTGCCCTTGGTGAGGTGGTCCAGATATTCCTCGAACCGCTTCCTCATCTCAGCCGGGGTGGCCGGTGAGCCGCCCGCGAGCAGGGCGTCACGCAGGTCCGCGATCTTGACCGAGACCTTGGTGAGCCCGGAAAGCACCTCCTGCAAGGCGTGGATGAAATCCTGGTCCAGGTCGTCCGGCAGGGTCCGCTTTTTGATGAAGCCGTCCACCAACTTGCGCGGCTCGGGCTTGAGCAGTCTCAGGTTGCCCTTGGTGGTCGGGTCTTCGAGGTTGGCG
>JBAUIH010000312.1:0-11618 GCA_049682755.1 Candidatus Aminicenantales bacterium | reverse complement strand
GCTTAAGAACGATCCATAAAGCCGCGCGGCCGGCTGGCGATGATTTCTGAATGAGCCAGGCCGCCTGAATTCAGAATGAAGCGGACGAACATTTCACAGGTCGACGCTCTCTTCGCGGACGGGAGCTATCCGATCGAGTTTCTTTTTCATTACGAGAGGGCGTTCGACACGAAGAGGCTGCGAAACGCCCTTCGCGCGCTGGCCCCGATTTTTTGGCCTCTCTTCGGGACGTTCAGCGACGGCATGATTCTCTTTGAGGGATACCGGGATGAAGATTTCTTCGACGAAGAGGCCGTCGACCGAGCGCTCGATGTCCAGAGGATGAGAGAAGACGAGCGCGAAACCTACGCTCGATTCCATCTGCCCGCGCTCAACAAACTGTTGTTCATGAATGCCACCCGTTTCCGGAACGGGATGACCCTGGTTCTGAAGACGAATCACCTGGCCGGGGACGGATACAGCTATTTCTACTTCTTGTCCGCGCTGGCCGGTATATCCCGGAAGAGCATTTTCCCTTTCCGGCCGATCCTGGCCAAATCGCTTTTCAGGCCGAGGCACCGCCGGACGATTCTCCGGGAATTTTCCTTCCGGGGAGAGCGCCCGGAGCCGCCTTCCCGGCCGGACACGTTCGCGCCGGAATCCGAGACGATCTCCAGGACCGACGTCCGGACCGCAATCCGGGAAGCGGTTTCCTCGAGCGGTCAGCGGATCTCGACGAACGACGTCCTGTCCGCCCTGGCCATGAAAAAGATGGTCGGCCGACGCTCTGAAGCCTGGGGCGATACGGTCAACCTTACCATCCCCATAGATGTCCGCAGACACATCGGCGAGTACGGGCCGAGGTTTTTCGGAAACGCCATCCTCTTGCACACGCTCCCGCTCGCGAAGGCCGACCTCGAACGCTCCCCGGTCAAGGATGTCGCCGTCGCCATAAGGAAGTCCATGCCTGCAGTGTCGAAAGAAGCCTACATCGATTACCTGGCCGGCCTTGAAAAGATCATGGCCGAAGGACGCTGGGACGCATTGAAACCGTTCGATCCCGATTCCGGATGTCTGGTAACAAATTTGTCCAGGCTGCCCGTGGACAAACTGGATTTCGGCACGGGCCGCCCCGATTTCATCCTCCCCTTGACGGTCGGCCGGAACTCGGCAGGGATCCTGGCCGACGAAGAGCGTTTTATCCTGAGATACTCATTGTGACCGGGCGTCCCGAGGGCTGTGGATGTAAGCTCGAACCTTTGCGCAGGTTTTTCCCATGAGCACGGGTAAAATTGGGAAGTGCCGGGGGACGGACTCGAACCGGCACGGAACTCGCGCTCTAACATCTTTGTCTTAAGTATAATGGTAAACGCCAAGGCGCTTTATTGTTTTGCCGGCTTCCATATCGTATAATTATTTTCATGAGAAAGAGATCATGGCAGCTCATAGACCTAAAGAATTAGAAATGATAATCGCCTGGAAAATTTAAGAATATTATGTCCTAATTGCCATAGCTTGAGGCCCACTCATCGGAGTCGAAAAAGAGCCCAGGTGGCGGAATAGGCATACGCGCGACACTTAAAATGTCGCGGCCGAAAGGCCTTGCGGGTTCGAATCCCGCCCTGGGCATTCGCTTATCGCTGATGATTTCTCTTTTATATCATACGCTTAGAGGAGACCGCGACTCCAAAATGAGAAGGGATGCACGATCATGTTAAAAAGGCCGATTTCTTTTTTCTTTGCCGTATCGCTGATTCTTATCTCTTATGCTTTTGTCGGACCAAAAAACGCTTCGCTGGATCTCAAACCAAGCTATGCCGCCGGGACCGCCCGGCTGATCATCAACGCCGACCTCGGAAAAACCAGGATCAGCCCTGAGATCTACGGGCACTTCTCCGAACATCTGGGGCGGTGCATCTACGAGGGCTTCTGGGTCGGTCTCGACAGCCCGATTCCCAATGTCGGCGGAATCCGGACCGACGTCGTCGAGGCCTTGAAAAGGATCAAGATCCCGGTCCTGCGCTGGCCGGGAGGATGTTTCGCCGACGAATACCACTGGAAAGACGGCATCGGACCGTTTGAAAACCGTCCCTCCATGGTCAATACCCATTGGGGCGAGGTGACGGAAAACAACCATTTCGGAACGCATGAATTCATGCTCCTCTGCGAGCTCCTCGGCACCGAGCCTTACATCACGGGCAACGTCGGCAGCGGTTCTGTCCAGGAGATCCAGGAGTGGGTTGAGTATTTGACCTTTGACGGGCGGAGCCCGATGGCCGACCTGCGCCGCAAAAACGGACGCGATCAGCCCTGGAAAATCAAGTACTTCGGCCTGGGCAACGAGACCTGGGGGTGCGGCGGGAGCATGCGCGCCGAATTTTACGCCGATGTCTACCGCCGCTATCAAACCTATGTCCGGAATTTCCCCGGGAACCGGATCTACAAAATCGCCTGCGGGCCGTCATCCGACGACTACCACTGGACGGAGACATTGATGCGGGAGGCCGGCCGCCAGATGTCCGGCCTGAGCCTTCACCACTACACGGTCCCCGGCGGCTGGGGCAACAAGAACGCCGCCACCGAATTCAGCGAGAAGGACTGGTATGAGACCATGGCCGGGGCCGCCTTCATGGAAGAGTTGATCGAAAAGCATGCGACCATCATAGACCGCTATGATCCCGGCAAGAGGGTCGGGCTGATCGTCGATGAATGGGGCACCTGGTATCAGGTGGAAAAGGGGACGAATCCTGGATTCCTTTACCAGCAAAACACACTTCGCGACGCCCTGGTGGCCGGGTTGACCCTCAATATTTTCAACGCCCACTGCGACCGCGTGAGGATGGGCAACCTCGCCCAGACGGTCAATGTCCTTCAGGCCCTCATCCTAACAGAAGGCGACAAGATGATTCTGACCCCGACCTATCACGTCTTCAACCTCTACCAAGTCCATCAGGACGCGACTTTCCTTCCTACGGACGTTTCCTGCGGCACTTTTGAATTCGCGGGAAAGAAGCATCCACGGCTGAGCGTCTCCGCTTCGAAGGATGCGGCCGGGACCATCCATGTATCGATCTGCAACCTTGACATAGAAAAACCGACGTCACTAGAATGCGAGGTCCGCGGCTGCCTTCCGTCGGGAGTGACCGGGCGGATTTTGACGGCCGCAGACAGGCGGGCCCACAACACCTTTGCCAAGCCGGAAACCGTCGTTCCCGAGGCGTTCACCGGCGCCAAGCTGAAGGACGGCAGGATTCAGGCGGAGATCCCGTCCAAGTCCGTGGTCGTCCTCGAATTGAAATAACAGGAGGTTCGTACTTTTTCTGCCGGCCGAGAATTCCGGGCTATTCTTCCCTCCCCCGCCCTTTCTCATATACCGGCGATTCGCCGACAAGGCCGGCAAGAATCGCCGCGATGACGGTAAGCACCGCCAGGATGAGGAGCGAGTTCGTCATCCCCCCCGATTCCGGCGATTTGAGCGCATCCATCCCGAAAATGAAGATGATCCCGGAGACCTGACCCATGACCAGGAGCAGGGTATTGGATGTGGCCTCCGGAGCCGGGTGGGTGATCTCGGCGGCGTACTGAAAGCCGATCGGCCCGGCGCTTAGCAGGAAGAACCCGAAGGTGAAACCGGCGGCAAGCAGCAGCGCGTAGCTCGTCGCATAAGCGATGCCGATAAGACCGGGGATGAGCCCTGCGAGCGCCAGGAGAATGAACGGCTTCCGGCAACCGGATCGATCGGAGAGGAGGGAGAAAATTACGGCACCTATGATACCGCCGACCAGCATCAGTCCCCCCAGGACGCCCGCCTGGGAGATGCTGAAGCCGCGGGGACGGATGATGTTTTCAATCCAGGTCGAAACGCTGTTGAACATCCCCAGCCCGACAAAGAACATGAACAGGAGAAGGATAAAATCGCGCTGGCGGAGCATCGACTTGAGCCCCGCCAGCATCCTGATGCGCTCCTCCTCGCCGGCCGGTGTCGGCGGATGCTCGCGGGCGACAAGCAGGAAGAGCGCGGCCGCCGCCACAGCGGCTATGCCGTAGGCCAAGAGCGTTTTCGAAATCCCGATATGAAGGGCAAGGATAGGAGTCAGAAACATCGCCAGAAGCGGCCCCAGGTAGAGCGCCAGCGTGCCGATGGCCGAGGCGGTCGCCCGCTCTTCGGCCGGGAACCAACGGGCGGCGATCTTGGTGATCGCGCCGATGACGAACGGCTGACCGAAGGCGATCCCGACCTGTGAAAGAAGAACGATCGTGAAGTTCGAAGCGAACAGCCCGCGGGTGAGGCCGAAGACTGCGGTCAACACCGCTCCGAGACCGACCGCCTTGCGGAAGCCCCAGGTATCGATCGCATAGGCCGACGGCAAGAAAATCAAGACGAAGACGATCATGAAGCTCATGGACAGAAGCCCGATCATCAGGTCCGAGGTCTGGTAGAACCGCGCCGCCGCCCCGGTGATCGGAGCGAACGTAATCCAGAGGACCTGGGTCATGACCGCGATGGCCACAAAAGCGAGGAGAACAATCCACCGGTAGCCGTATGTTTTGAATTTTCGTTCTTCGTTCAATCGATTCTCCTCGCCCCCGGCTAGAACCGCATGCCCAAGCTGAACCCGCCGGGATTCAGGCCGAAATAAAAGCGGCGCTCTTCCGGCATCCTGAAATAGGCCCCTTGTTTTCGCAGGTATCGGATCTCGTAGTTTTCGAGGTCACGGACGGCCCGGCAGGGCTGGGTATAAATGTTCAGGAGCGAGACGGCCTCGCCGGTCGCAAAGGTGAGAAGACCGTCGGACCAGGGCCGGTCAAAGGCCAGGACCGTCACCAGGCCGGCGGCTGCATTGGCGCCAAGGTTGAGAAGATGAATAAGCCAACCGCGTCCGTCCCTCTCTCGTCTGGCACACTCGCGGAGAAGCTCCTCGGCCTTCTGGAGTTTGAGCCGGCACTCCTCGGGTGTGCTCTCGGGCAGGGCGCGGAGTTTGTTCGGGCCGTGGGCCGGAGTGAAAGGATCGATGAGGAGGCCGCCCACCCCCAGGGCGAAAGTCGCGCTCCCGACCAGCATGTCCTCCGCGAAGCCCCTATCGGGAACCTGCTGCCCAGTCTGGGGATCACGCTTCACATCTTTCCAGTGAACTGCGGCGAGGCTTCCCATGACCACGGCTCCCGCCGAGTAACCGGCGATCCAGCCGTACCACCAGGTCTTGGCCCGGGGCTGGGCGGAGTTGAGAGCGTTCTCGATGAAAATCAGTCGCTCCTTGACCTCTTCATCGGAAAGAGCTTGTGTCTCCTGGGGATAAGCCGCGCCCAGGGTGATACCCAGGACAAGCAGAGCGATCCAAGGAATCCGCCATAAAGGGCGTCCATGACGGGAATTTTCAGAAGACGACCTTTTCATTCTATAGGCTCCCTCTCTGATCATGTTTTTTGGCTAAAGGAAATCACCTATTGCGAAGAAATATAGGTTTCCTGACTCGCAAAGTCAAACAAAATTGCGTTCCCTTGCGGGCGGTTAGCGTTTTGTGGGCCGGGGACCCTTTTTATAAACCCGGCGGAGCCGGTCGATCCGGCTCTTGGAGAGGAAGACGCAATCGCTGATCTCCGCCCTGCCCCAGGCCACGTCTTCGGCATGATCCCTGCAAGACGGAGCGCCGCATAATCCACAGTTTAGCAACGGGAGGGCCTTCTGGATCTCCTCGGCCCTTTTTCTGCGCATCACCCGCTCGCGCAGGTCGCCGACGTCCCGGGCGAAGCTCCGGGGCCTGATGGAGCTCCGGATGGTGAAATCCTCGCCGGCGTAGCGCCGGGCCACCTCCCTCTCGAACTCGGGAGTCGGCTTGGGCATGTTGGCTTTGAGATGCAGGTCCTTGCTGCGGGCCACGTATAGATTCTCGACGGTCAGGTTTCCCCCGACGCATCCTCCGCGGCAAGCGTGGCATTCCAGGAACTCGATGTTGGTCAGCCTTCCCTTTTCAATGTCGTCAAAGACCTTGATGACGTCGCTCAAACCGGAAAGAGGGAGGTAGTGCTCCCGGGAAAGATTGGGAAACTCGCCCTCAGGATTCCCCCAGTGGAAAAGCTCTCCTGAGTCCAGAAGTTGAGGCTGTGTATCCTCTTTGGACTTGGAGTCATTCTTGCGCAGCCGGTAGAGGACGTCGTTATAGATCTCGGAGATGCCGATGGCACCGTCCAGATAGCTCTTGACCTCCTCGGCCGGCTGCAGGATGGAGATGCTCTTGGCCTGACACGGAGTGATGTAAATAGCGGCGATTTCCTCCGGCTTCAGCCCCAGTTCCCGGGAATATCGGCGCTTCACCTCGCGGCCGGCGATCTCCCGCGGGACTTCGATCGGGATAAGCTGATCGACCATGCCCGGATAAGCGACCTGGACCAGGCGGACGACGACCGGGCAGGAATCGGAGATCAAGGGGAACGGGCCCGGCCATTTTTTGACACAGTCGGAAATGGCCTGTTCAACAAGCTCGATATCGACGGCATACTCCCAGACCGCATCGAAACCCAGGTCGAGAAGCGCCCGTCCCACCTGGGCCGGTGTATCGTTGATCCCGAACTGGGTGAAGAGCGCGGGCGATGCCACCGCGACCTTGAACTTGAAGCGGTCCAGCTCGGCCAGAGAGATCGTCGTCGCCGAGATGGCCTTGGAGGGACAGGCTTGGAGGCATGACCCGCAATCGATGCACAGCTCGGGGATGAGATGGGCCTTGCCGTTCTTCACCCGGATGGCGTGGGTCGGACAGGCCCGCATGCAGTGCATCCGGCCGTCGCACTTGGCGGTGTCGATCTTGAACCCGTGCTTCAGTCTAACCATGCGAGTTCAACCGGACTCTGGCGAAAACCTGGGTCCCCTTCCCTACCTCCGATTCGATGCAGAAGTCATCGGAGTTTTTCTTCATGTTCGACAATCCCATCCCGAAGCCAAAACCCATCTCCCGCATCTCGTCCGACGCCGTCGAATATCCTTCCTTCATGGCCAACTCGATGTCGGGTATTCCCGGTCCTTCGTCCTTGATCTCCAGGTTGATGTCCCTGTCGGTCAGGATCAGGGTCAAAGTCCCCTGATTGGCATACATGACCACATTCATCTCGGCCTCGAAGGCAACGATAACGACCCGCCTCGCGAACGCCGCCTCAATCCCCAGATCCCTGAGGATGACCTTGATCTCGCTCGAGATCTCCCCTGCCTTATCAAAATTCCGGCCCTGGATCTCATAACTCTCCCGCAACAGCTCCGCAGCCATCAGGACACGCCCTTGAGCCCTTTGTTATAGAGGATGCCGCAGATATCGAACATGACCATCTTCGTGATCATGACCGGGATCCGCTTCAGCTTGGCGAAATCGATCACCTTCTTGTCGGGACGCTTTCCCCGGCAGTAGATAACGGCGCTGACACCGGCGATATCGGCGGTGCGGATGGACTGGATGTTGGTGAGCCCGGTGATCATCAGCTCGCTGGACTTGGCGAAAGCCAGGATTTCGCTCATGCCGTCCGAGGCCACCACCTGGTGCACCTCCATGGAGAGGTCGTCACCGTCGGTGAGAACCTCGCATTCAAGGATGTCCCGTATCTCGGCGAGCGTCATGCCGGCTCCTCCCCGTTCTTCGCTTCATCCTCTCCCATGAGGTACCTGTGGATGGAGGCGGCGGCGATGCGGCCGTCGCCCATGGCGCTGATGACCGTGGCCGCGCCCCGGACGATGTCCCCTCCCGCCCAGATGTTGGGGCGGGACGACCGTCCCGTCTTTTCGTCGGTGACGATCCCTCCCTTCCGGCTGATCTCCAGTCCCGGGGTCGTCATCGGGATGAGCGGGTTGGGGCTGTTGCCGATGGCGATGACGACGGCGTCGAAGGGCACGATGAAATTGGACCCCTCCACGGGGATCGGCTTCCGCCGGCCCGAGGCATCCGGTTCTCCAAGCTCCATCCGCAGGCATTCCATCTCCTTGACCCAGCCGTTCTCGTCGCCGATGAGGCGAATGGGAAGCGTCAGGAGGTCGAAAATGACGCCTTCTTCCTCGGCATTTTCCACTTCTTCTATCCGGGCGGGAAGCTCCGTCCGGCTCCGCCGGTAAACCAGGTGGACCTCAGCGGCGCCCAGACGGATGGCCGTCCGGGCCGAATCCATGGCCACGTTTCCGCCGCCGACGACGGCCACCCGCGACGGCCGCTTAACGGGTGTGTCGTACTCGGGGAAGCGGAATGCTTTCATCAAATTGACCCGGGTCAGGTATTCGTTGGCCGAATAGACGCCGTTGAGGTTCTCGCCGGGGATCTCCATGAACCAGGGAAGTCCGGCCCCCGAGCCGACGAAGACGGCGTCGAACTCCTCCAGGAGCCGGTCCACGGTCCGGGTTTTCCCGACGACGAAGTCTGTATAGATCTTGACCCCCAGGCTCTTCACATATTCGACTTCCCGGTTGACGATCGCCTTGGGCAGCCGGAACTCCGGGATTCCGTAGATGAGCACGCCCCCGCACTCGTGGAGGGCTTCGAAGATAGTCACATCGTGGCCGAGGATGACGAGGTCGTTGGCCACAGTGACGCCCGCCGGGCCGGCCCCGACGATGGCCACTTTTTTCCCGGTCTTCGGCGCCATATCCGGGACTTCGATTTTCCCCTGGGCGGCTTCCCAATCGGCAACGAAGCGCTCCAGCCGGCCGATGGCCAGCGGATCTCCCTTCTTGCCCACAACGCACAGCTTTTCGCACTGTTCTTCCTGGGGGCAGACGCGGCCGCAGATGGCCGGGAGGGCGTTTGTTTCCTTGATTTTCTTGACCCCGGCGGCGAAATCGCCCTCGACGATGCACTTGATGAAGCCGGGAATGTCGATCCCGACGGGACAGCCCTGGTTGCATAAGGGCTTATTGCATTGGAGGCAACGTTTCGCCTCCTCGACCGCCGTTTCGACGGGATAGCCGAGGGCCACTTCATCGAAATTTTTAATGCGCTCCCAGGGAGTCTGTTTGGGCATGGAGCGGCGATTCGGGTCCAGCTTTTTCTTTTCCGGCTTCTGCATTTTCTCTTCGCTCACTTCAGGCTTCCTCTCCGCTGTCGGGCTTCCCGCTCCGTTAAAAATGCGACCGGCAGCTCGACCGGCGCAGCGGATCGATCTCTTCGGGATTGTAGGTCTTGCGCCGCGCCAAGAACTCCTCCCAGTCGATCTCGTGGCCGTCGAAATCGGGGCCGTCCACACAGGCGAATTTCATCTTCCCGCCGACGGACAGCCGGCAGACGCCGCACATGCCCGTGCCGTCGATCATGATCGGGTTCATGTTGACGATCGTCTTCCAGCCGAGTGGTCTGGTGATCTGGGACATCCGCATCATCTGAAAGGTGCAGCCGTTGACGATCGTCAGGTCGGGGACAATACCGGCCTGCTGCAGCATTTCCGGGATCTGGCCGATATGGCCCTTCTTCCCCCGGGTCCCGTCGCGGGTGATGACGAAGACCCGGTCCGAGATCTTATGAAACCGGTCTTCCCAGTAGAGGAGGAACGAGCTTCGGGCTTCCAGGACCGAATAGACTTTGTTTCCCGCTTCCTTGAGCGCCCGGGCGACCGGGAAGATGGACCCGATCCCGTAACATCCTCCCAGGCAAAGGACGGTCCCGAAATTTTCGATCACTGTTTCCTTGCCGAGCGGGCCGACAAAGGTGGGAATGGTGTCTCCGGGCTTGAGGCGGGCCAGCTTGGCCGTCGACCCGCCCACCTGCATGAAAATGGAGGTGACGGTGCCGGCCGCACGGTCCCAGTCGGCGACGGACAGGGGGATGCGCTCGCCCTGCTGGTCGGGCCGCACAATGATGAAATTTCCCGGTTTCACCGACTCGGCCACAGCCGGCGCCTCGACAGTGAACTCGTGCAAGTTTGGAACGATCATCCGCCGCTCTATGATTTTATACATGCGCCGTCTCCATCAATTCACGCGCTCCTTCACGGTTCGAGCCGGCTGACGCGGACCCGCGCCGGGTTCGGCCGGAGCTCAGATAAGGAGCCGAGCTCGCGTCCCCATTTCAGCCCGCCCAAGATGATCCGCCGGGTGAAATAGATGGCCCTCCGACCGCACTCGGGATCGGCCTTGACTTCTCCTGATGCGCCGGCTTTATTTCCGTCCCAGGCGACGCGGATGCCGTCCCCGGTCCGGAGTCCGAGCTCTTCCAGGTCTTCCGGATGCATCCGGAATCCTTCCTCCAGGGCCAACTCGCACAGGCCGCCGACTTTTGAGGAGATGTCGATCCCGCGATGCCGGTAGCCTCCCGGTTCGGCCACCAGCCAAAAATCGCCTTGCGTCGTCTCGGCGATGGCCTCGGCAGGAGGCACGAGCTTTTTGAGCGGTTTCATCCGCCGGGGCTGCCGGTCGATTGTCGCCGGAAAACCGGGCACAGCCGCTTGGATTTCACGCCGGACTTCGGCGGCCGTCCGGTAGTCCAGCGGCCGGCATCCGATGACTGTAGCGAGGTCGGAAAAGATCCGCCAATCGGGGCGCATAAATCCGGCCACGGCTCCTTCCGGAGGATTTTCGATCTGAACGATCTCCTGGACCCGGCCCTCCATGTTGATCAGCGTGCCGCCGGCTTCGGCGAAGCTCGAGGCGGGGAGAAAGACATCAACCGGGAACGGAGGAAGATAGGTGTCTTGAACGATCAGGAAATCACAGTCCGGCCTTTCCCGGAAGGCGACATCCCCGACGCAGTAGATCACCTTGGGGCGTTTGCTATCGGAAAGGACTTCCTCCCAGCCGAAGCCCCGGCCGTCCCTGGCAACACCTCCCGGACCGACGCCCGGAAAGACTCCCATTTCCAATGCGCCCCGCGAATTGGCGCCGAAATACAGGGGGATGAAATTGATGTTCTCGAACCCGGCCAGGGTTATGAGGCCGTCCACGAGACCCGTGAGGTCATCATAGTGAAAAACGCGCGGACCGAGGATGACCGTTATCTCTTGCCCGGAGGCGACAATCTCGAGCGCCCTCTTGAGAACATCCCCATCCACGTCCGCCTCCCCGGCAAGGGCGGGAACATCGACCTTCCGGCCGGCCAAGCGGTCGGCGAGCGCCTTGAGGAGCAAACCTTCCTTGCCGGGCGAGGGGCGCAGCCAGTCATCGGTATAGCGGGCCAGGTTGCTGTCGAGGGGATCGATCGTCACCAGCCTGGCCCCGTGGTCGAGAGCCTTGCGGACCTTGGTCCCGACAACCGAGAAATCGAACCGGCTGTCGAGCCCGACGGCCAGGATCGTATCGGCCCTGGCGATCTCCTTGATAGAAATCCGTAAGGAGAAAAGCTTCGACCAAAGCCCCACTCCTCCGGCCAGCTCGAACCGGGCCGTCGAGTCGATGTTGTCGCTTCCGAGGCACTCGCGGCCGAACTTCTGGGCGGCGAACAATCCCTCGTTGGTCAAATCCGGGGAGACGAGCATCAGGAAATCCTCAGGCTTGACGCTCTTGAGCTCGGCCGTCGCTTTTTCCAGGGCCTCGTCCCAGCCCACCTCCCGGAAATATTGGCCTTTCTGAAGCATCGGCCGCCTGGCCCGCTCGTAATGGTGGGTGACCTCGGGCTGGCAGAAGCGCCCTTTGACGCAAAGTTGCCCGTCGTTCACCTCAGGGTCCAGATTCGCCCGGGCCCTGG
>JBAUIH010000311.1:0-1812 GCA_049682755.1 Candidatus Aminicenantales bacterium | reverse complement strand
GAACAGAAGGGCTTCGTGGCACTGCGCAGTCATTACCTGTTCGAGAGCATCTACTGCCTCCCTGGCAGGAAGGGCGCCCACGAGAAGGGAGGCGTTGAGAACCTCGTCGGGTACAGTCGGCGCAATTTCCTGGTCCCCCTTCCCGAGGTGAGGGACTTCGATGAGTTGAACACTCTGCTCAAAGAGCGTTGCCTGGCGGAAGGAAGCCGGCAACTTCCGCGGGACCAAGGAACTCTTGCCAATCGGTGGGAACAGGAACGACTTCATCTCCTCCCATTGCCGGCATATCCCTTCGCTTGTTGCCATACGGAGCCGGCGGGCGTCAACCGACTTCAACTGGTGGCCTTCGATCGCTGCCGATACTCGGTGCCGACGTCCTTCGTCGGGAAGACCGTCAACATCCACGCTTACGTTGAGCGTATCGAGATCGGTCATGATGACGGGATCATCGCCGAACACGATCGCCTCTACAAAGCCGGAGCAGAATCGTTCAAGGCGGAACATTACCTGGACCAGCTCGATCAAAAACCTTCCGCCGTGATCAACGCCCGTGTGTTCCGGAGCCTGACCGAGCCGTACCAGTTCTTCCGGAAGCGTTGCCTGGATCGGATCCCGCCCCAGCCCAGGGAGTTCGTGGAGGTCTTAAAACTCCTCCGGGAGTTCCCCCATGAGGTTGTGGAGCAGGCCGTGGCGGAAGCGGTAAAGAGCGCCGTGTACCGGGCGGATGCCGTGGCGCAGATCTGCCGGCGGCTGACCCAGCCGCAATCACCCCCGCCGATTCTCCATGCCCTGACCGCCCACGTGGCCCTTCCCGACCTGACCCGCTTCGACCGGCTTCTTGCGGGGGTGGCCGGATGAACACCAACGAGATGCGCATCGACGCCGCCTTCAAGGAACTCAAGATGCCCGGCGCGACGCGGTCCTGGCGCCCCTTGATCCGGGACGCACAGACCAAGGGACAGGACCCCGGTGTCTTCCTGGCAGCGCTGCTGGAATCGGAGTTGATCTCCCGGCGAGAAAATCGCCTTCGGATGCTCCTGGCGGAGGCCCACTTCCCGGAAGCGAAGACCTTGGACACCTTCGACTTCACGGCGCAACCTTCCGTCCCAAAAAACAAGGTGCTCGCCCTGGCCAGTGCCGACTTCTTGAAGCAGAGAGAGTCCGTCGTCTGCATTGGCCCCCCCGGAACGGGGAAAACCCATCTGTCCAGCGCCATAGGAGTCAGCTGCATCCACGCCGGGTTCCGTGTCCGCTTCACCACGGTCACCGCATTGGCCAACGATCTACTGGCGGCGCGGGACAATCACACCCTGACCCGAGCCTTCCGAAAGTGGCAGCGGTACTCTCTGGTCATCCTGGACGAGTTGGGCTTCGTGCCGCTGTCCCGCGACGGCGCCCAAGTCCTCTTCCAGTTCATCTCCGACCGATACGACATCGGTAAGAGCCTCGCAATCACGACCAACCTGGAGTTCTCCAAGTGGACGGAGGTGCTTCATGATCCGCAGATGACCGCCGCGTTGCTCGACCGCCTCACGCACCGGTGCCACATCTTCGAACACAAGGGGGAATCGTATCGGTTCCGGGAAAGCATGAAGATAAAAGGAAGAAACTAAAAACTCCGACGGCTGGGGTGGCTCAAAATTCAAGTATCACGGCGGCTCAAAATTAGATTGTCAAAAACAGTGTGCGCAATTGTTATAATTAATCTATATTTAATATTCCTGCTCAGCATTTCGCAATTATGTCCATCTAACGTTCAGGCTAAGCTGCGGGGCCTCATGATCTTCCGCAAGGCAGCCGTCAGCTTCAGCC
>JBAUIH010000310.1:0-7342 GCA_049682755.1 Candidatus Aminicenantales bacterium | reverse complement strand
CTTATAGAGAAACTCGCCGAAGAGCCGGACCGGCTGCCTGACCTGGCGGTAACTCCGCTCGGCGTCTTCGACCAGCGAAGCGGCCTCCCGGCGCAGCACGGCATTCGGCGCCAGCCCCAGGGCATACTTGATGTTCTCCGTCTCGCAAAACTCGATGACCTCGGGCGCGGTGTAATGCGAATCGGCCCGCAGCAGGATCTGGACCCCGGGCCAGGCCTTCCGGATTTTCCGGACCACCCGCTTGAGGATGGCCACGACCTCCTTCCCCGAGGGCCGTTTCCCCGGCCGCAGCACCGTCGTCACCAGCTTCCCGCTTTTTCCTTCGTAGATATGAATCGGCAGAAAACAATACTCGTCATAGAAAGCATTGAAGAGAGCCATCTGCTGATGGCCGTGAGTCGTGTCTTCGGTGTCGTCGATATCCAGAAGGATCGCCACCGGCGGCGTTCGGTAGGACTCGATAAACGACCCGGCCAGAACCTCGGCGAGGCGATAAAGATCCGTCCGCGAGACGGCGTTCTCCAGCCGAGAGAGCGTCGGCTGGCTGGCCAACGGTTCGTCGTCGGGGAGTCTCTCGCAGGCCATCTTCAACGCCGGGTCCTGCCGCAATGTGTCCGCGTCATTGGCGTCCTCGTAGCCGCAAGCGATCTGGAAAACCCTCTGTTTGAGCATGTCCAAAAGCGAATGCCGGGTGTAGCCGGGATGACGGCGATCGTGAAGAATCTTGGCCACGCGGTCCAGAAGCCTCATCCGGCGCTCCACCTCCCGGAGGAAAAGCACCCCGGCGTCGGAGGAGACTTCGCCGCCGTCAAAATCGACTTCGAGTTTTTTTCCCCGGAGGTCTTCAAAAAGAAACCGTTCGGTGGTATGATGGATTTCGTTCAAAGCTGTTTCCTCCTTGTGTGTTCAAAACGTATTGTAAATCAATACGTTACAAAGGGAAACAGCTTTTTTTATGAATAATTCAGGCTAGATTACAGATTAGCGGTACAATTGCATCCTTACCTATTTTCATTAGAACTTCCTTAGCTCCATCCCGTAATTTAGGTTTTTTGAGAGCGTCGATAGCCGGACGTATCGCGTCGATTTCTACAAGTGCTTTGATAATTGCTTCATGCTTAATTCCGGAACGCTCATGCTCGAGTCCGGAGATGAGTGCCTTTACCGCCTGATTATTAACTAATGCCCTGATCCAAACTTCGATATTCTCTATATTCTCTTCTTTTTGTAAACATTCTATAAGCGTATTCCCTGAAGTCGCCTGGAAACCGAATTCACCCAGAGCTTTGGCTGCGGCCAAACGGAGTGGCTCCGGGTTCTCAAAATTACGAACTAATTGCATCAATGCGAGCTCTGCCTTCCAGCCCATCTTCCCAAGCGCCCTACCTGCTGCTTCTCGTATCGCCAAGTCTTTCTCGTAGTTCAACGCCTTTATTAATCGTTTGATTTTGCCTTTAGCCTTAAGTTTTTCAATGTTTGGTGTTCCGAAAAATCGCACTTTTTCTCCTTGCTAAGATCGGATTATCTTCCTTTTCTCCCGTAGCATCGTCCACTTGCTATCATGCGGCGTCAAATGCTAACCGGGGGCCAGGCTAATAACTCGGCCCCACTCGCCTCAATCTAAATGATGCTTCACGCCACAAGGGGACCATTTTAAACCCATACCTAACTGAGTTGTCGTATCGTCCAACAAAATCTTATCACATCGGCTGGAGCGATAAGGGGGAGCAGATCCTAAGCGCTAGGCGAACCGTTGCTGACTTTCTCACGTTATCGAGAAAACTCGGAGCCCCCGAAAATTGGGAAGGACGAAGGAGGTTTTCTCTACAGTCAGAGATCGCGGCGGAGCTTTTGGAAAGGGCGATCAGTTCCGAAGGTTCTCCAGGCCGCGAATGATCTCGGCACTTTTGTCTAGCCAGTTCTGGGCTAAATCGACAGGGATGCCTTTTCCGCTCTGGGCGGCAACAGTCCCCTGGAACGCCTGGAGGAGGTATATTGCGGCATCAATCTGTTTTTTCTCGACCAACATCAATGCATTACTTAGTTCTTTATTCAAAGCTTTCGATAAGCCGACCTTGATGCCGCTGGCGAGGACTTCGTGGCTCAGTGCCTCAATCAAGTCCGTGGCGATCTGGTATTCGAAGTTGATGATAAAAAGGTCGTTATTAGCTTTATATAATCCGCCGAGCAAAGCTACATTTCCCTTGAGGTCCCCAGAGGTGAAAATGGTGATATCGTTGAATCCCCGAAAAGACAAGCCGCTCAAATCGAATTCCGCCAATTGATTCCAGTGCTGATCAAAAACACGAAGCAAGGTACCCGAATAGGCGCCAGGGTTCGGCAAGACATCCAAAGCATAATAGCGCATGCTCCCCGGATCATAGCAGAGGCGGGAAAGGCTGGTCACCTTGCCCGATAAATCGGTAATATCCGCAGGATAGCTAAAAATGGAGTCAAACGAATACACCATTTGGGCTTGCGTCAACAAAAAATGATCGTCGAACGAAGTCGCGCCCGGGATGTATACCAGGCGTCCGAATGATAATTCCAAATATTCCGTAGGGAGTTCCATATTTTGAAGAATATTGAAATCTTCATCCAGCACGTGGACTTGATAAGGCAATATGCCAGGCGAAGAATCCACCGAACCGAAGAGATAATACGTTCCGGCGCTAGTCATATCGGTCATATTATAGGGGGCTTTCAATTGCGTGCAGGGGAATTCAGCATCCTTTATCCATTGGCCGGGACTCGGGTGCGAAATGAGATACGTTGGATAATTCCAGACGTATCCGTTCCAGCCGAAGACAATCAACTGTTGCCTTTCACTCAGCCAGGTTGTGGCGGAGGCCCCGAATAATCCCGGGCCGATCGGGATGTTGATGGGCGTTTGTAGAGAACCATCGATATTCCTTATCGCCGCAGCTGAGGCCGTCATGTCCGTGATAAATAGCTTACCCTGATGAATCCCGCTCGGAATATAGGCTAGGCCCTCGCAAGAGGGGATGCCGGTGAATGTCTCTATTCGGTTTCCTTGGTCATCAAATACGCCTAGTGAGTTTGGCTCTTCGCCAATGACGAAATGGTTCGGATATTCTTGAGAATCGTTTGGCAAAAAGGTGATTCCCAGAGCGTAATAGTCGGGATAGGGCGGGATTTCGCCCGTGATAACGGAGTCAAGAATGGCTAAGATGATCCCGCCGACATATTCCATATGGAAAATACAAATGTGCCTGTACCATACGCCAGGAATACTGGAAAAACCCAGAAGCGCTATTTCTCCCTCATACAGGCCGCTGGTGATCTCCGTCATCCCCTCGCCTCCCCATTGAAATCCCTGAGTCTGGACTTCTCCGATCAGGTCGCCGGAGGGGTCGACCAAGAATCCTATATTATCGGCATGCAAAAGAAAGTTCCCCGCGAATTCTCCTTGGCTGATGTAGACGATTCCCGTTGGCCATCTGTTGAAATTCAATTTCTCAACAGAAAAGAGCTTCTCATAATTGCCACTTGTCAGATCGCTAACGTATACGCTCCAACAATCGATGAAGGCAACTTTACCCGCGAGACTTCCGGAACTGATGTACGTTGTTCCTTCAATGTTAGGGCCCAGTCGGCTTTGCTCCGTTAGTTCCTGACTGAGGACAAAGGTGCAGCTCAGAAGACAAATTCCACAAAAGGCCAATCCTTTCTTTAGAAACATACCCACCTCCTTATTACGGAAAGAATAGAAAACCTCTTGAGATAACGGCGTGATGCCGACTTCCCCCAGTTTTACCTTCATTTTCCAAAAGTAATTGCCCCCTAAAATCAGTGTCCTGTCTCCTTTTAAGCATGATTGAAGGTTATAAGCCTTTAAGGGGCTTGTCAAGCATCTTTTTCCTTACATCCTTTCCAGGGCGGCGATGACCTGCCCCCGATCAATGTACAAGCCCTTGAGTGAATTATTAAACCTTATAAGCCTCTGGAGCCGGCGGCCTGTAGCCTAAGGAAGTGTGCTGCCGAGAGCAATTGCATTCCTTTCGCCATCCCTCTACAAGGACTTTGGCCTCAATTAAGGTATCCAAGACCTTTCCATCGAGAATAATCGTTCCCAGTAGTCGTCTTTGCCTATGAGACGCATATCCGTGGCAACACGCCCAAATCTATTAGGGAGGCCAGGACTTCGGCCCGGCCTCCGCACGCCTCACGCTCTATTCGATCCATTCTCCAGGTATCTCCTGCAAAGGTCGGCCAACAAATTCTCCCGCTCTTGACCAGGCCAGCTTAATCTCATTCGTTAGAGGGTCTCTATACCATGCCTCTCCCCAGGACTTATCTAAATTCCATTCCCAACTTAGAATCTGTGCTTCTAAATAATTCCTTGTGGTGGGATATATTCTATAATCTTCTTTCGTTCCCCCCGGGCTTATCACTCTGAGAATTAAACCCGTCACATCTTCGTATTTTACCTTGCACTCCTTATCCCTATAGAGTTCAACATTTGGCTTATATACCTCATAGGTCTCCCGAGGTATTGCTCTAATTAGATTTAGAAGCATTGAGCCAAGGTCAATAAGGCGAATTAGCTCATCTTCGGAGGTTTCTATCTGAGCGCGAAGAATATTGTTCGTAAGATCATAGAATTGTCTAAGCGAATTGGCTGTTGACTTAGTAATGTTCTCCCTGTTTTGCAGCAAAGTTATTGCCTTATGAAAACTAAAGCCACTCTCCAAATATTGAGAAAAACCCTTTGCCGCCATGAGATCCACTAATTCTTGCTCAACCAGATTTCTTATTCGCGCTAAGGCTTCCAATGGTTGATCTTTGGCTTTTTCGAGAATATTGACTTCTTCTTGCTTAGGAATGCCTTTCTTTAACATGTCTCCCTGGATGAGAATTTCTTTTTGTCCCTCTGAGATATGTTCTTTCAACATTTCCAGTCTCTGATCGAATTCAAACTCTTGGCCCAGTATTTTTCCTTTCACTATCCTTTTCAATAGACCAGAGATTTCTTTTTTGAAAATCAGTATCACAATTAGAACGACAAGGGGAACTGCTAGCCGGGCTAATGCACCCAAAAGATCGGCAATTTGCTCTATCATTTATTTAGTTTTCCTCCAAGAAATACTTCTTCACCTCATTGAGCAGCTCATCTTTGTTATAAGGCTTAGGTAGATAGGAGATCGAAGTGTTCTTGCCGGCCGCCTGCTTCTTGCTTTCTGGGACCAGGGACGAAAGGAAGATAATGGGGATGTTCTTTGTCTTCGGATCATTTCGGAGGATCACGGCGACCTCTCCTCCATCCATCCCGGGCATCATGATGTCGAGGATGATGAGATCGGGCGGATCCTGGGCCGCTTTCTTGATCCCCTCATCCCCGTCAGAAGCAACGACTACAGAATAACCGGCCTGGGTTAATGTTGACCTCAGCATGTTCTGGGAGACGATTTCATCCTCGATAACCAGGATCTTCTCAGACATGGACTCATGCCTCCTCCAGGCCATCTGAGGCCAGAATTTGCCCTCTATAAATAATAACGTCCGAAAAGCCCCCATTTTCTCACTCAGGCCCCAAAAAATTGCTTTTCGATAAAATAAGTCCGGCTATCTATTGTCAGGCCCGCCCCAGGTCTCCTGGAGAGGCTCCTCGTAGACCACGATCTTTGTTATGCGGCAGAAAGCGGGCTTGCCAACTGACAGATGAGATAGAGGAAAAGGCGTGTTTTTGTATTTTGGGTAGAATCTGCATACCTGAATATCTTTAACAATATCACCGAAGATACAATCAATGCACCGTTTGGGCCCATCTATTTTTGTTTCTTCCATCTTTCTTCGTCCCCCAGCAATTCCTGGTCCATCACCATCAGGGCTTTTCTATGAGCTTCTGCAAAATCTTTCCTAGAGAGATTCTTTTCTGAGAGAATTATTTTCGTCATCTCGCCTGCATGGTCCCCGCACATCATTCCATATTTCTTATCAAATTCTTCAGGATCAAGAATTCCCGATAAATACATATTGGTATAGTTCCCAACCTTTGAAGTTGTTTTGGAACATTTCCTACAGGTTGAAAATATCATTATTTTTCTCTCTAGCTTACGGTCTTTTCCCGTATCTCCTCCCGGCCATCCGGGAACTTGGCTACCAGCCACTCCTTCCCGCAGCTCAGGCAGCGAGCGTCGAAAATGTCTACTCCCTGGCTGACGCTGGAATAATGGAGCGCGCCGCCGCAGTCCGGACAGGAGAGGACGCCGAAGGACACTTTAAGGCCCATGCTCTTCCTCTTCAGATATGCCCGGTTTTTCTTTTGTCCCTTCAATCTTGCTTTCTTGATGTTTCGGTTCCTTCGGCTTTCTCGGCGTTTGGCGTTTTGCTCTTCGACGCTTCCTGATTTTGATGTCTGCGAGGTCTGCCAGGATTTCTTTGTCGAGCAGATTTTTTAAGGCCTTAACAATATCGTCGAAGCCAACCTTCGCTTTTGCACCTCGGTTGACTTCGCGATTTAGGGCTCGCAACACAGGTTGCGCAAACAATGCCTTGGCAAGAGCCCCGGGCTCGAGCATAGTCTTCTTTTTCCAATAGTTTTCCAGGGCCCCCTTCTGGTAGTTCTTTTTTTGGAGCAGACAGAATTTTTCGGCGACCTCATCAGGCTTCTCTTTGAAATCTCTTAATAGGTCTATTCTAAAAACTACCGCTCTTTCGATGCCCTCAGTATCGCTATAGCTTAGATGGAATAGTTTCCATTCCACTCCATTTGTCAAGAGCACCCATTTCGCACCGCTCTTCATGGCATAATTTTCGGCCTGTTCGATATGCCTGTCAGCTAAGCGAAGCCCGGCCTGCTTGACCTCTATTAGAAGCTCCACCTGGCCCTGCAGCTTAATTGCTATGTCGCAGTATTTTTCTTTTATCTGAAATTCCTTGCTGATTTCAGTGAAAACGTCATAGCCCAAAGCATCCTTAAAGAACTGTACCACGTACATCACGACATCTGCTTCTCTTTTGCCCTGTTCTTGTGCTTCTGCAAAAATGCCAGTGAAGAGCTTAAGCCGTTTTTTTAGATCCTTTTCCATGCTCGCCCCCTTAAAGTTATTTCTTCGGTTTATCTATAAGCCTGTTAAGCACCCATATCACCCGGCCGCGAATGGGCTGGTCGTCGTCTTCATGGCACTCAAGGATCATCGGATACTGCTTCAGCCCATCTATCGGGTCATCCAAATTCCTGATTTCTGTCTCTTGATTATCCCCGTCTATTATGAGTCGATAATTTTGGATCTTGATAAGACGTTTGATAGTAACCCCGCCAGTTGGGAGCAGGAAGGCGTAAATCTCTTTTTCCTTCGGCTCGATATCGAGCCGGTCG
>JBAUIH010000309.1:0-4237 GCA_049682755.1 Candidatus Aminicenantales bacterium | reverse complement strand
GAATAGGTCCATCAAATTCTTCGGTTTTAATAATCCATCTACCTCGTGTCCGGGCTGTCCAGCTTGCTCGATTCGCTCCTTGATAATGTCTAATCTTATTATTTTATCTTCGCCATCCTCAGCCCTGATTGCCTCTTCATTCAAGGTTATATAAAGATTCCATACGCGTTCCAATAGCTTAGCATCATTTTCGCCGGGATGCCGCCTTTTGACTGCCATATATTTCTTGTTCAAATCTCTGGCGATTGCGCCGGGCAAACGTTTTTTAAAAAGATGAAAAAGAACGCTCATAGATCGTCCGCTTGACCTTTAAAGAACCCGCCCCAAGGCAGGGCATCTTCCGTTTCATTTTTCCTTGATTTCAAGCTGTTCGCTTTCTCTCTTGAACCTTTCCGCTTTTTTGAACGTTGCGCTGACCTGCTTTATCGGAGGCATATCGATTACCTTCCCCGCAAGAATCTCAGCTATCGTCAAAAGCTGTATCTTCGGATATTTTTTTCCCCATGCTTTTGATTCGAAGAAGCCCGCTGTCACCGCTTCTTCTTTCATCGGTCCTGTCGGATCGTTCATTGATATCAGCATGCCGATCGCCGCCTTCTCGCGGTCAACGACGCCGCGAAGCGAATGAACGTGATCTCGCCCCGTATGTCCTGCCTTGACCGATAGAATGACCTGTTCAAATTTCCCGACCTCATCGCCTTGAAAAATTATCCGGCCGTCGATTCCCTTGTCGGCGCCTTTTTTCTGGTCTGCAGGTCTCGCTCCGACCAGACCAAGCGCCCACCATTGGAATTGATAAGGGTCGGAAGCCGCAAGGGCAGCTGCGTCAGGAAGGCTTGTCGGCTCACCGATGACTTTGTAACGTGCTTCCGTGCCGAATGCATCCAATAACCGCTTCTTCATCAGCGTTATGGCCAGGTGTGTGATATCAATTCCAATCCAGCAGCGTTCAAGTTTTTGGGCCACGGCGATGGTAGTCCCGCAGCCGCAAAAAGGGTCAAGGACAAGGTCGCCCTTATTGCTACTCGCCTTTACAATGCGCCCAAGGAGCGCTTCCGGCTTCTGTGTAGGATAGCCCAGGCGTTCTTTTCCGCTTTTCGACATGACAATATCTGTCCAAATACTCTGAATTTGTCTTCCCTTCTGTTCGTCTAAGTATGATTTCACATATGGTTTTCCGCTTGGGCTGTAATAGATTCGACCCTCCTTTTCCATCTGGTCAATTACTTCTTGGGAGTATCGCCAATGAGTTCCCGGCGGGGGGTTCATCATAACTCCGCGAAATTTTTTCGCTGGACCTCCCCCTGATGCGGTCATCGTATTCCGCCAATGTAGCCGTCCCGTTTTCTCATCTACATATTTATATCGTTCTTTCAGATACTCATCGGTGTATGGTTCAAATTGCGGATTCCAAAGCCAATTTTCCGATTTTGAATAGAATAATAGCGTATCGGCAACGCGCCCCCATTGTTTGGGGTCGTTATGCGCCCCGGTTCTCTGCCAGACAATCTCGTTTCTGAAGTTACCAAAACCAAAAACTGAATCCATCAGCATTTTGAGGTAGTGGCTTGCGGTCGGGTCACAATGAAGATAAATGCTTGCCGTCGGCTTCATGACCCGACGCAGTTCTGACAGCCGCGGGGCCATCATGACCAGGTAGGCCAGCATATCGCATGGCCCCATGAACGTTCGGAAAGCCTGAAGGCAGTCGGCCAGCTTTCCTCCCTTGGTCACGAGGTCGGCAAAAACTTCCTCATCATCCTGGCTCCATGTCCACGTGTCCTCAAACGCCCTGATTTGGCTTGCGGCCTGGGACCCGTTCTTTTCTTTGAAAAGGATGTTGTAGTTTTGGCTACTCTTGAACGGCGGGTCAAGATACACAAGGTCAACGCTTTCGTCGTGGATGTATCTTTTTAATATGTCCAGATTGTCACCATAGTAGAGGGTGTTTTCATATGAGTTGGGATCCATCGCGATTCTCCCCAAACAAGGTTATCTCTAAGGATTTTAGACCAAGATCGAGGAGATAGCAATCAATTCGGCTTAGCGTGGCGTCACCGGCACAAGGACGTGTGCCAGCCGCGTGCCAAATACGTGCCAAAAAATGTCTAAAAGCGCTGAAAGTTACGGTCTGGGACGGAAGACCAAAAATTGAGACGGACTCAAATTATCAGGGGAAAACCGGGAAATAAGGATGGCTGGGAAGCAGGGATTCGAACCCCGATTCCATGATCCAGAGTCATGTGTCCCTCGATCCCGTCAGGGAACACTCCGGGGCTTAAAATGAAAGATAGTTAAGCGGCGTGCCGCTGATCGCAGGGCGGACGACAGGAGGGGTCGGTCTCCCCCAGGCTGGCCGCTAAAACCGGGGGGATAGGGCGCCCGGGACTCCGGAGGGGAAGAGAGCATAGATATCTTTCATCGAAAGAAAATGTCCTTCCCAAATTCTCCGAAAAAGGATTGTTTTCGCGGACCCCCCGGCTTCCCCTAAAAAACGATCCCTTCCCAGAAATCGAAGCGTCTTTCGTGATTGGAATTTCCGCTCCCCTTAATATCTTTTGCCAGCAATGAATAACGAAATGGCGAGGGACGGAATCGAACCGCCGGCGCAGTGATTTTCAGTCCCGTGGGCCGGGTTAGAATTACTTCCTAAATCAAGACGTTAGAAAAAAACATTCCTCTGACTGCGTCCAAGAATGCGCCTGACCTATTCTTCTTTCCAGAACATGTCCGTCTTATTATAGATGCCCGACTTTTGAGTTATGGGACACTGAAAACTATTTTCCTTTAGCTCAGCGGTCTCAAAAGATTTTCTGTTACCGAAAGCGATCGGGGACCGATGCTCTTTTCCGCAGAATTTGCACCTGAAATAGACACCCATTGTCATCCTCCTATGCTAAATTTTTCTTTTGCCAAATTCATCAGCCGAGCGATATAGCCAATGAACATAGTGCTCAACTCCTCTATTGATTTATTTTGTATCTTTATTCCCAGATGAGATTCGGGAGGATCGGGGAACTGAAGACTGACAATTCCGATATCATATGGCAAATGTACGTATTGTTTCTCAGTAGAGCCGTTTGGAAGCTGAATTTCCCATCCGCTTCCCCCTAATCGGTCTCCGATAAAGAATCCTTTTGCTTCTGGAGGAGGGGGACCAAAGCGGGCGATATCTTCAGGGATTCGAAGGTTCGTTATATAAGCATGGGGAAAAAACTCTAACTTGCCCTCTTTTAAAATTTCACTGCGCAGCTTATAAAAGTACTTCATTAGATGGTCAGATTCCATCTTCTGTCTATATTTTTGATACCAATCTTCGAAAGTCGGATCTACAGAACGGAGGTTTTGTAATACATTTGTCACTGCTCTGCCGAATACTATCAAATTTCTCAAACCTGCCACCTTTTTTCCAGGAAGGCCACTTATTAGGTCTTCCAATCCTGCCCGCGCAGTCAGCAAAATATCCTCAGCTCTTTTTAGAATTTCCTTTTTGTCTTTCTGAACCACTACGCTATTCGCTTTCTCGACCATAGCTTTACCCTCCCAATAGACTTACGCCTTTCCTCTTTTTCTGTTTATTCGTATGCGAATAAATCAAGCTCGTCATTGTCTTGCTATGCCCCCAAAGTACGCCAGTCGCCAGGATACCATATGTATCCGATCACCGCGTCTACGAATAAGGAATTGGTGCCGGCATTAGTAATCCTCACTATGTCGACACCTGAACATTCTTTGGAGGGATAAGCTTCTAAGGGAGGCGGAGGGACACAAAAGCCAGTCAACGTTATTGTAAGAATTGCCCAATCATGGTGCTCATTGCCTTACACATCCTGCCAATAAAAACGGCCTTCAAGACCGAACTCCCCTTCTCCCTTGCCCACGACTGAGCCACTATCGATGCATACAGGATTTTCGCCATAGCCAGCCATTAGAGAGGGGGAGAGTATTTTCTCCATGAGCACCTCGAGCTGTCCGCCCGGCTGGATTTCTGCAGAACAGCAGTCCGGCTCTCCCAGGGAATCTTCCGCCCTTTGGACGTTCTTTTCATAAACGACGCGGAGGGCATAAAACTTCGAGCTTACCTGTTGATCCCGTCCCGCCGTCTTTTCAGAAAAACCGCTTGAAACCAGCGACAGCATAACGGCCACCAACAAAAGGAGAGGTCCGAACGACAATAACCTACTTCTTAAGTCCACCGTTCCTTTGCTTCCTAAGATATTATAGCACGTTAGGCAAG
>JBAUIH010000308.1:0-9459 GCA_049682755.1 Candidatus Aminicenantales bacterium | reverse complement strand
CCATTGACCCTCAACCAGTTCCTATTCCTCGTGCTCACCTTCACGGCCGTCGTGGTGGCCGTTTTCCTCATCCGCTTCCTCTCCCAGCTCCGGAGAGCGACCGCGGAGGGGGGAAAAACCATGGTCGAGGTCCGCAAACTGGTCGCGAGCCTGAGCGAGTTGGATGGAGTGATCAAGGAAAGAGTCGTCGAGCTGGGTGAGCTCATGAAGGCCTCCCGGAGGACGGCTTCGCACATGGCCGATGCCTCCTTCCTCCTGACCACGCGGGTTCTCAATCCCGGCTCGCGTTATTGGCGTCTGCTCTTTCCCATCGCCGCGTTTCTATGGAGAAAATTCAAAAAAAGAAAGGAGAAAAAAAATGGCTGATAACAAAGGCTCGAGCGCCCTGGAAGTCGCCGTTTCCTTCTTGATCGGCACGGCCGCCGGTTTCGTCCTGGGAATCCTTTTCGCCCCCGCCAGTGGAAAGGAAACTCGGGAAAAAATCAAGGCTGAAGCCACCAAGACCGGAGAAAAGGCCAAGGAAAACTACGAAAAGATCAGCAAAGAGGCCGAAAAAGGCATCCAGGTTGTGAAAGAGAAAGCCCAGGAGGGGATCGAAGCCATCAAGGATTTCCTCGAGAAAAAGAAAGAAGAATACGCCAAGAAGCCCCCCAAAAGCTATCCCGAAGGGGAAATCAAGGAATAACGAAAACAGCAGGACGCCCCATCTCTCCGGCCCCTTGAGTTCACCCCTTGTCGAACCGCCTGCCCGCAGGGCCGATGAAGAAGGAACGTAAATCCCGTTTCGAGACCTCCTCCGGCGTCGGGGTCAAGACGGTTTACGGACCTTCCGACCTCAACCGTTTCAACCCGAAAAGGGACCTCGGCAAGCCCGGTGATTTTCCGTTCACCCGGGGCATCTATCCGACGATGTACCGCGGCCGGCTCTGGACGATGCGCCAGTACGCCGGGTTCGGCACCGCGGAGGAGTCCAACCGGCGCTACCGTTATCTTCTGTCCCAGGGACAGACCGGCCTGAGCGTCGCTTTCGACCTTCCCACCCAGCTCGGCCTGGATTCCGACCATCCCCAGGCGCGCGGGGAAGTGGGCAAGGTGGGTGTGGCCGTCGATTCCATCGAGGACATGGAAACGCTCTTCCGGAGGATCCCTCTCGACAGAGTCAGCGTTTCGATGACTATCAACGCCACGGCAGCCGTTCTTCTGGCCATGTACCTGGCCATAGCCTCGCGGCGGCGCATCCCCTGGTCGAGATTGAGCGGGACCATCCAGAACGACCTTCTGAAAGAATACATCGCCCGGGGGACTTATATCTATCCTCCCCAGGCCTCTCTCCGAATCATTCTCGATATCCTGACTTTCTGCCAACAAAACGTTCCCCGCTGGAACACCATGAGCATCAGCGGCTACCACATCCGGGAGGCCGGGGCGACGGCCGTCCAGGAACTGGCCTTCACCTTGGCCGACGCCGTCGCCTACATCGAGGCGGCGGTTCACGCGGGCCTCGATGTGGATTCCTTTGCACCCCGTCTTTCGTTCTTCCTGGCCTCGCACAATCAATTCTTTGAAGAAATCGCCAAGTTCCGGGCAGCCCGGCGGATCTGGGCCAAGCTGATGAAGGAAAGGTTCAGGGCGAAAAACCCGCTCTCCTGGGCCTTTCGCTTCCACACCCAGACGAGCGGAGTGACCCTTACTGCCCAGGAAGCCGAGAACAACGTCATCCGGGTGACCCTGCAGGCGCTGGCGTCCGTTCTCGGCGGCACCCAGTCCCTCCACACCAACTCCCGGGACGAGGCCATCGCCCTTCCGTCCGAGGAATCGGCCCGGATCGCCCTGCGCACCCAGCAGATCATCGCCCACGAGAGCGGCGCGGCGGATACGGTGGACCCGCTCGGCGGGTCCTATTTCCTGGAGACGCTGACCAGATCCATCGAGGAAAGGGTCTGGGCTTATCTGCGCAAGATCGACGACATGGGCGGGATGTTCCGGGCGATCGAGTCCGGCACCATCCAGCAGGAAATCCAGGAAAGCGCCTTCCTCTACCAAAAGCGCGTCGAAAACAAAGAGCAAATCGTCGTCGGCCTGAATGAATATGCGGGCGGCCAGGAAAAGATCCATTTCCGGCTCCATTCGGCGGATCGCCGGAGAGAGAGGACTCAGGTCGAGAGGTTGCGGCGCCTGAGGAAGACGCGTTCCGCCCGGGGAGTCCGGAAAAGCCTAGAAGCGCTGCGCCGGGCAGCGGGTTCAACGGACAACCTCATGCCCCATTTTATCGCCGCGGTCAGGGCGAAGGCCACACTGGGTGAGATTTCCGACGTGCTGAGAGACGTCTATGGTATCTATCAGGAATCCGTCATCATCTGAGAACCGATGGCCTGCCCGTTTCTTTATCTGGGGCTCTCTCTGTCCGCAGGCATCTGCTTTGTCTTCTGGTTCGCGCCCGCCCCGGCCAGCACCGTTATTGGACTCCTGACCTGTCTCGGCACCGCCTGGCCGGCCTATTTCCTGAAAAAAAACACGCTTTCCCTCGCCCTGGCTCTCCTGGCAACGGCTTTTCTTGGAGCGGGTGTCCATGCTCAAGCCGACAAGGACTATGGCCGCAACACCGTTAGGAAGTTGGACTTTTCCGGCTACGCGGATTTCTCCGGCCGGCTGTACCGGTCGCCGTCTCTCGGCGTCGGCAGGACCACCCTTTTTCTCAGGGTGGAAAAAATCTCAGTCCAAGGAAGGGATATCGCCGCCCGGGGAAATCTGCGGGTCTCCGTCCTCCACCCCTCGGCTTACCCTTCGCCGTTGGAGCTCAAGACCGGAGACCGGGTCAAGCTATCGGCCCAGCTGCTGTCCGGCCGCGATTTCCGCAATTTCGGGGGGACTCGGACGGCCGACCTCCGGAAGAAGCAGAGGATCCACTCCCAGGCCGTTGCCAAGAGCGTTCGGCTTGTCGAAAAACTGCCGGGACCCGGCCGGCTCTCGCCCACCCGTCTCATCTCTTCGCTCCGCTTCACCCTCGAGCGGCGGATCGAAGCCCATTTCTCTTCGCCCGGCCGGACCGCCCTGTCGAAGCAGGGGGCCGTCCTCGAGGCCCTCCTCCTCGGCGAGCGCGGCCGGATGGACGAGGCGACGAACTCCGGCCTGCAGAGGTCCGGACTCTATCATCTGATCGCCATCTCGGGCGCTCACATCGGCATCATCTCGTTTCTCCTATTTTCAATCCTCAAAGCCGTCCGTTTCCCCAGACGTCTCTCTTACGGTGTTCTGATCCTGTTCTTGCTTTTCTACGCCATGCTGGTGGAAGGACGGGCCTCCGTTTTGCGGGCCACGATCATGGCTTTGACCTATCTCTCGGGCAAACTCCTGTGGGAAACGACCCCTCTTCTCAACACCGTTTCCTTCAGCGCCTTCGTTATCCTCTTGCTCAACCCGTTTTCCCTCTTCGAGCCGGGATTCGAGATGACCTATGCCGCGACCCTCTCCATCATTCTCTTCTATCCCCGGGTATCGAAATACGTGTTCCGTCTGCCTTTGAAAACCGGGGAGCTTCTGGCGCTCTCACTGACCGCGCAACTGGGCGTTATCCCGCTCGTGGCTCATCTCTTCAATCGCGTGACCCTGTCCTCTCTTCTTCTCAACATCCCGGCCATTCCCTTGGTCGGACTGATCATGGGTTCGGGGTTCGCCTTCCTGGCCATCTCGTCAGTCAGCCCGGGCCTGGCCGCCTTGCTCGCACCTGGAATCAAATTCCTGATCGATATCTTCCTCTGGATATCCCGTTTGCTCGACGCCGTCCCCGCATTTTCCTACCGGATTCCGGCTCCGCCGCCGGCCGTTGTTTTCGGTTACTATCTTTTCCTCCTCGTCCTTCTTCTCCGTCCTCGGTTCAAGGGGCAGAGGGTCCTCGCTGCGGGCCTGTTCGCGGTCTTTCTGACCGTCCTCATCACCCACCCGTTCCCACCGCGCTCCTCCTCATCTCTCCGGGTGACCTTCCTCGACGTCGGTCAGGGCGATTCCATCCTGGTCGAATTCCCGGGGAAAAAGAAGATGCTCGTGGACGGAGGAGGGACGTTCGACGCGGGCTTCGACATCGGCGAACACGTCGTTTCGCCTTTTCTCTGGCGCCTCGGCATCAAGAAGCTCGACTACATGGTCCTGACCCACGCCCATCCCGATCATCTCAACGGTCTTGTCGCCGTGGCCAGGAACTTCCGCGTCACCGAGTTCTGGGAAGCGTTCACGCCGGACCATAGCCCCGCCTACGAGGAGCTTAAGCAGAGCATGTCCGCCGGTTCCCGGAAGCGAAAAGTCTTCTGCGGATTTTCCATCCGGGAGGGGCCGGTGCTGATCGAAGCCCTTCATCCCGAAGAATCCGTGCCGCTCACGAGAAAGGCCGAAAACGACGATTCCCTGGTGCTGAGGTTGACCGCGGACGGCGTTTCGATTCTTCTGACCGCCGACATCGGCAGAGCTTCCGAACAGGCCATCGTGAACAACAGGCTCGCCGTTCGCTCGCAGGTTCTCAAATCACCGCATCACGGCAGCCGCACTTCGAGCTCGACCGCTTTCCTGGCCGCCGTCGATCCAAGGGTCGTGGTCGTCAGTGCCGGCCGGGGCGGTTCCTACGGCGTTCTCCATCCGGAGATTCTGGAGCGGTACAAGGCCGCCGGCATGCTTATCTTCCGAACCGACCTGGACGGAGCCGTCGAGATATCCGTGCGGGCCCCGGGCCTGCGCATCCGCACGGCCGCTCAGCGGAAGTAAATGAAGGCGATCTGGCAGCCCAGCTCCCGCTCGTCCTTGTTCTGGGGAAAGACCTGCGATGGGATGAATGTCTTGTCCACGGCGATGGCGAGAGAAAATTCGTCCTTGTCCCCGAGCAACTCGTTTTTCACGGTGTAGCTTTTCTCGAAGACGATCTCGTCGGGGATGAATTCATCGAGGACCAGGTCGTTGATTTTAACAATGACCTTCTGGTCGGCGAAGATGTCTTTATTCACTCCCCCGCGGATGACCAGCAAAGCGTCCCGATGGGGATTATCGACGATGCAACGGGCCTCGGCACCCGTCCAGCGCCATTTTTTGAGCGGGGCATTGGGATCGATCTCCTGGTAATGCCAGCCCGTCTCGTAGATGATCTCCGGCGTGTCACGGGGCGGGGGATAGACCTTGAGCCGGGTGGCCAGGACTTCGCGATTGGAGTCTTCCGTCCGATCATAAGGGTTGTACAGGCCGACGATCAAGCGGACCTGTTCTTCCCCTTTGAACGCGGGGTCAAACTCATCGATGAAGGAGGGAATAAAAACCCGCCGCTGATACTTGTATTCCTGGTTCGGCTCCCACTTCGAGGTCGGCACCTGGGGGACGTGGTCGTCCTGAAAGAGCAGGTTATCGCCATGCCAGAAATGGACATAAACGGTGTAATCCTTGGTCACCGGCACGAAATCACTGCCGGTCTTCCAGGTATACTGGACATCGGTGATGAGGTTGTCGGTGAGTGTTTTCTCGGAAAAGCCAACCGCCAACTCCACCCCTCTGACCTGGGTCTTTTGCCGGCAGGAGAGAGACGTCCAGGCGATGAGCCCGATGACGAGCACGGCCGCCGCTATCCGCTTATTCATTCTCTTCCTCCACGTCTGGGATTGGCATCATTATACCGAAACGGCGACAGCATCTCAATACCGCTGGAGCAGCCGGGGAAGGCGCCCTTTCGATCCCCCGGCTTCCTCCGGGATTCAAGAGACCTTGATCTTCTCTATCGGGGCGATATAAGGGATGCCGTTTTCGTCCATCAGCGTATTCAGCCGGGGAATGTCCGCGTCGATGATGGTGTTGATCTTTTCGACCAGCGTTTTCAACCTGTCCGTATGCTTGGCGATATCCTGGAGCTGACGATCGGAAGGAACGCCGGTATAGCCGCCGATCGAACGGGCGAGTAGGAGCAGCCGGCCCCTCACTGAGAAGCGCATCGCCTGGAACCCGGCCTGGGGGTCACCGAGGATCTCTTTGCGCACGTCCTGCACCCTGGCCTTGACCTCCTGGATCGCTTCTTTCACAGCGGAAGGCGCCTGGGGAGCCTTTTTCGTCATCTCCTCGGCGTCGTCCAGCCGGCCTCTGAGCGAGCCCAAGGTCTTTTCCGCATCGCTCATCAATGGAGATAGGCGGTAAAGACTCATCAGGGCGTCATGCTGGGCCTTGCGGTCCTCGTAGGCCACATCGATCCGTGGATCTCCCTCAACCTTGACCGTCTTGGTCGCCTCCTGGCCGCCGGCCTGGAGCGTCACCCGGTATTCGCCCGGGAGGACATAGGGCGCGGGCGGCGAGAAACGACGGCCCTCTGTCGGCCCCTCCCCGCCGACAGGTGCATAGCGCAGGTCCCAGGTCAGCCGGTGAAGGCCGGCCTCTTTAGCCCCCTTGAATTCCCTGACCGTATTTCCCTGAGGGCCGGCGATGACGATCTTGGCTTCGTCCTGGCCGTCTTCCCTGAGGTAATAACTGATCAGCGCGCCGCGGGGCGGGTTGGACCCGACGAATAACTTGTGACCTGTGCTTCCCTTGTGGTAATGCGGATTGAATATCAGTGCCGGCCGGACGTCGAAGAGCTGGCTGTCCGCGGCCAGCGTATCCGCCGTGAGCTGAGACAGTGGCGTCATGTCGTCCAGGATCCAGATGCTCCGCCCGTGGGTGCCGAAAATGAGGTCGTTCTCGCGCGGATGGATGGCGATGTCATCGACCGGGACCATGGGCAGGTTGCTCTTGAACCGGACCCAGCTCGCTCCCCGGTCAACGGAGAAGTAGGCGCCGCGTTCGGTCCCGATGAAAAGCAGGCCGGGATTGCTCAGGTCTTCCCGGACCACACTCACCGTGCCGAACTCGGGAAGGCCGGAGGAGAGGCTCTTCCAGTGCGCCCCGAAATCCTCGCTGACGAGGACATAGGGCTTGAAGTCATTCCCCCGGTGGCCGTCGAAACTCGCATAGACGCGGCCTTCACTGAAGCGGCTGGCCTCCAACCGGGTGACATAGGTCGTTTTGGGGACGATCGTTGCCGGCGGAGTGACATTCTTCCATGACTTCCCGTCGTCGCCCGAAACCTGGACGAGGCCGTCGTCGGTGCCCACGTAAAGGAGGCCCTCGCGGAGGGGCGATTCGGCGATCGTCGTGATCGTACCGTAGTGGGAGACGCCGTCGTGGCGCGAGAGGGTGTTCGCATCGGGCGCCACCCCCATAATGGGGAGCTTGTCCCGGTCGGTCCGGCCGGTCAGGTCGATCGTCTCCTCCCAGTTGTCGCCCCTGTCCCTGGAAATGAAGAGCTTGTTTCCGCCATACAAGATCTTTTTGGAGTTGTGAGGCGAGACGAGGATCGGGCTGTTCCAGTTGAACCGATAGATTTCTTTTTCATCGGCCGGCTCGGGCCGGATCGATTTGCTTTCGCCGGACCGCAGGTCGAAGCGGAAGAAATAGCCGTCCTGGGATTCGGCGTAGATGGTATTGTGATCCTCCGGGTCCACCCGGGTATAAAAACCGTCTCCGCCGCCGATCCGGAACCACTCGTCGTTGGTGATGCCGGTCGAAGTCCAGGTGGCGCTGGGCCCGCCCCAGCTCCCATTGTCCTGGAGCCCTCCATAGACGTAATAGGGCCGGCGCATGTCGAACCCGACCTCATAGAACTGGGCGAGCGGCAGGGTGTTGACGAAGTCCCAGGTTTGGCCGCGGTCATGAGAGATATGGATGCCGCCGTCCGAGCCGACGACCAGGTGGCCGGAATCGGCCGGGTTGATCCACATGGCGTGATAGTCGCCGTGGATCTGCCGGACGTAGTCGGTACGGAACGTCTTTCCCCCGTCCTCGGAAACGTACATCGAAGCCCCCAGGACCCAGATCCGCTGGTCATTGTTGGGGTCGATGCGGATCTTGCTGTAGTACATCGGCCGGGGATTGGTCACGGACATCCTGGTCCAGGTCGCGCCCTTGTCCTCGGAGCGGAAGACTCCGCCTTCTTTGTGCTCGATGATGGCGTAGACGATGCTGGGATTCCGGCGATAGACATCGAGGCCGATGCGGCCCGTCGTTCCCCCGGGCAGGCCGTTGGTCAACCGGACCCAGGAAGCACCGCCGTCGGTCGTCTTATAGAGCCCGCTTCCCGGGCCGCCGCCGTTGAATCCGTAAGCTGTCCGCCGCCTCTGGTAGGCCGCCGCGTACAGGGTGGAGGGATTTTCCGGGTCGATGGCCGCATCGACGAAACCGGTGTCCTCGTCGATAAACTTGGTGTTCGCCCAGGTCCGGCCGCCGTCGGTTGTCCGGAAAAGCCCCCTCTCCTTGTTGGGTCCCCAGAGGCGACCGAGCGCCGCCACATAGACGATCTCCGGATTCTGCGGATGGATGACGATCCGGCCGATGTGATGGCTATCCCCGAGACCCATGTTCTTCCAGGTGCGGCCCGCGTCCTCGGATTTATAAACACCGTCGCCCCAGGAGGAGCTCTGGCGGTTGTTGGGCTCCCCCGACCCCGCCCAGACGATGTCGGGACTCGAAGGGGCGACCGTCACATCGCCGATCGAGCTCGTGCTCTGACCGTCGAAGACCGGCTCCCAGGTGATACCGTTGTTGACCGTCTTCCAGAGTCCGCCCGAAGCCGTGGCTGCATAAATGATATCGGGATCGCTTTCGACGACCGCGAAATCGTCGATCCGGCCGCCCATGATGGCCGGCCCGACGCAGCGCCATTCCAACCCGTCAAGCAGCTTTTCGGGGACGTTGAGACGGGGCTGAGGGTCGGCCTTTTTCTGCGCTGTGGCCGGAGAAAAAAGGACTAGACTGACGCCCAGGAGGGTCAGTATTTTTGAGAATGCGGTTTTAGACAAGATTAGACCTCCTCGAATAGGATGGCTGGAGAGATCTTTTTTACCACAGCCATAAGGCGTCTGGCAACCGCTCTCTAACAAAAAAAGGCAGAGACGGACCTATTTTTTTCACCCTCTCCCAAACCCTCCCCCATCAAGGGGGAAGGAATGAACGAAGAAACTGGGACGGTCCTATTTTTTCCGAAAATGCATCTCTTCTTCACCATTTCTTCAAATATGCGATTTTTAGGATGGGTGCGGGGGGAAAGGGCGGTCTCCTGCGCCCATCTCGAAGCGCTTGTGGTAGCGGTTGCAAGACGAAGGAAGGTTGATGTATAGTCCGGAGAAGATGGCGCCGCTGCTTCTCCTTTTTTCCCTCCTTTCCAGGCTCGTCTCACGCATCAAGAATGTTCTCTACGACCGCGGCATTTTCAAGGCCCGGAGAGCACCCTTGCCCGTCATTAGCATCGGCAACATCTCACTCGGCGGGACCGAAAAAACACCGCTGGCGATGGAAATCCTCGGCCGGCTCCTCGGGCAGGGCCGCCGGCCGGCCCTCGTCTCCCGCGGCTACAAAGGCCGCTGGGAAAAGGAGGGAGGCGTGCTGTCCGAGGGCCGCGGGCTCCTGGGG
>JBAUIH010000307.1:0-18617 GCA_049682755.1 Candidatus Aminicenantales bacterium | reverse complement strand
GCTCACTACTCTTCGGGAGGCGGAGGCGGTTTCAGCGGCGGCGGGGGCGGGGGCGGCGGGGGGAGTAGCGGCGGCGCCCGCTAATTCTTCTTTTCTTCCTTCATCCAGTCCCGGATCGTCTCGGGATTATCGAGAACCGGCGAATCATCCAGCGCTTCCCAGTTGAAATTCTCATCGAGTGGATCGAGCGCTTGTCGCGGATCGAAAATGCGGGGGTCGGCGGGAAGAGCGGAATACGGAGAAAAGTCTGCCTCTCCGGTGAACAGGTCGGCCAGGTCGGCCGCTCCGGCATCATATTGGTTAAGGTAGGGGATTCCGAGGATATGCCAGAACGTCTTGAGGATGCTCCCGAAGCTCGCGTGGACATGGCTGACATACCCCTTCTTGGCCCACGGTGAAATCACCATTAGGAGGCTGCGATGGGCGTCAACGTGGTCGACGCCGTTCTGGGGGTCGTCCTCGGTCACGATGATAGCCATGTTCCTCCAGAAGGGAGTGCGCGAAAGGAATTCGACAAGGCGCCCCAAGGCCAGGTCGTTGTCGGCCATATAACTTTCCCGGAAGGGATAGCCGTCGTCCGGCCTTTCCCCTGCTCCGTGGTCGTTGGGCAGATAGACGGTGATGAAGGCCGGCAACGTTTTGCCCTCGCCGGCCCAGCGCTCGATGTACTCGCGGATGAACATATCGACCCGGAACTGGTCGGGAATGCTGGTATTGTAAGTGGCGAAAATCCGGGAGGTATGCTCGATGAGCTCAGCGGGGGCCGGATAGTTGACGACGTTCCTGGTGCCGCTGTATTTGAACTGACGGCTGTCCTCGACCGGAGTGGCGAACTGAATGCTCAACCCAAAGTTGAAATAATCGACCCGGTGCCGGGCGAAATGGTCCCAGATGGAGCCGGCTTCGTTGTAGTCCTCCGGGTATATCGCTGCGGAGGCGCCGACAAAGGCCATCTGTCCCGGTGCCCGGGAATCAAACTTCATGTCCCGTCCGCCCCCGTAACTAACGGCGACGTTGACCTCCACCCATTCGTTGGGATAAACACCGACGAGCCAGCGATGGCCGTCGGCCGAGACGTCGCTGTCGCAGTAGAAATTGTCGGAAATCGCGTAGCGTTCCGCCAACTCCAGGTGATTGGGCATGACCGTCGTGTTCTCGACGGTCCGGCTGCGGTCCCGATTGGAGAAAGTGACGGCGGATCCGTAGCGGGCCAGCGCGGCCGAACCGTCCACGCCCGCGATCTGACCGAAGACCTCGTCGAAGGTGCGATTTTCTTTGACGACGAAAACAATATGCTTGAGCGGAGAGTCCATTTCACCGGAGATGCGGGGAACGGGGTGCCCCGGCGCGCCAACCCGGCCGGCTGCGCCGCGCTTGTCGAAGCGGAAGTTATTGGCGATGACCTGCTGAGTTTCCCCGTCCAAATCGGCCTCCTCCGGGATCGGGATAATGGAAACGGTCCCTTTCATCAGATTGCCTATGTAGGTCCCTTCAGGGCCGGGGGTAAAATCCGGGCCTCCGTTCGGGCCGCTGCCGAACCCCTTGGCATTGGCGACGATGATGGACCGGCCGTCCGCGGAGACAGCCAGGCGCGATGGAAACCAACCGGTCGGAATGTGCCCGAGGACTTTTCCTTTTCGGGTATCGACGACGCCGACGGCGTTGATCCCGGCCTCGGCGACGTAAAGCCTTTTATGGTCGGGAGAAAGCGCCAGGCCGAAAGGGATGATCCCGCGGAGGTTCCCAAGCCGTTCATCGAGCCGGATCCGAATCGTCCGGGCGACCGTATTCTTTTCGGTATCGACGACCGAAATCGAGTCGTTGTTTCCGTTGCTGACGAAGACCCACCGGTCCGCCGCCGCGACCGAGTTCGGACTGGCCCCGCCGACCGCCGGAATGCCCTCGACCATTTCCCCGACCAACACACCGGTCTTGACCTTGGCCGTCACCCGGGGTTGAGACGGAACGGAGACATCCACCTCCCAAACAGAAAAGGATTCCGGAACATTGGGATCGCCCAGACCGGGCACTCTGTACCCGTCGATCTCAGTGCCCTCTCTGGCCTCCTTCGACAGGAAAGAAAAGGGAGGGTGCGGAAGCCCCAGACGTTCAGGGTTGTCCAGGTCGATGCCTTCGATCCGCCTGTATTCGAACATCCCGACGTTGGCGGCGTAGACGCTCCTTCCGTCCGGCGAAAGGGCGATCCCGAATGGATAGCGGCCCAGCCCGACGCAGGCTAGAAGCTTCCGGCTCTCCGTATCCGCCACGAGCAGTCGGAAGTTCGCCTGGTCGAGCGCATAGAGAATCCGGCCGTCGCGGCTCAACGTCAGGTCCCCGACATAGCTGTCTTCATAACGGCGCCCGTCGAACTCCCCGTTGGCCTCGATATGGCCGCTCCTCTCGTCGGTCAGGAGGTCGAAAATGACCACTTTCCCCTCCTGGCCACCTCCGACATACAGGGTCCGGTTGTCCGGAGAGACGGCCAGACCCATGTAAACCGACTCCAGCACCCCTTGTTCCGTATTGAATTCTTTGGGAATCTGGCGCAGGCCCGGGTTTTCTCCAAGAATATCGGGGATAATCGAGACGGAGAAAGGACGCACTCCGCAGTTGGCCGTAACGACCAGGGAGCCATCCGGGCTCAGAACTAGGCCGTAGGGATGCGGGGCGACTTCGATCTGACGGCCCCGCGGAGTGATGACGCGGCCGTTCGGAATGACCGTCTTTCCGAGGCGGTCGATCCTCGTCTGTTCGAACCGGGCGGGAGCGGAGATGCGCCACTCGTCCGGCCGCATCTTTTGCCGGCACCCAAAATGGTAAACCACCGAGAACAGAGCCAGGCCGACGGTGAGCTGGGCCATCGAACGTCGTTTCATCGTTTCCTCCGCCTTCGGGAATCGATCGTATTGTATCTGAATATCCGGCTGAAAAAAAGAAAAACCTCCGGATTAGGGCGCGCGATTTGACTTTTGGCGAGGATAAAAATAAGATGCCCTGGCGACGCCCGACTGGAAAGAGGAGGTCGAGATGAGAAGCAAGCTGGAAATCCGCGGAGTTTTTCTGCTCGTTGGCGTTGTCCTCATCGCCGCTCCGATAGGATGCCGGAAGGGGGCGACGGCCGACGATTACGAATGGGTCACCATCGATGAGTTTTATACGCCTCGAAATTACATCGAGGAATTCATCAAGACCGATTCCGAGGAGAAGGGGATCTTCCCGGTAAGCCTCCGGAACTACGGCCGGGATCCCTCCGTCCTGCGGCGGTTCCGGGGGAGCCAGTTCGCCAAGCCGAACGAGGCGGCTCTCACCATGGCCTATCCGGCGCTCGAGGACTGGATGTTGGTCGACATCAAGTACGAAAACGAAAAGAAACAAGAGGTTCAACGCACGGTGCTCTACATCCAGGTCGACGGCAACTGGCGCGTGGGGGACAGCGGCCGGCTGCTCGAATAGGCGGGATTTCATGACCTCCGGACCGTCCGTGCCGGCTGCGCCGCCAAGCTGGCCAGGAACGGACTGCGGGCCCTGGTCCTGGAGAAGAACAACCATATCGGGGGGACATCCTATGTCTTCCGGCGGGACGGCTACGCCTTCCCCATGGGAGCGCTTTCCTTCAGCTTCCCCGATCGCGTCAAGAATTTTCTCGCCGGGGTCGGAGCCGAAACCGAGATCTCGTTCCGCCTCAAAAAAGGCCGTGCGGCGGGCGTGAGGACGGAGTCCGCTGAAGTTGTTCTTGCTCCCGTCGTCGTTTCCAACGCCGATGCCAAAAAGACATTTCTTGAACTCTGCGCTCCCGCTGACAACCCTCCCGACTGGCTTGACCTCCTCCGGTCGACTCCCTATCCTGAGGCAGGCCTAAACCACCCGGCGCTCGCCTTCCTCCTTTGAACAAGAAAAACGTTCTGAGGAGAACGGCTCGAGGTCGAAATCGCCGGACTCCCCGGCGATGAGTCCGCTCAGGATCTGCCCGACAGCCGGGCCGTGCTGAAATCCGTGGCCGGAAAAACCGACCGCGCAGAAGAACCCGGGACGGGATGGGACCGGGCCGATGATCGGGTTATCGTCGGGGGTGACCTCGTAGAGTCCGGCCCAGCCCCTCAAAATGCGCGCCTGTTCGAGCTGAGGGGCCCTCCGGACGGCCGCTTCCACAACGCGCTCCATGAACTGCCGGTCGGTCTGGAGACCGAAACCGGGCGGTTCGCCGGGATCGCTCATGCCCATGATCAATCCCGGGTCGGCGCCACGCAAATAAAACGTGGAGTCCTGGTCGATGATCATCGGGACGGGTTTGGGAAAGAGGTCGAAGGGCTGGGTCATGAAGGCCTGACGGCGGAAAGGAAGGACCGGCAGGTCGACTCCGGCCATCCGGCCGATCTCGGCCGCCCACGGACCGGCGGCATTGACGACAACGGGAGCCCGGATGGTCCCTCGGACGGTCGCCACAGAGTCGATCCTGTCTCCGGCGAGTCCGATCCCAGTCACCCGGGTCAGCTCTTCTATCCGGACTCCCAGCCGGCGGGCCGACCGGGCAAACCCCGTGGCGACCAGGTAGGGATCGGCGTATCCGTCCTCTGCGCAGAAGGTTCCGCCTTTGACATCGGTTATGTCGAGGTAAGGCCAGCGGCGCGATATTTCCGCCTGATCCAGGACTTCGACGGGAACGCCGAGACGCCGCTGTGTCTTCGCCGAAGCTACGAAATCGCTCCACGTCTCGTCCTTCGCAGCCAAGAAGAGATACCCGGCCTTGCGGTAGCCGATATCCACCCCGAATTCTTCCGTGAACCGGTCAAAGACGCGGACCGATCTCTGGGAGAGTCGGATGTTGGCCGGGTGGGAGAATTGCTGGCGGATGCCGCCGACGCTCAATCCCGTCGATCCCTGGCAGATGAGGTCTTTTTCCAGCAGAACGACGTCCCGCACCCCCCACTGCGCCAGATAATAAGCGGTGGCGACTCCCATGATCCCGCCGCCGATGATAACGACCTCGGCGGTGTCCTTCCGCTTCGCCATATTGTTCCGTTCGCCTTTAACGTCTCTCGTCTCCCATCATATATCTTTTGAAAAGCGGAGTCATCCGGCTTGCTAAAATCTCAAAAGACAGATTAAGATGAAGGCGCCGCAGGAGTGATTCCATAAATGGATGAGACATCTAAAAAAAGCGCCCGGTACGAGCGGCGGTTCTCGGTCCGGACCTACGAATCCGATCTCACCGGCCGGCTCAGACCGGAGAGCCTGCTCGACTATTTTCAGGAAGCCGCCGGCGAGCATGCCGAAGAGCTCGGAGCCGGGGTCAGGGATTTGATGAAACGAAACCTGACCTGGGTCATTTCTCGATATCACATCCGGCTTGTCCGTTACCCGCGCTGGAAAAGCCCGGTCGACCTGACGACCTGGCCCAGCGGCCATCAAGGACTCTTCGCCCTGCGCGAATTCGAACTCAGGGACGAGAAGGGCGGTCTCCTCGCGGCCGCGACGAGCTCCTGGATGCTCATCGATCTCAAGACCAAACGGCCGGTCCCGCCGGCCGAACGCCTTGGACCTTTCCCCAGGGATCCCGATCGGGCCGTGGTCTCCTCCTTCGCGCCTCTGCCGGCGCTCGAGCGCGCGGACCTGGAGAGATCATTCAAGGTCAGGATGAGCGACCTCGACTGGAACAAGCATGTCAACCACGTTGTCTATATTGCCTGGGCATTGGAGACTGCTCCCACCGGTTTTTTAGAAAAACACCGTCCGGCCGAGATCGAAGTCGACTTCCGGGGGGAAGTGTTTTATGAAGAAACAGTCATCTGCCGGATGCAGATCCTCTCAACGGACGGGCCGCCCCTCCTCGGCTATCAGATCAGTACAGAGGACGGCCGGAGGGAGCCGGCCCGGCTGAGGATTCTCTGGCAAGATTGATCCTCAACGAGGAGCGAGACCATGAATCGGATCAAATCCCCGCGGCCCCGATTTTCGGAGGAGGAAGCCGAGGCTCTCCTCGCCGACCTTTACGGAAAGAGCGGCCGGGTCGAGGAACTCCCCAGCGAGCGCGATCAGAACTTTTCGGTCCGTATCGACGGCGAGATCCGGTTTGTGTTGAAAATTTCGAATGCCCGGGAGAAAAGGGAAATCCTGGACCTGCAGACCAAGGCCATACATCACCTCGCCCGAAACGCACCTGAATTCAGCTGGCCCGACTCGCACGGGAGGCTTGACGGCGCAGACTTCGCTACCGTCAGGCACAAGGACGGGACGGACCACTTCGTCCGTCTGATCACTTATCTTTCCGGAGTCTTTTGGGGCCATGTCAGGCCGCACAAGCCCGAGCTCCTCCGCAGTCTGGGGATCTTTCTCGCCTCGATGGACACGGCCTTCACTTCCTTTCATCATCCGGCCGCCCGGCGGGATCTGAAATGGAATATGAAGCTCGCCGCCTCGACTATCCAAAGCCGGTTGGCCGACCTGACGGACCGGGAGACTCGGGCGGTCGTCGAATATTTCTTGGGCCGGTATGAAAAATTCATTGTCTCCAAATGGGCTCATCTCCGGGCGAGCGTTATTCACAACGACGCCAACGACCTGAACGTCTTGGTCGGCCATCGTTTGCCTGGACCGGCCGGGCTTTATTCCAAAGTCGTCGGCCTCATCGACTTCGGCGATATGATCGAGGGATCGCCGGTTGTCGAACTGGCCGTCGGGACAGCCTACGCGATCATGGGGAAGAACGATCCCTTGGCCGCCGCCGTTTCCGTCGTCTCCGGATATCACGGGGTTCTTCCCCTGACCGAAGAGGAGCTGGCCTGCCTCTATGACCTCATCGCCATTCGCCTCTGCATGAGCGTTGTGATCTCGGCCGAGCAGAGAAAAGCCGAAGCCGACAACGAATACCTCAGTATCAGCGAAAGACCGGCCCGGGAATTGCTCCGCCGCTGGCGCGGCCTCGACCCCGCATTCGCCCTGTGCGCGTTTCGAGAAGCCTCGGGACTGGCCCCCTGCCCGAACAGTCTCAGGATCGTGTCCTGGCTGGAAAAACAGCGGGACCATTTCGGCCCGGTGATCGAGGTCGATATCGAAAAGGAAGGCGCCATCATCTTCGACCTGAGCGTCGGCAGCCCGGAGCTTGGTGCCTGGACCGACCCTGGCGATATGGCAGAACTCTCCGGCCTGCTTTGCGGACGGATGGCCGCCGCCAAGGCCAAGGCCGGTATCGGACGATACAACGAAGCCCGGCGTCTTTACACGAGCGACCTTTTCATGACGAACGGCAACGACGCTCCCGAGTGGCGAACCGTTCACCTGGGGATCGACCTGTATGTGGAATCCGGCTCGGCCGTCCTGGCCCCGCTTGACGGAATCGTCCACAGCCTTCGCGACAACGACGGGCCTCTCGATTACGGCCCGACGGTCATCCTCGAACACACCGCCGCCGAGGGCATGAAATTTTACACCCTTTACGGTCATCTCGCGAGGGAAAGCCTATCCGACTGGAGAGCCGGCCGTCACGTATTGAAAGGAGAACGCCTCGGCTGCGTCGGCGAACTCTCCGAAAACGGCGGCTGGCCGCCGCATCTCCATTTCCAGATCATCTGCGATCTTCTCGGCTATGAGGGCGACTTTCCCGGAGTCGCTCTCCCCAGCCAACGCGCGATCTGGCTGAGCCTCTGTCCGGACCCCGGCCTCATCCTCAGGGCACCCGAGAGACTCATGCGGCTGCGATCCTTGCCCAGAGATATCCCGGAAATTCTGTCCCTGCGCCGCCGTTATCTCGGCCCGAACCTGAGCATTTCCTATGAGCGTCCCCTTAAAATCGTCCGGGGATTCGGTCAGCATCTTTATGATGAGGACGGCCAGGTTTACCTGGATGCGGTCAATAATGTTCCCCATGTCGGACACTGCCACCCCAAAGTCGTCCGGGCCGCTCAAGAGCAGCTGGCGGTGCTCAACACCAACACCCGCTATCTTCATGATCGTTTGGTCGAGTATGCCCTGCGCCTCAAGGAGCTCCTGCCCGAGCCGCTGAGCGTCTTCTTTTTCGTCTGCAGCGGGAGTGAAGCCAATGATCTGGCCCTGCGGCTGGCCCGGACCCACACCGGACAGCGCGACACCGTCGTCGTTGAAGGAGCCTACCACGGGAATCTCTCCTCGCTCATCGAAATCAGCCCATACAAATTCGATGGTCCAGGAGGTCGGGGAGCGCCGCCTCACGTCCAAAAAGTCCCGACACCGGACGGCTACCGGGGGCTCTACAAGAGCCGCGATCCTGAAGCCGGCCAGAAATACGCCGGTCACGTCCAGGGAGCCATCGAGCGCATCCGGGAACAGGGGAGAAATGTGGCGGCCTTGATCGCCGAATCCTTGATGGGCAGTGCGGGACAGATCGTCTATCCGCCGGGTTTCCTCGACGAGGCCTTTCGCCGGATCCGTCAGGCCGGAGGGGTCTGCATCGCCGATGAGGTTCAGGTCGGTTTCGGACGGGTGGGCACGCATTTCTGGGGATTCGAGACTCAAGGTGTCGTTCCGGATATCGTGACCATGGGCAAGCCCATCGGAAACGGTCATCCTCTGGCGGCCGTGGCCACAACCCCGGAGATCGCCGCTTCGTTCAAGACGGGGATGGAATACTTCAACACTTTCGGCGGAAATCCGGTTTCCTGCGCGGTCGGCCTGGCCGTGCTCGATGTTCTCCGGGAGGAGGACTTGCAGAGGAACGCCTTCGAGGTCGGATGCTATCTTAAATCCGGACTGGAGGAACTCATGAGCCGGCACCTTCTGATCGGGGATGTGCGGGGACTCGGGCTGTTTGTTGGGATTGAGTTTGTCCTGGACCGGGCTTCCCTTGCTCCGGACGCGGCCGCGGCCGCTCACGTGGCGGAGAGGATGAGGGACAAGAGAATTCTGGTGAGCCCGGACGGCCCGTTCCGCAACGTGATCAAGATCAAACCTCCCCTGGTATTCAACAAGGCCGACGCCGACCGTCTCATCGAGACCCTCGACCTGGTCCTCGGGGAGGACGCCGTGCGCCGGCGCTGAATGGTTCTTGAGGCGCGGGCCTGTCTGAGATATCCTTGGTTTCCGCTGACCGTGATATGGAGGTGTCGACCATGGAGTATCGATCACTGGGGCGGGCGAGGCGTCAACGACCGAGGTCTGTCCCGTAAACACATTTTGGAAGGAACAGACGCGGCCCTGACGCAAGTTGAATTTCGCTGGCGGAAAAACTAAGATAGTATGCACCTGAATGGATAGGAGGCTCCGGATGCCGAAAAAATCCTCACCGTGGTTGATTCATTTTGTCCTGGCCATCTTTCTTCTGGCCGGCCTTTCCGGTTGCGCCAAAAAGGAGAATCCGGCCGACCTCGTCCTGACCAACGGCAAAATCGTAACCATGGACGAAACTCTCCCGGTCGCAGAGGCCCTGGCCGCCACCGGAGATCGAATCGTCGCCGTCGGCACCGCTAACGAAATTAGGCGCTATGTCGGGGATTCGACCCGGGTCGTTGACCTCGAAGGAAAACTCGCCATCCCCGGATTCATTGACAGCCATGCGCATTTCAGCAGCGTGGGAGCGGCCAAGATGGAGCTTGACCTGACCAGGACGAAGAATTGGCCAGAGATCGTGGCCATGGTCGGGGAGGCCGCTCAGAAGACGGAGCCCGGAGAATGGATCAGAGGCCGGGGCTGGCATCAGGAAAAGTGGGATCAGACACCGGAGCCCAACGTCGTTGGGTTGCCCTATCACCATGATCTGAGCATGGTCTCTCCCGACAATCCCGTCGTGTTGACCCACGCCAGCGGGCATTCCTCTTTGGCCAATGCCAAGGCCATGGAGCTCGCGGGTATTTCTAAAACGACGACCGATCCGCCGGGCGGAGAAATCGTCCGCGATCCGGCCGGCCAGCCGGTCGGCGCCTTCCGGGAGACGGCCCAAGGCTTGGTGGAACGAGCGCTGGCCCGCCACGAAGAAAGAAGAACGGAGGCCGAAAGGACAACGGACGAGCGGAAAGCCATTGATTTGGCGGTCCAAGAATGCCTCTCCAAGGGCATCACCAGCCTCCATGACGCCGGAGCCTCCTTCGCCACCATCGATCTCTATAGAGCGCTGGCCGAGAAGGGCCAGCTCGGCATCCGGATCTACGCCATGATCGAGGAAGGCAACGACCGCCTGGAGGAGGGCCTATCCCGCTACCGGATCGAAGGCGCGGGTCAGAACCATCTCACCGTCAGGTCCATCAAAAGGTTCATGGACGGAGCGCTGGGCGCTCACGGCGCCTGGCTGCTCGAACCGTACTCCGACCTCCCGGCATCGACCGGCCTCAACACGACTCCGCCCGAGGAGATCAGGGAGACCGCCCGCCTGGCCATCGAGAACGGCTTTCAGCTCTGCACTCACGCCATAGGCGACCGGGCCAACCGGGAGATCCTCGAGATCTATGAAGAGGCGTTTTCGGCCCACCCGGAGAAAAAGGATCTGCGCTGGCGCGTCGAGCACGCCCAACATCTAAATTCCGCCGACATCCCGCGGTTCGGCCGGTTAGGGATTATCCCCTCGATGCAAGGGATCCACTGCATTTCCGACGGGCCCTGGGTCGTCAAGAAGCTCGGAGAAACCCGGGCCCGGGAAGGCGCGTATGTCTGGAGAAGTCTCCTCGAGGGCAGCGCGGTCATCTGCAATGGAACAGACGCTCCGGTCGAGGATGTCGATCCCATTCCCTCTTTCTATGCCACGGTCAGCCGGAAAACGAAGGATGGAACGGCCTTCTTTCCGCAACAACGTCTGAGCAGAGAGGAAGCCTTGCGCACTTATACTCTCAATGGCGCTTATGCTGCCTTTCAGGAAGACCTGTTGGGGTCGCTCCGACCCGGTAAGTTGGCCGATATCACGGTGCTATCTCAAGACATCATGACCGTCCCTGAGGATGAAATCTTGAAGACGGAAGTGGTCTTGACCATCGTCGGCGGCCGGGTCCTCTTCCAGGAATCCTAGAGCCGGACAAGGAGACAAGCGGATGGGCGGTTTTTTCGGCATTGCCTCCAAGGAGGAGGCGAGCAGCGATCTTTTTTACGGGACCGACTATCACTCCCATCTCGGCACGAGGAGAGGAGGGCTGGTTGTCCACCGGCCGGCGGGATTCCTTCGCGTCATTCATAACATCGAGAATGACCAGTTCCGCTCGAAGTTCGACACGGACATCACGATGATGGAGGGGAAAACCGGCATCGGAGTCATCAGTGACACCGACGACCAGCCTCTGCTCATCCGCTCCCATCTCGGAGATTATGCCCTCGTGACCGTGGGCGCCATCAAGAACACGGCTGAGCTGGTCAAGCGTTCCTTTGAAAAACAGCGGCTCCATTTCTCCGAGATGAGCGGGGGTGGAGTCAGCCCGACCGAGCTCGTCGCCGCCCTGATCAACCAGGGCGAGTCGTTCGAGGCGGGCATCGTCAATGCTCAAGAGGCCATTCAGGGGTCCTGCTCGCTCCTCCTGCTCACCAATAGGGGAGGAATCTACGCGGCCCGGGACAAATGGGGGAGAACTCCGGTTTTGCTCGGGCGCAGGGACGGAGCGACGGCGGTCGCCCTGGAATCGTGTTCCTTTCCCAACCTCGGATTCACCACCGAAAAATATCTGGGGCCCGGCGAGATCGTTTACCTGACCGCCGAGGGCTACGAACAAAAATCTCAACCTAGGGACAGGCTCCAGATTTGCGGCTTTCTTTGGGTTTACTATGGTTATCCGGCTTCCAGCTATGAAGGCATCAACGTGGAATGGGTGCGCAACCGCTGCGGCGCTTTTTTGGCGCGAAGAAACCCGCTCCCCCTTGATTTTGTGGCGGGAATCCCGGACAGCGGGATCGGGCACGGCCTCGGTTACGCGGCCGAGGCCGCCATTCCTTTCAAACGGCCGTTTGTCAAGTACACGCCCACATGGGCGAGGAGTTTTATGCCCCAGAACCAGGACCAGCGCGATCTCGTCGCCCGGATGAAGCTTATTCCCATCCGGGAGCTCATCGAGGGCCAGAAATTTCTTTTCTGCGAGGATTCGATCGTCCGCGGCACCCAGCTCAAAGACACTATCCAACGGCTCTATGATTTCGGAGCCCTGGAAGTCCACATGCGCCCCGCCTGTCCGCCCCTCGTTTATGGCTGCAAGTTCCTGAACTTTTCGGTCTCCCGCTCGGAGTTCGATTTGGCCGCCCGCCGGGCTATCCGCGAGCTGGAGGGGGACCAACCCGGCGACCTGAATCCCTATGCGACCTTCGGCACAGAGCAATACAAGGCAATGGAAGAGAAAATCAGGCGAAGGCTTAACCTCACCACCCTCAAATATCAACTCATGGAGGATCTCGTCGCGGCCATCGGTCTGCCCAAAGAAAAAATCTGCACCTATTGCTGGGACGGCTGCGAACCTGGAGAGTAGGACGAGTTCTTTCCGGAATCTCTGTCCGCTCTCAAGAAGGTCTCCCCCAGGATTTAACGGGAAAAGTCGCCCTCAGACGAAGGCTCGCAGTCTATTGTTGAACTCGGACGACTGAAGCTTGCGCAGGGCCTTGGTTTCGATCTGACGCACCCTCTCCCTGGTCACGCGGAGGTGTTCACCGACTTCCTCCAGGGTATGGTCGCCGTTCTCTCCCAACCCGAAACGGAGCCGGATGACTTCGGCTTCTCTCTCGGTGAGACCCTGAAGGGCCTCTTCGATCTGCTTTTTCAAGCTCGAATGGATGACCGTGTCCAGGGGGGAAGGCGTGTCCTTGTCCTCGAGGAATTCGCCGAAGAAGCTCTCGGCCTGGTCGCCGACGGGCGTTTCGAGAGAAACCGTCTCCTGGGTGGTCTGGACGATCTCGTCCACTTTTTTCGGGACCAGACCGCTCCGCCGGGCGATCTCTTCGGCCGACGGCTCCCTCCCTTTCTGTTTCACGAATTCCTGGACCAGGCGGGAAAGGCGCTGCAGCGTTTCGGACATGTGCACCGGGATGCGGACTGTCCGGGACTGGTCGGCGATCGCCCGGGTGATGGCCTGCCGGATCCACCAGGTCGCATAGGTGGAAAACTTGTAGCCGAGCCGGTGGTTGAACTTTTCGACGGCCCTAATCAGCCCGATATTCCCTTCCTGGACGAGGTCGAGGAAGTGGAGCCCGCGGTTCTGGTAGCGCTTGGCTATAGAAACGACCAGCCTGAGGTTGGCCGCGGAGAGTTCGTTCTTGGAGTCATCGCGAAGCTTCAAACCCTGGTGGATAAGGTTGAAGGCCCTCTTCCAATCCGGAAACCGGCTCTTCCGGGTCCGGCGAGCGGCGGATCGGCTTTCCGACATGGCCTCCTCGACCAGCCGGTCCCACACTTCCTGCCTAAGGTTCAGCCCTGGAAGAAGGCGCATCATCCGGATGAGCAGCCGGCCCCTCCGGAAAACGGTTCTCTTTTTCATGGGGATGCCGGACAGGCGTCTGGCCAGCCTCTTGACCTCGGCCAATCGATGCATAGCCGCGCTCAGGGCTTTCTGAAGATGGATTCCAGCGACCTCCGCTTCGGTTAGGTCAAATACCTCGCGCAGCGAATCAGGATGTTTCCGAACGTGGCGGCCGAGATCCCGGAGAGAGTCGAGGAAATGGGGAGTGAGGAGCAATCCCTTGAGAATGGACCGTTGTCCCTTCTCGATTTTTCGGGCGAGAAGGACTTCTCCTTCCCTGGTCAGGAGCATCACCCGGCCCATATCCTTTAAATAGACACAAACCAGGTCAGCGTCAGGCCCTCCGGCGGCCGCCGCCCGGCCCGTCGTTCCGCGGATAAGAACCGAACGGCCGCGGTCCTCAGCCGGCCGGCCTGTGCTATCATCAGCCGGAGTTTGGGCCCCCCCGAAGGGCAGGTATTGATCTTCACCATCGGGCAGGGGAACCCGATACCTCTCATTTTCGTTCCCCTTATATGAAAAAGCCATTATCCTCTCCTATAACATACAATTAATATAGGATAACTAAGATAATGTCAAGACCGTTGCATTTTTTTCCGCCGAAGTCAGAATGCTGGCTGTGTCGGGGAATCAGCAAAAGGAGGGGTTTGGGATGGCGGATACCCGCCCAGCCAGCACAACAGGCATCCACTCATAAATTACCATATAAATGCTATTATTTCAATAGAACTTATAAATTTTGTCGGGTAAAGGTTCGTTCACCAAGCCATGTTTAGAGGAAACCCTTTCGGCAAAAAAACCTGTTGATATTCGTAATTTCTCTTGTTATATTTCCTGGCAAGATGCGCAAATGGCGCAAGAAAGGCCAAAAGAAACCTCCGGCCGTCCGTGAACCCGAACGACTAAATCATGAAGAGGCTGAAATGCGCATAAAAAACGTGGCCTTGCCGACCCGCGAGCGGCGCCGTGAGAGCCGGGTCAAAGAGGAGGACAAGGTTCTGATCGAGCTCCTGACCAACGGCCAGACTCCCGAGGACATGTCGATCGTCAACGCCCTGACCAAGGACATTTCACCCGGCGGCGTCAGGATCATGACCAACGTGAAGCTGCCCGCGAACACTCTTCTCAAAATAGAGATCGTCCTGTCCCAGCGCCGCCGGCGCCTCCGCGCCGTGGGTGTCGTTCGCTGGGCCCGTAGCGTCTATGGAGAAGATCTGTTCGAAATGGGCATCGAGTTCAGCCAGATCTCACCGGAGGACAAGATGCTCCTGCTGGAGCACACCTACCGGAAAAAGGACTGAGCCCCTTCTGCCGGGATAGGAAAGGAGTCTGATCATGAGAAAAGCGATTGGACGTCGGGAATTCCTCAGGACGGGACTGAGAGCCGGACTGACGACGGCCGTGGCGGGACCCATTCTCCACCATCTTGGCTTGAGCCCTCTCCGTGCCCAGGTCAAGGGTGTCCCCGATATTGCAGCCGTCGCCGGCGATGATTATGGCCGGAATGCCGCCACGGCGGTGGAACTCCTGGGTGGGATCGGCCGTTTTGTTCCCAAGAACTCGCGCGTCCTCCTCCTAGCCAATGTCCAGAGCAGCCATCCCGGCACCTTCACCAACCCGGCCATCGTCCGGACGGTCCTCCGCCTTTGCAAGGAGGCGGGGGCGAAAGAGATCAACCTGGTCAGCCTGCAGGCCCTCAAGAATTGGGAATCGACCGGCCTAGCCCAGGTGGCCTCCGAAGAGGGAGCGGGACTGAAGCTGGTCGAGCGCGACGAGTCCAACTTTAAAGAGATCCCGGTCCGCTCGGGAAAGGCGCTCCGGGAAGCCCGCATCATGAATATATTCTTTGATCACGACGTTTTCATCAATATGCCGGTGACCAAGGACCATGCCGGAAACAAGTTCACCGGAACGATGAAAAACCTGATGGGTTTGAACGCGTCGACCAACAACCGGACCTTCCACAAGGAGAACTGGCAGACCGATGCGGGAGCCATCGAACACCTCGACCAGTGCATCGCCGACCTCAACACGGTCGTCACGCCGAGTCTCAACATCGTTGACGCCACCGAGTTCATCACCACCAACGGACCTTTCGGTCCGGGGGAGATCATCCGGCCGAAGAAGGTCGTCGCCGGAGCAGACCGAGTGGCCATCGACGCCTATTGCGCGTCGCTCTGGGGCCTCCGGGGGGACGACATCATCATGATCAAGCGCGGACAGGAACACAACCTGGGCCGGCTCGATCTCAAGAAAGTCAAGATCAAGGAGATGAGCGCCTGACCCGGCGAGGGACGCTGGCGGCCGCTTTGTCCGCCCTCGCTTTCCTTTGGGGCGGATCGGTGGGACGGCTGACACCCCAGACACCCGAACTTCCCCTCCGGGCTTTTCTCCCCGGGCCGAAAGAATTGCCGGATTGGGAAAAAGACGGTGAACCACAACATTTTGCCGGAGAAGATCTCTTCAATTACATCGACGGCGGTGCCGAAATCTATTTCGAGTACGGCTTCCGGCAGGTGATCGTCCAGGATTACAGGGCTGAGGCCGGCGGCCGGCTGTCCCTTGAAATATTCGAGATGAATTCCCCGGAGAGCGCCTATGGGATCTATACGTTCAAAACAAGCCGACGCGGAAAACCCGTCCCCTTCGGCGATGATGGCCAGCTGGCCGATTATTATTTAAACCTCCGCAAAGGTCCGTTTCTGGTGACCATTACGGGACTCGATCCGGCGGCAGGGGCTCAAGAAGCACTGCTGGCCCTGGCCCGGACGGTCGAGCCGAAGATCGGCCCGGCTGCAGCCCGGCCGATTCTCGTTTCCCGGCTTCCCGCGGACGGTTTGGAGATCCAAAACATCAAATACTTCAAAGGAACTCTAGCTCTCTTCAACAGCTATCCTTTTTTCCGGAAGGATGTCTTCGCTTTCTCAGCCGGAGTTAAGGGTGATTACGAGCGCGGCTATTCACTTTACGTTTTTGAATACCCCGACGCTCCGGCGGCCCAACGCAGGTTTGCCGACTCGGGGCAAAGCTTCGCCGCCGGAGGAAAGTACAAGGAGTTCGCGGAGGGGCCCGGAATTTTCCAGGTCAAAGACGACCGGGACAAGCGGATCTTCGCAACGGCGAAAGGAAGATATATCTTGCTTCTGGTCGGTAGCGAAGACGAGGCCGCCGCCGGAGAGATCTTTCGTTCAGTCCAGTAAAGAGTGCCCGGTTCGTGATCCCGGGATCTCCGAGGAGACACCGGGCTAACGCGCTCACGATGAAAGGATGATCAAAAAATGAGAGCAGGAGTCTTTGTCGCCGCGATTGTGTTTTTCCTTGTTCTCGCCCTTCCCGCGCCGGATCGCACCGAAAAGCCAGTGCTCCACGGAAAGCACTGGATGGCCATCACCGGTAAGCCGTTGGGGGCCACGGTCGGCGCCATGACTTTTATAAAGGGCGGAAACGCCGTCGATTCCGCCTGCGCCATGCTGGCCGCCGTCTGCACCATGTATGATGTCCTGAGCTGGGGAGGGGAGACACAGGCATTGATCTATAATCCTCACACCGGGAAGGTCATCGGCGTAAACGCCCTGGGTGTCGCCCCGACCGGAGCGACGGCCGAATTCTTTCGTGGACAAGGGATGAACTACCCTCCGGCCTACGGTCCTCTGGCCGCGGTGACGCCGGGCACTCCCGGCGGGCTGATGATCATGCTTGCGGAGTTCGGCACGATGAGCCTTAAAGACGTCCTCCAGCCGGCCATCCAGATGGCCGATGGATACCCCATCGAGGCCGAGCTCACGCGGAGCATCGAGCGCCACAAGAAGCGCCTCAAGGATTGGCCCTATTCCAAGAAGGTTCTCCTTCCGCATCTGGGAAAAGACTGGGAAGCGCCCGAGGCGGGCGAGATCTTCCGGCAGCCCGAGCTGGCCGCGACGCTCCGGAAACTGGTGGAGGCCGAACAGCAGGCCCTGGCTTCGGGGAAGAGCCGCGAGGAAGCCATCATGGCGGCCTACGATCTTTTTTATAAGGGAGATGTCGCCGTCGAATTCGCCCGCGGATGCCGGGAGCAGGGAGGATTGATCACAGCAGACGACCTGGCCCGCTGGAGAGTTCGTCTCGAGGAACCGGTCATGACGAATTACAAGGGGATCGACGTCTACAAGCTCACCTCCTGGGTCCAGGGTCCGGTCATGCTCCAGGCTCTCAACATGCTGGAAAATATCGATCTCCAATCGCTCGGCTTCAACTCGGCCTCGTATATTCACGCTCTTTATCAAGTGATGAATCTGGCCTTCGCCGACAGGGACTTTTACTACGGCGATCCCTACTTTCCGCCGGAGGAGCCCCTAAAAGGACTTCTCTCCAAGGAGTACGCAAAGGAGCGGCTTAAGGCCATCAACTGGCGATTCAATGACCCGGATATCAAACCCGGAGATCCCTATCCGTTCGAAGGCAAAAAAAACCCCTATCTCCGCTACCTCGAAGAATGGAAGAATGTGCCTCCGCCCGGCCGCGAGGATTCAGAGAGCTTCTTTTCTGGGACGACCTCCATCCAGGCGGCCGACGAAGAAGGCTGGGTTGTTTCGGTGACGCCGAGCGGCGGCTGGATTCCGGCTTGCATCGCCGGGGCGACAGGCATCGGGATGAGCCAGCGGATGCAAAGTTTTGTCCTGGACGAGGCCGAGAATCCGTTCAACGCAGTCTCTCCCGGAAAGAGGCCGCGGGCGACCCTGACCCCCGGCCTGGCCCTCAAGGACGGAAAGCCATATCTTTCCTTCGCGGTCCAGGGCGGCGACACCCAGGACCAGAACCTCCTGCAGCTCTTTCTGAACATCGTCGAGTTCGGGATGAATGTCCAGGAGGCCTGCGAGGCCCCGAACATCACGAGTTACCAGATGCGGGACTCTTTCGACAAGCACGATATCTTCCCCGGAAAGATCGACTTGAACGAGAAGGCGGCTCAGGATGTGAGAGACAAACTGGCCGCCATGGGTTATAAGATAAGCATTCGGAAGTACACCTCGGGACCGATCAACGCCATCTTTTTTGATTGGCAGCACGGGACTTTCTGGGGCGGGTCTTCCAACTACGGCGAGGATTACGGCATCGCCTGGTAGCGGGCTGACGAACCAAATTCCGTGACCGAGGCGAGGGGTATTGGCGCGGAAGTCCGTCGACGGATGTCCGTTCTTCTTGACCGAGGCGAGGGGCAGTGGCACGAGAAACCCGTATGAGGAGTGAGCGGGCACG
>JBAUIH010000306.1:0-2574 GCA_049682755.1 Candidatus Aminicenantales bacterium | reverse complement strand
CGTTTTCCGCGCTGGGAGAAAACGGGCGCGGTTTCGAGGCCACGACCCCGAGGCCTCCGCTCAGTCGTCGACGGACTTCCTCATCCACGCCCTTCGCCTCAGTCAATAAAGAAGGAGCGGATTCCCTCGAAAAACGCTTCGCGAAGGCCAACCCTTCGAGGTCGCTTCTTCATCCCTAAGTTGTCTATTGCATAAAAAGATATCCTTCTTCCGGCGGGAGGTGTCAGCGGATCCCGAGGACTTTGTGGAGCTGGATGGACATCCGGATGTTGTCCAGGCCGGCGTTGGCGCATTCTTTTAATAAATGGAGGGCGCGTTTCTGGCTCCAGCGGCGGTTGGATTCGGGCTGGAGGATGATCGGGACACGGGGCGGGAAAACGGTCCGGATTTTCCCGATAGCCTCCGCGGTCAAATCCTTGGTGACAACAAGCTTCACTTCCCTGGCCAATCCCAGGAATTCCGGCCGGACAAAGTAGTCCTCCGGTTTGGGCGAAACGGTCAGCCAATCTGCGGCTAGAGGGTAATACCTCATGCCGTTCGTTTCCACCTGGACGCGGTATCCGTCCCGTTTGAGTCGTCTGACCAGGAGCCGGATGTCCTGCATGAACGGCTCTCCTCCGGTCAGGCAGACCCAGCGGGCGGGATAGCGCCGGCGGACGCGGCGGATCCTTTCCAGCGCCTCGGCGACAGAATATTCCCGGCCTCCCGTCCAGGCGTATTTCGTGTCACAGAATGAACACCTCCGGTCGCAGCCGGCGAGCCGGACGAAAACGGTCGGTTCTCCCATCCGGATTCCCTCGCCCTGGATGGAAGGAAAGATCTCATAAATCTTCAGAGTAGGTGGCTGAGGCATCCTCGGATTCCCAGACGGTGACTTCGCTGACCGGAAAATGTTTCTTGAGCTCGCTGAAGAACTGCCGGGCCAGGTTCTCGGCCGAAGGGTTGAAAGGATAGACATCGTTGAGCAACGTGTGATCGGGAAGAACCTGGGCCAGCGCGGCCTTGATACGGGTGAAATCGAGGCCTATTCCGGTCCGGTCGAGCTCACGGACCTCGACCACGGCCTCGACCCGGAAGGTGTGGCCGTGGATTTTCTCACACTTGCCCTTGTATTCTTTGAGGAAATGAGCGGCCTGGAAAGTGTCTCTAACGCGGAGTTTCCAGCTCATGTTTTCCCTTCCTTTTTCAGCCTGGCAAGGAGATGGTCCGTTGCCCCCGCTTCCCTCCAGGCTTTCTGCCGGAGCCGGCAGGCCGAGCACCGCCGACAAGGAATCTCGTTTCCGGCGTAGCAGGAGATGGACAGAGAATAATCCGCGCCCAGGCTGAGGCCCTTCCGGATGATCTCGGACTTCTTCATCCCGAGGAACGGCGCGATGATCCTGATCGGGCGACCCTTTGAACGGGCTCCTGTTCCCAGGTCGACCGCCTTTTCCATCGCCCGCACAAAGGAGCCTCGCGTGTCCGGATAGTGGGGCGAGTCGATGGTGTTGAAACCGCAGACGATGTCGGTTATTCCCCGTGCTTCAGACCAGGCCGCGGCCAGGGCCAGGAAGATCCCGTTCCGGAAAGGGACATAGGTACCTGGGATGCCCACCCCGATATCCTCAAGGCGTCTGAACCGGGGGAGGGGAATAGAAGCATCCGTCAGGGCCGAGCCGCCGACCTGACGAAGGTCAACCTTGAGGACTGCGTGAGGGACCCGGAGCCCGGCCGCCAGCCGTCGGGCCAGCGACAGTTCGACCTTGTGTCGCTGGCCGTAATTGAAGCTGAGCGCCCGAACCTGTGCATAAGAATCCCGCGCCCAGTACAGGGCCGTCGTCGAGTCAATCCCGCCGGAATAGAGTACGAGAGCGGTCTTGGGCTTGATCATGCTGCTTCCGATGGTAAAGAAGAAGCCTGTTTTTTTCAAGCGAATTCGGGCACCGGGAGGCGCTTTACTCGAGGCGGGATTTTTGACATACTAGGAACTTCCGATGAACGAACAAGGCGCACCCAAGATGTCGGATCTGCCGGGCCGCGCGGAACAGGGATTGGAGATCACGACCCGGGATGACCAGGACAGCTTTGCCTCCTTTCTGGATGCCTCGAGAACGAGCCGCCGAAACGGCGGCCGGCTTCGCCTGATCGACACCGGTCGATTCAACGTCTTCGAGCTTGAATGGCTGGCCGAGGCTGGAGCCGATATCTACACCTCGGACGCGGCCCGGCCGAAAAGGGCGGAGCTCGATCTTCTGGCCAAAGCCGGCGCCAGAGGAAGCGCTGTCATTGCCTATTTCCATCACGGCGAGCTGACCGGAGACGCGGCCGACGTCTCCTCATCGTGGACCTTTCTCAAGGAAATCGGCCGGAGCGGAATTGATCTCCATCTTTCGAGCAGAGAAAAGCCCCGCGACTTCGTGGAACTGGCCGGCCTGGCAGAAGCCTGCCGCAGGGCCGGAACCAGAGTGGTCTATTATCATCACGGTCCGTTCGAGCCCGGCCTCGGCGCCCTGGCCCGTGCGGGCGGTTGGATCCATCTTTCCGCGGAAAGCCTCGATGACAAGGCCGTGACGGCTCTCCTGGAAGAGACGGTCC
>JBAUIH010000305.1:0-4457 GCA_049682755.1 Candidatus Aminicenantales bacterium | reverse complement strand
TGGATTGGGCGAAGCCGTCGCCGCGGCTCTGGCCGGGAGCGCCCGGATCCGCCATCTCTGCGTCCGGGATCTTCCCCGCTCGGGCAAGCCCGCCGAGCTCCTGGACGCGTACGGGATCAACGCCTCTCACATCGTCCGCGCAGTGCGGGGATTGAGGAAGCAATTCTAAAGAAAAATTGGAATTCTTCTTGATTGGCCAGGAAGCCGCCCTTAGGCCCCCGTAGCGGAAGGGGGCCCCGTCGCTTTCGACGAGGGGAACCGACGGGACTGGTTCCCCGGGGTGCGGAGGCTGAGGGCGGCTTCCTGCGCCAAGTGGGATTGAGCGAGATGAAAAAGCTCATTATTTTGCTGGCCGTCCTATCCGTTGGGCTTATTTCCGCGGCCGAGGAGATTCCGCAAGATCCCTTTCCCGAATCCGGCACCGTCGTCCGGGTGGCTGACGGCGATACGATCACGGTCAGGTTCTCCGACGGAGTCGAGCGCCGGGTCAGACTCATCGGAGTCGATGCGCCGGAAATGGACGACCGGAGAGAGGAAGTGGCCTGGCGCGCTTTCTTGTCCCGGAGGTTCGTCTTCCATCATCTTTACCGCCGGGCCGTCCGGCTCAGCTATGATGCGGTCCCTTTGGATGAGCACGGCCGTGTCCTTGCCTATGTGTGGAACGCCCAGGGAGAGATCTTCAACGAGTTGATCATCCGCCGGGGATTCGCCGCGGCCTTTTTAAAATATCCGTTCCGGAAGGATTTCCAGAGGCGTTTCCGGGCGGCCGCCGCCGCAGCCAGGAAGGAAGGCCGGGGTTTCTGGCGGACTGATGATCCCGGGGAGATTCCGGTTGCCGAAGTCCGGGCTCATCTTGGAGAAATCGTCGCGGTCCGTTTTCGCTGCGCCGAGGTTCTGAAAAAAAGCACTTTTCTCAGCCTCCGCGCGGCCGAGTCTGATTTCGAAGCCTTGATTCCCCGCGACAGAATCTCTTCGTTCCCGGGGGCCGAATCCTGGGCCGGGAAGGAAGTGCGGCTGACCGGCCTGGCGGAGGAGTTCGCGGGCCGTCCCCAGATCATCATCTCCTTCCCGCGCCAGCTCCGGTTGACATGAATTCCAGGTTGAATTATAAAGCCAGTAAGCAAGGAGTCTGATCAATGGTTTCGTCCAGGTCACTTTCAAAATTCGCAGCCGTCCTGGTCGGCGGCGGCATTCTTCTCTCTCTCGGCGCCTGGGGCGCACCGGCCCAGCGCGAGCGCAGTGGGCCCGTTTCTTTCAACCCGATCCTCTACAAAGCCATGGAGTGGCGTTTGATCGGCCCTTTCCGCGGCGGCCGGGTGACGGCCGTGGGCGGCCTGCCGAACCGGCCCTATATCTATTATTTCGGCGCCACGGGCGGCGGAGTCTGGAAGACCGAGGACGGAGGGCTTAGCTGGACGTGCGTTTCGGACGGTTTTTTCAAGACGGGCTCGGTCGGTGCCATCGCCGTCTCCGAGCTGGACCCGAATGTCATTTACGTGGGAATGGGAGAAGCCCCCATCCGGGGCAACGTCTCTCACGGCGACGGCGTATACAAATCCACGGATGCCGGAAAAACCTGGAAGCATATCGGGCTGGCCGATACCCGCCAGATCTCGCGTGTCCGCATCCATCCCCGGGACCCAGACCTGGTTTATATCGCCGCGCTCGGCCATGTTTACGGACCGAACGTGGACCGGGGAATATTCCGCACGAAAGACGGCGGCAAGACCTGGGAAAAAATTCTTTTCCGAAACAATACGACCGGGGCCATTGACCTTGTCTTGGATCCCTCCAACCCGAGGGTACTTTACGCGGCTTTATGGGAGGCCGGACGGACTCCTTACAGCTTGACCAGCGGCGGCCCGGGGAGCGGGCTCTTCAAATCCGTCGACGGAGGGAACACCTGGACCGAAATCTCCCGGAACAAAGGCCTTCCCCAAGGCGTCCTGGGTAAGATAGGCGTCACGGTCTGTCCCGCCCGACCCGAGCGCGTCTGGACGATCGTCGAGGCCGAGGACGGAGGCGTTTTTCGTTAGGACGACAGCGGCGAAACATGGCAGAAGGTTAACGAAGAGCGCCGCCTCCGCCAGCGGGCCTGGTACTACAGCCGGATCTATGCCGATCCCCAGGATACCGAGACCGTCTATGTTCTCAACACCGGCTTCTACCGCTCCACGGACGGCGGCAAGACCTACTCCGCCATCCGGGTTCCCCACGGGGACAACCATGACCTTTGGATCGATCCCGCGAACCCGCGCCGGATGATCAACTCCAACGACGGCGGCGCCAACGTGACCGAAAACGGCGGTCTTTCCTGGACGGCCCAGGACAACCAGCCGACCGCCCAATTCTATCATGTCGCCGTGGACGACCGCTTTCCCTACTGGGTCTATGGAGCCCAGCAGGACAACTCCACGGTGCGCATCGCCAGCCGTACCGACGGCTACGGGATTGCCTCATCCGACTGGCACGCCGTGGGCGGGGGGGAGAGCGGTTTCGTCGTCCCCCGTCCCGGCAACCCGGATATCGTTTATGCCGGGAGCTACGGAGGTCTCATCACCCGCTGGGATGCCCGGACGCGCCAGGAGAGGATCATCACGGCCTGGCCGGAAAACCCGATGGGAGCGGGGGCAGACGTTCTGAGGTACCGCTACCAGTGGACGGCCCCGATCGTCGTTTCGCGTCATGATCCCGACGTCCTCTACCACGCTGCCCAGGTGCTGTTCAAGACGACGAACGAAGGACAGAGCTGGGACGTCATCAGCCCCGATCTGACCACCAACGACAAGGACAAACAGCGGTCTTCCGGCGGGCCGATCACCCAGGACAACACCAGCGTCGAGTACTACTGCACCATTTTCGCCCTGGCCGAATCCTTCCAGGATCCGGATACTCTCTGGGTGGGAACGGACGATGGGCTCGTCCAGCTGACCCGTGACGGCGGCAAGACCTGGGAGAACATCACCCCTCGTGAGCTTCCCAAGTGGAGCCTCATCAGCCTGATCGAGCTTTCGACTTTCCACCCGGCGACCGCCTATCTGGCCGTCGACCGGCACGAACTCGACGACTTCCGGCCTTATATCTACAAGACCGAGGATTTCGGCCGGACCTGGAAGTCGATCGTCACCGGCCTCCCCGGCAATACTTTCGTCCGCGCCGTCAGGGAAGATCCCCGGCGCAAGGGGCTTCTCTACGCCGGGACGGAGACAGGTGTGTTCGTTTCCTTCAATGACGGCGCGACCTGGCAGTCTCTCCAGCTCAATCTGCCCGTCGTGCCCATCCACGACCTGACCGTCAAAGACGACGACCTTGTCGTCGCCACCCACGGCCGTTCTTTCTGGATTCTGGATGATCTCACCCCGCTCCATCAACTGGACGAGAAGACCGCGACGGCGGGCGTCTTACTCTTCAAACCCCGCGACGCTTACCGGCGGCGCGGCGGGAGCTTTCCGGTTCAGACCGCCGGCCGGAACCCGGCGGCGGGGACGATCATCTATTATTATTTCAAGGAAAAACCGGAACAGGAGGTCGTCCTCGAAATCATGGACTCCAACGGGGCCCGGATCAAGACTTTCTCCAGCCGGGCCAAAACAGATGAAGGTCCCGCTGACGAGTTCAGCCGGATGTTGGGGGGCGGGCAGAGCCGGTGGGCGCCGGCCGAAGCAGGGATGAACCGATTCGTCTGGAACATGCGCTATCCCGACGCGGAGCGAGTGCCGGGCGCGATCCTCTGGGGAGGATCGACGGCCGGCCCCATCGCGCACCCGGGCATCTACCAGGTCAAATTGACCATCGGCGAGGAAACGCACATCCGCGCCTGGGAGTGGAAGATTGATCCCCGGATCGAGGCCTCGCCCCAGGACCTCCGGGAGCAGTTCGATTTTCTGATCGAGGTTCGCGACGCCCTCAGCCGGGTCAACACGGCGATCAACACGCTTCGCCGGATTCGCGCCAAGATTGGGACGCTCCATACGGAAATCAAGGGATGTCCGGAGAGCTCCGGCGCCGTCGAGGCGGGGGAAGCGGTCCAGCTAAAATTGACGGCTATCGAGGTCGTCCTCATCCAGGCCAAGTCCAAAAGCAGCCAGGATCCTCTCAATTATCCGATCAGACTTGATAACAAAATCGCCGCGCTGGCCTCGGTCGTGGCCTCGGCCGACGCCCGGCCGACCGACCAGTCCCGCGAGCTGTTCAAGGAGCTCGTGGAAGAGGCCGATGTCGAGATCGCCAAGCTGAAAGAGATCCTGGACGCCGACGTCCCCCACCTGAACCGCCTGCTCAGGGACGCCGGCATCCCGCACATCATCATCGAATGAGGGAATGCATAACCCATTAACTCCTGACATCCTGCGGCGGCTGGCCGCCATCGTCGGCCCGGAGAACGTCCTCTCCGACCGGGAGAAGTTGGAGGATTACAGCCACGATGAATTCTCGCTCCGGGACATCCGGCGGTACCC
>JBAUIH010000304.1:0-2186 GCA_049682755.1 Candidatus Aminicenantales bacterium | reverse complement strand
GTTGAAGAATGCCTCGACAACTCGGTCGCAGCGGGAAAGGTGGAGGTTGAAAGATGGCTCTAAAGGCAGGCGCGTGGTTGAAAAGACAAACGACAAACCGTACAATAGGGGACTCTGGCTGAATTCTAACTGCTCAGTACCGAGCGGGCATAACTCAGCGGTAGAGTGCCAGCTTCCCAAGCTGGGAGTCGCGGGTTCGAATCCCGTTGCCCGCTCTTCCCTTTTCCCTCTTCAGCCTTCCCTATGGAGGAGGATCAGCGACACCGGACAAAAGTCTCGGGATCGATGTCGAGGCGAGCAAGGAGAGGCCCGATGTCCCGGAGAAAACGCCGGCCGTCTTGGAAATATCCGGCTGTGGGTTTGACTTCGGGAGCGTGGACGAGCCAAAAAGATTGAAACCGAGTCATCAAAAGCTCCCGAAGATATTTGGCGGCCATAGACGCCAGGGCTACTGGGAAATGTCGCCGTTCGCTGTCCACCTGCACGAGGATGTGCATCTCGCGGATTCCCTCGGCAATCCGATAGAGGCTTTGAGCAGGATTTTCGTAAAGGGTGCTCACCTCTGCCGGAAAGAAAATCGACTCAAGGAGTTGCCGGTAGGTTTTTCTCCCTCCCTGGCGGTCCACGACGATGAGCGGATGATGATCACCATGCCTTGACCAGATGTCTTGGAGATGGCCGGACACAAAAACCCAGGCACAATCGGCTTTGGAATGGCAATTCTTAACCATTTGATTGAACCGGTCCTCGAAGACCACGGCGGCATTGATATCGGCCAGACGAATCGACGTGCTCAGCATTACCCTGTGCAACTTCCGCTGGAGGGCGGCGATTTGGGAAGGGGAGTGGAACCAAGGAAGATGAGGCTCTCCGTTTGGAGCGCGATACCAATCGTTCCCGACTCTGCAGGAAAGCGCGTCGTAAGAGATCTTCTCCAGAAGATCATCGAGGTTTTTCGGAACCATCCCGGAAGCCGAGAGAAAAGTGAGGACACCTCGCTCCAAACGCTCTAAGGACCGAGCCGGCGCATAAAGCGTCTTCGAATCATTGATCGCCAGACGGCCTTTCTTATCAGAATATTTCTGGCAAACCACTGAACTCAAAAGGCTCCATAAGGAAGGAGGTTCAAGGGTGGGATTCTGGCGGTCCAGGACAAAAACGCTCCTGGCGATCACCAGCGGACCGATCAGAGGGCCGTACCCGGCCTCATCGATTCCTGCATAAACGAACATCTACAGGGCTATTCGGACATAAATGAATCTCTGGGAGCCGAATATAGGCCAAGATCACCGGGGTGTCAAACGGACCTGTTATGACGAATGACACGTCTAGAGTTACAGAGCTTTCCCTATACGGCCCGCCTGACCTATAATACGCCTGAAGAAAACGCCCATGAAACCCTGGAATCTGTTCATCGATCCGGCGCCGCGCCCCGGAGCCTTCAACATGGCCCTCGATGAGCATCTCTTCCGGCGGACCGGCCAAGGTTCGCGGACGTCCGTCCGTTTTTATTGCTGGCAGCGACCCACGGTGTCTCTCGGCTATTCCCAGCGCATCAATGATGTCGTGGACATAGACTATTGCCGCCGCCACGGGATCGATCTCGTCCGGCGGATCACCGGGGGAAAACTCGTTCTCCACTGGCGGGAGATCACCTACGCCATCGCCTCCTCCGACACCGAGACATTTTCAGGCACTCTGACGGAGTCCTATCGCCGGATTTCGGCCGGCCTCATCCTGGGATTGGAAAAAATGGGCTTGCGAGCGAGGCTGGCCGGGCCGCCCCCGTCGTCTTATTCCAGAGGGAACATGCCCTGTTTCGCCTATCCGGCCCGGGACGAGATCGCGATCGACGGCCGGAAGATCGTCGGCAGCGCCCAGAAAAGGGTGGGCGGAAGGTTCCTCCAGCATGGCTCCATTCCTCTCCAGGGCGATGACGGTCTCTTGGACTGTCTTTCGCTCTGCCGGGAGGCGATCTCCGGCCTGAAGATGATTTCCTTGTCAGAAGCCCTGGGGAAAGAGATCGACGGCCAATGGGCGGCAGAGCGGTTTCTCGACGGTTTGGCCGAATATTTCCAGGTCCGGTTCGAGCCCGGGGTTCTTGGACCGGCCGAAGAGGAGGCGGTTCGGAGGATTCAAATGAAGCGCTACGCCAACGAAGCCTGGACCATGGGGCGACCCGAAGC